>NZ_QTQA01000038.1:0-55202 GCF_003853825.1 Burkholderia sp. Bp9012 | reverse complement strand
CTTCCAAAGTCAAGGTTGCTCGCTGACGTGAGCAAAACGTCCTGATATTGTCGACGAATGAGGCCCATATGTCGACTAACTGCTTCTGGCCGAACCCGGTCTGTTGGCATCGGGGTGGCGGCCGACTGACGGGTGCCGACACAAGGGACAGTGGTACTTCTCTGAAGCGGCCATTCACTGAGAGGCGAGCCTTCCGGTGACCGGGTGTTCCGAGCTATTGATTCTCGGCCCGTCCCTCATAATCCCCCAATCTCTCGTAGACAATAGCGAAGCAGTCTCCCAGTTCCTGTTGAAGACGGTCACGCATCGTGGCCGCGCTCGCTTCAAAGCGCTCGTATTCAGGCGCGTCTCATGGTCCCGGGTCTGGTGGGTATTCCCAGTTGAGCGATAGGTCATGCCACGCCGTCATTTCCGCAAGCTTTCTGCGCGTTTCATCAGCTAGCGGCATCGAGTCCTCAATCGGACCAACCCCGTATGCGCTGCGAGTAGTGTCGTCTCCCGCCCAATACAACCGCCGCCCCATTCGAACATGAGTCTGAGTTGATATTTTTCAGTCATCGCAAGCTTCCGCGTCCGGGATAACCTCAAGTGCGGATAGCACGACCTTGAAGAACTCTTCCGCAAGCGCGTAATACTCCGCAGCTTCGGGTCTCCCGGCCGGGAACTCGTGCATGAAGCTTCTGCCGCGGTCGATAAGGAAGCTGATCGGTCGATAATTCTCGCTAAACCAGCAAGCAATCGTGTGATTGACCGCACTGGACAACTGATAGATCGTCGCGTCGCGCCGATACAGACGAAGTTCGAGAAAGCGCTTGTCATTCAACTGGCGTTGCAGTGAAGCGATATGCTCGAGCAACCGATTGAACTGCGTTGTCAAGGCGGCCACCTCTCATGGGTTCGTTGTTCGCGGACAGTCTGAATCAGCTTCGATGAGGCTATTTGTCTCGTGACTTGCTGGATATCGAACTGTCTCCGTTCGGTCTGAATCCGGCCAAGAATGCAAACACGCCAGTGTTCGATTGTCAGCGATCCGCGCTGAGGTGTCGACCGTCTGCTTCTGGCCGCTGCCCGCCGGATGTGACGGACGCCTGTCAACCCTAAGCGGAAGTAGCCTTCCCCAGAAGGCAGATGTCCGCATTTTGTATTACCCGCATTCAGGAGGAGTTGGTGGGACCAGTCCGTTGGGTTGTATTACCCCAAAGACTTTGGCGTGCCAGTACATATGGGGAGCCGCAAACCACTTCTTGTTCTGGCCCGTCATGAACTGCGCCAACTGGGCCATAGGTATTCCATAGCGACTGAACAATGCCAAAACGTCTCTCAGGGAAGCCTCAGAAAGACGTGACCGGACAACGAGCGTATCTTGCTCCCATCGCAACACCCCTGGGATTTCCATCGCCCACTCAAAAAGATGCTTCTCGTCGAGTTGCGAGCCGAACCAGATACCCGAACAATCGAGACGGACCATAGGCACCTCACACGCTTCCTGTGACGGAAATAGACAAAGACGTGATATCAATTGTCAACGGTCTAGATGCCGACGTCGACTGGCCGTTCCTGGCCGAACACCGACGCTCCTCCCCGGCGTTCCCCGAAATTCCGCGATGAACCTTTTTTATGCGCAATTGCCGCCGAGGTAAAAGAGAAGCTCGGCGCCTTCGGTATGACGAAGCAATGACTGAGATCCTGGAAGGCGCATTTGACTGAGAACCCTCGAATAGCGTCATCCCGCCTGAAACGAGGGAAAAACGTCGTTGACGCCAGCATCGCTTGCCCACAGCGGCGCGCGTCAGAGCGACGCGGGCCGATTCATTGCCCCTCCCCTACACGCTCCCCGCCCCCCTCTCCCTCAACCGCGCATCCACCGCGCCGATATTCTTCTCGTGCGCGACCAGCATCAACGACAGCGCATGATGAATATCCGGATCGGCCAGCGTCGGCAGCAGCGTCTGCAGTTTGCGCACGACCCAGCGTTGCCCGCGGTTCAGAAACGCCATCCGCTCGGCCAGATCATCGATCGCCATCGCCCTTTCATAGAATGAACCGGTCGCACGCGTCGGCATTGCACCGAGCGTCCGAATCGCGTCGACCAGCACGCTGCACCAGTGCGCCTCGTCCTGCCGAATATGCGCGATCAGCCGGTGGAGTTCGGCGTCTTCGGTAACCGCTGCCGCAGTCTCGGATGCAACGCGCGCCCCCGCCCGCTCCGCCTCCAGCAATTCATCGAGCGCCGCGAGCAACGCCGCACGCGCCTCATTCACTTCACCAGCCGATGAAGCCGCGCTTGTCTCGACGATCGCCGCCGCATCGCACACGATCCGGCGCAGCACCTCGCCGGCCGACTCGATCGCTCGAATTCGCCCGGCCCCCGTGCCCGCATACAACGCCATCGCCTCGAAATCACCGGTCATCGTACGCAACGGCGAGTCGGTGCTGAACAGATAAATGGGCCGCCCTTCCTCGTCGCCGATCACCACGCGCGCATCACTGAACGGATCACCGCGCTCGCCACGCGTGACACTCGACGGCAGCACGCGCACCCGCGCGCCGCGCGGCCAGTTGATGTGAAAGATATCGGTCAACAGCGTGTCGCCTTCACGCGCATCGACGATCCGCTGCTGGTGATACGCATGCGCGAACGATTCGTGCGTTGCGATGAACGCCGTACCCATCACCGCCCCCTGCGCACCGAGCGCCATCGCGGCGGCCACGTCGGCGCCGTCGACGATCCCGCCGGCCGCGAGCACCGGCAACCGCGTCGCGCGAATCACTTCAGGCAGCAACTCGGCCAACGGCCGATCACCACGCACGTGGCCGCCAGCCTCGCGCCCCTGAGCGATCAGCGCCTGCGCCCCGGCCGCCTCGGCCGCGCGCGCATCGTCGAGCGAGCCCACCTGATGAACCACCCGCACGCCCGCATCGCGCAGACGCTGCACGACGCCCGGCATCACATCCCAGAACAACGCAACCACGGGCACACGCAACTCGATACACGCATCGATCTGCGCCTTGAGCAATTCGGTCGGCGTCGACGCGGGAATCAGGTTGACGCCGAATGGCCGCTCGGTGGCCGCGCGCACCCGTTCGACCTCGCGCCGGATCAGCGCGACCGGCTCGCGCACCATCCCGAGAAAACCGAACCCGCCGGCGGCGCTCACCGCACTCGCGAGCTCCGCCCGCGCGACGCCGCCCATGCCCGCGAGCACGATCGGCCATGCACAGCCGAGCAGGTCGCAGACGGGGCGATGCAGGATCTGGACGGCGCGGGCCTCCGGCCCGTCGCCACGCGTCGGAATCGACATGCAGCGTCCTCCTTCAAGGATTGGCGGCGCGTCACGGTCAACCGCGAAGGCGCGTGTCGCGCAAGGGCGAAACGGGCCGTGTCGGGCCACGCATCAAATGGGTCACATTGTGACATATTGGCCCAAGAGACCGCGCGACCAGCGCAATATGCCTGATGCACGTCACGGCGCCAACGGCCACGCCGGTTCAAGCGGCTCAGGTCCATCCTTCGAGGCGCAGCGTCGAGCGCACGAGCCGCTGCTCCTCCGCTTCGATCTCGCGCAGATAATCGACGCACTGCCGGATATGCTCGCTCGCGGCCTTGCGCGCCTGGTCGGGCAACCGCCCGGTCACCGCGTTGTAGAGCCGCGCATGCTGCCGATCGATCTGCTTTTTCAGCGGCTCGCGGTGATAGAGATTGTTCACCGACGCGAACACGGAACTGAGCAGCAGATCCGTCAGCGACTGCAGCGTGTTGACGAGCACCGGATTGTGCGACGCCTCGCAGATCGCGAGATGGAACGCATGGTCGAGCTTCGCGCGCGCGGCCGGGTCGAGATCCTGCGCGTCGGCCGCGGTCATTTCCTCGTATCGGCGTTTGATCAGGATGAAGTCGGCGGGCGTGCCGCGCAGCGCGGCGAGCCGCGCGGCTTCGGTCTCGAGCATCCCGCGCACTTCGAACAGGTCGTACAGCGTGCGCGGCTGCGAGCCGAGCAGATGCATCATCGGCGAAACCTCGCGCTGCGGGGTCAGGCTCGCGACGAACGAGCCCTTGCCGTGCGTCGTGTCGATGATCCCGCGCGCGCGCAGCAGCTTCATCCCTTCGCGCACGGCCGTGCGCGACACGCCGAGCTTCTCGGTGAGCCGCCGCTCGGACGGCAGCGCCTGCCCGGCCTTGAGCACGCCGTCGACGATCAGTTGCTCGATCCGCTCGGCGACGACGTCGGCGACATTGCGCGCCGGCGCTTGTCGATCCTGCTTTTCCATACTGGTATGACCACTTTGGGCGAATGTTGTCGATTTTCTCACAATCCCTTGTTTGGATTGGGTTTTCCCCCTCGATCGACGCCCCTCGACAGGCACGCCTCGAAAAACTGGTATGACCACGCTGGCGACGTCTGGACATGCCCCCTCCGCCCGCCAAGAATGCCGTCCATCCGGTGCGCCGCGCATCCCGCGGCCGCCTGCATGATGAAGAGGGTGGAGACGGAGACACACGATGAGTTTCACCTACGACGAACGTATCGACGGCCCGTTGGCGACCGTCGACCGCGACACACTCGTTGCCGCACTGCACGCGGCGGCGCCCGGCCTCGACGTGCTGCACGAGCGCGAGGCGCTCAAGCCGTTCGAATGCGACGGCCTCGCCGCATACCGCACGGTGCCGCTCGCGGTCGTGCTGCCCGACACGGTCGAGCAGGTGCGCGCGGTGCTGCGCGTCGCGGCCGCGCACGGCGTGCCGGTGGTCGCACGCGGCGCGGGCACCGGCCTGTCGGGCGGCGCGATGCCGCTCGAAAAGGGCCTCCTGCTCGTCATGTCGAAGTTCAACAAGATTCTCGACATCGACCCCGATGCCGGCATCGCGCGCGTGCAGCCCGGCGTGCGCAACCTCGCGATCTCGCAAGCGGCCGCGCCGCACGGCCTTTACTACGCGCCCGATCCGTCGTCGCAGATCGCGTGCTCGATCGGCGGCAACGTCGCCGAAAACGCGGGCGGCGTGCATTGCCTCAAATACGGGCTGACGGTGCACAACATCCTGAAGGTCGAGATCCTGACGATCGACGGCGACACGCTGACGCTCGGCGCCGACGCGCTCGACGCCCCCGGCTTCGACCTGCTCGCGCTGTTCACCGGCTCGGAGGGGATGCTGGGCATCGTCACCGAGGTGACGGTCAAGCTGCTGCCGAAGCCGCCGAGCGTGAAGGTGTTGATGGCGAGCTTCGACGACGTCGCCGAAGCCGGTGCGGCGGTCGCGCGGATCATCGGCGCGGGCGTGATCCCCGGCGGGCTCGAGATGATGGACAACCTCGCGATCCGTGCGGCCGAAGACTTCATCCACGCGGGCTATCCGGTCGACGCGCAGGCGATCCTGCTGTGCGAACTCGACGGCGCGGCGACCGATGTCGACGAAGACGCCGAACGCGTCGCCACGCTGCTGCGTGACGCCGGCGCGTCGGAAATCCGCGTCGCGCGCGACGAAGCGGAGCGGCAGCGTTTCTGGGCCGGCCGCAAGAACGCGTTCCCGGCGGTCGGCCGCATGTCGCCCGACTACTACTGCATGGACGGCACGATCCCGCGCCGCGAACTGCCGCGCGTGCTCGAAGGGATCGCAGCGCTCTCGGCCGAATACGCGCTGCCGGTCGCGAACGTGTTCCATGCGGGCGACGGCAACATGCATCCGCTGATCCTGTTCGACGCGAACCGTCCCGGCGAGCTCGACCGCGCGGAGGCGCTCGGCGGCAAGATCCTCGAGCTGTGCGTCGCCGTGGGCGGCAGCATCACCGGCGAACACGGCGTCGGGCGCGAGAAGATCAACCAGATGTGCGTGCAGTTCAATGCCGACGAAATCACGTTCTTCCACGCGGTGAAGGCCGCGTTCGATCCGCAGCGCCTGCTCAATCCCGGCAAGAACATCCCGACGCTGCATCGCTGCGCCGAGTTCGGCGCGATGCACGTCCATCACGGCAAGCTGCCGTTTCCCGAACTGGAGCGCTTCTGATGCGACGCGAACGCGAACCCGAATCGATCGACGACAGCGCGGCGCTCGTCGCACAGGTCGACGCCGCGATCCACGATCGCCAGCCGCTGCACATTCGCGGCGCGGGCACGAAGGCATTCGTCGGCCGCGCCGTCGAAGGCCGCACGCTCGACGTGCGCACGCATCGCGGCATCGTCGCGTACGACCCGACCGAACTCGTCATCACCGCGCGCGCGGGCACGCCGCTCGCCGAACTCGACGCGATGCTCGACGCGGCGGGCCAGATGCTGCCGTGCGAGCCGCCGACGTTCGGCGGCGCGGCCACCGTCGGCGGGATGTTCGCGGCCGCGCTGTCGGGGCCGCGCCGCCCGTGGGCCGGCGCGGTGCGCGACTTTGTGCTCGGCTGCCGCGTGATCACCGGCCACGCGAAACATCTGCGTTTCGGCGGCGAGGTGATGAAGAACGTCGCGGGCTACGACGTGTCGCGGCTGCTCGCGGGCAGCTTCGGCTGCCTCGGCGTCGTGACGGAGGTGTCGCTGAAGGTGCTGCCGAAGCCGCGCGCGACCGGCGATCTCGCGTTGCCGCTCACTGCGGGCGAAGCCGTTCAACGCGTCGCCGGGTGGCGGCGCGCGGGGCTGCCGCTCGCGGGCGCCTGCCACGCGGACGGCGTGCTGCGCGTGCGCCTCGAAGGCGGCGAGGGCTCGGTGAAGGCCGCGCGCGACACGATCGGCGGCGAGCGCATGGACGATCGCGACGACGGGTTCTGGGCGCGGCTGCGCGACCTGTCGCTGCCGTTCTTCGACGATCCCCGCCCGCTGTGGCGCGTGTCGGTGCCGGCCGCCGCGCCGCTCGACCCGCTCGCCGGCGCGGTGCTCGTCGACTGGGGCGGCGCGCAGCGCTGGCTGAAAACCGACGCCGCACCGGCCGACGTGCAGCGGTTCGCCGCGCAGTGGGGCGGCCACGCGACCTGCTTCACGGCCGGCACGACGTCCGAGCCGTTCCAGCCGTTGCCGCCCGCGCTGCTGCGCGTGCATCGCCAGCTGAAGGCGCAGCTCGATCCGCATGCGATTTTCAATCCCGGCCGCCTGTACGCGGACGTCTGACGCCAACCCGACTTCGAACCGCCGATGCAAACCAATCTCAGCGAAGCCAGCAAGGCCCTCGACCGGGCCGACGAAGCGGAAGCGATCCTGCGCGCGTGCGTGCACTGCGGCTTCTGCAATGCGACCTGCCCGACCTACCAGGTGCTCGGCAACGAGCTCGACGGGCCGCGCGGACGCATCTACCTGATCAAGCAAATGCTCGAAGGCGAACCGTGCGGCGAGCGCACGCAGCAGCATCTCGACCGCTGCCTGACCTGCCGCAACTGCGAAACGACCTGTCCGTCCGGCGTGCGCTATCACACGCTGCTCGACATCGGCCGCGCGGAAGCCGAGAAACGCGCGCGGCGTCCGGCGCGCGAGCGCCTGCTGCGCGCCGGCCTGCGTCACGTCGTGCCGCGGCCGGCGACCTTCGCCGCGCTGCTGAAGGCCGGCCGCGCGCTGCGCCCGCTGCTGCCCGGCACGCTGCAGGACAAGATCCCGGCCACCGTGCCCGCCGCCATGCCGCGCCCGCCCGTGCGCCACGCCCGGCGCGTGCTGATGCTGGAAGGCTGCGTGCAGCCTTCGCTGTCGCCGAACACGAACGCGGCCGCCGCGCGCGTGCTCGACCGGCTCGGCATCAGCGTGACGCCCGCGCGCGAGGCCGGCTGCTGCGGCGCGACCGAATATCACCTGAACGCGCAGGATGCCGGGCTCGCACGCGCACGCCGCAACATCGATGCATGGTGGCCCGCGATTGCGGCCGGCGCGGAAGCGATCGTGCTGACGGCGAGCGGCTGCGGCGCGTTCGTGAAGGAATACGGCGACCTGCTGCGCTCCGACCCCGTCTATGCGGACAAGGCGCGGCGCGTCAGTGCGCTGGCGCGCGACCTCGCGGAAGTGATCGCGGCCGAGCCGCTCGACGCGCTGGCCGATGCGACGCAGCGCCGCGTCGCGGTTCATTGCCCGTGCACGCTGCAGCACGCGCAGCGGCTCGGCGGCGCGGTGGAGAGCATCCTGACGCGGCTCGGCTTCGATCTGACGAATGTCGCCGACGGCCACCTGTGCTGCGGCTCCGCCGGCACCTATGCGCTGACGCAGCCCGAACTCGCCACCAAACTGCGCGACAACAAGCTCGACGCGCTCGAAGCCGCACGGCCGGACCTGATTGTCACGGCCAACATCGGCTGCCAGACTCACCTGAACGGCGCGGGCCGCACGCGCGTGCGCCACTGGATCGAGCTCGTCGACAACCGACTCGTCAACTGACCGCTGATTCCGGAGGAACGCCATGAAAACGAAGCCCGAACTCGAACTCGCCGACGTAGACCGCATGCTCGCCGCCGCCCGCGCGGAAGCCGAGCGTCACGGCTGGGCCGTGTCGATCGCCATCGTCGACGACGGCGGGCACCTGCTCGCGTTCGCACGCCTCGACGGTGCATCGGCGGCCAGCGCCTGCATCGCGCAGGACAAGGCGCGCGCGGCGGCGCTCGGCCGTCGCGAGACGAAGGCGTATGAGGATATGATCAACGGTGGCCGCACGGCGTTTCTGAGCGTGCCGCTGACGGGGTTGCTCGAAGGCGGCGTGCCGGTGACGGTGGATGGCCGCATTGCGGGCGCGATCGGTGTGTCTGGCGTAAAGTCCGAACAGGATGCGCAGATCGCCCGCGCCGGCACACAAAGCGTCGCGGCCTGATCCGCGCGCGTTTTTCATTCCCCGGGAGGAATCACGATGATCGACCAAGCAGGACTGCAAGTCGCGCCAGCGCTGAGCCAGTTCATTGAAAACGAAGCACTGCCGGGCACCGGTATCGACAAGACCGCATTCTGGAGCGGTTTCTCGGCCCTGGTGCACGACCTCGCGCCGCGCAACCGCGAACTGCTCGCGGAACGCGACCGCCTGCAGCAGGAACTCGACGCGTGGCATCGCGCGCACCCCGGCCCGGTGCGCGACCATGCCGCGTATCGCGCGTTCCTCGAACAGATCGGCTATCTCGTGCCGGTCCCGTCGAACGTCGCGGCAGCCACCGCGCACGTCGACAGCGAGATCGCGACGCAGGCCGGCCCGCAGCTCGTCGTGCCGCTGTCGAACGCGCGCTATGCGCTGAACGCCGCGAACGCACGCTGGGGCAGCCTGTACGACGCGCTGTACGGCACCGACGCGCTGCCGGAGGACGGCGGCGCCGAACGCACCACGGCCTACAACCCGACGCGCGGCCAGCGCGTGATCGACTACGCGCGTGAAGTGCTCGACAACGCGGCGCCGCTCGCGAGCGGCTCGCACCGCGACGCACTGCGCTATCGCGTGGAGGACGGCCAGCTCGCCGTCGAAACCGGCAAGGGCGTCGTGCATCTCGCGCAGCCGGCGCAGTTCGTCGGCTATCAAGGCGCGGCAGGCGCACCGTCCGCGATCCTGCTGAAGCACAACGGCCTGCACCTCGAGATCCAGATCGATGCGTCGACCCCCATCGGCCGCGCCGATCTCGCGAACGTGAAGGACGTCGTGCTCGAAGCCGCGGTCAGCACGATCATCGACTGCGAGGATTCGGTCGCGGCGGTCGACGCCGACGACAAGGTCCAGCTGTATCGCAACTGGCTCGGCCTGATGCAGGGCACGCTGGTCGAGGAAGTCGCGAAGGGCGGCAAGACCTTCACGCGCCGCCTGAACGCCGATCGCGAATACACGACGCCGGCCGGCGGCACGGTGACGCTGCACGGCCGCTCGCTGCTGTTCGTGCGCAACGTGGGCCACCTGATGACCAACGGCGCGGTGCTCGACCGCGACGGCAACGAGATTCCGGAAGGCATCCTCGACGGCGTCGTCACGGTGCTGTGCTCGCTGCATGACCTGAAGGCGAAGCGCAACTCGCGCACGGGCTCGATCTACATCGTGAAGCCGAAGATGCACGGCCCGGTCGAAGTCGCGTTCGCCGACACGCTGTTCGCGCGCATCGAGGACCTGTACGGCCTGCCGCGCAACACGCTGAAGATGGGCATCATGGACGAGGAGCGCCGCACCAGCGTGAACCTCGCCGCCTGTATCGCGGCGGCCGCCGCGCGCGTCGCGTTCATCAACACCGGCTTCCTCGATCGCACCGGCGACGAGATGCACACCGCGATGGAAGCCGGCCCGATGATCCGCAAGGGCGACATGAAGTCGTCGGCATGGATCCAGTCGTACGAGCGCAACAACGTGCTCGCGGGCCTGTCGGCCGGCCTGCGCGGCCGCGCGCAGATCGGCAAGGGCATGTGGGCGATGCCGGACCTGATGCATGCGATGCTCGAGCAGAAGATCGCGCATCCGCGCGCCGGCGCGAACACCGCGTGGGTGCCGTCCCCGACCGCCGCGACGCTGCACGCGCTGCACTACCACCTCGTCGACGTGCAGGCCGTCCAGCAGGAACTCGAGAAGACGCCGTACGCGAGCGAACGCGACGCGCTGCTCGAAGGCCTGCTGACCGTGCCGGTCGTCGAACGCGCCGAGTGGAGCGAGGCCGAGATCCTGAGCGAAGTCGAGAACAACGCGCAGGGCATCCTCGGCTACGTCGTGCGGTGGGTCGAACAGGGCGTCGGGTGCTCGAAGGTACCGGACATTCACGACGTCGGCCTGATGGAAGACCGCGCGACGCTGCGCATCTCGAGCCAGCACATCGCGAACTGGCTGCGCCACGGCGTGATCACCGAGGCGTTCGTGCTCGACGTGTTCAAGCGGATGGCGCGCGTCGTCGATCAGCAGAATGCCGGCGACCCGAACTATCGCCCGATGGCGCCCGGCTATGACCAGTCGACGGCATTCAAGGCCGCGTGCGCGCTGGCGCTGCAGGGCACGTCGCAGCCGAGCGGCTATACCGAGCCGCTGCTGCATCGGTTCCGGCTCGCGTACAAGGCGCAGCAGCACGGCGCGTAAACCCTTGGCAAGCGGGCTTTCCCGCATGCGGTTTCGCGAAACGGGCGGCCATCGTGGCCGCCCGTTTTTCATCTGCGAATTCATGCGGATACCGAAATGGATAATCGGTCCGTATCGCATGACCTCAAGTTCCTGCTTCACCGACCGTTAAAGCAGTAAAACCGGCCAGCGTGGAATTCGCGCCGCTCCTGCCCCTGGCGCAAAGCCTTGCGCCGCAACGCTCCACGCGCGATTGGCAAGTGTCGGCCACGGCGATAAGTTGATCCGGATCAACGGTCCGCAACATTCTCCGCGCATACGAATACGCGCGTTATACTCGGATCAATCCGCGCCGCCCGATTCGTCGGATCGTCGGATCGCGGCCAATCCTCCCGGTGAACGGAGTGATTTTTGCGGTTTATCTGGCCGCAATCATCGATGATCGGCTCCCGTTCTCCGGTCGATCGGGCGGCATGCGCATCGGAGACCGCATACCGGATCGCCGCCGGCAAATCATACGAACAATCGCATCGGCCCGCCGCCTGGCGCAGATGCCCATCGATCCACGAACCATGGCAGAAACCGACTACGCAATGCCCAGCGAATCCGGCCTGACGGGCCGCATCGCCGCGCAATTTCGCCGGTTCCTGCTGCCGCACCTGATCTTCTATTCAGGGCTGCTGATCGCGCTGCTCCTGTTGCTGCTGTGCGCCATCGTGCTGTACGAAGGCCGTATCGACGCACGCGATATCGCGCGCACCACCCAGCAGAACATCGCGCTGATGGCGTCGTGGGACATCGAGCGCAACATCGAGATCTATTCGCTGTCGCTGCAGGCGGTCGTCGACGGCTCGAACGATCCCGAAGTCGCCAGGCTGCCGATGTCGCTGCGCCGCCAGGTGCTGTTCGACCGCGCGACGACGGCCAAATATCTCGGCGGCATCTACGTGCTCGACGCGAACGGCGACATCGCGGTCGACGGCGTGAGCGATGTGCCGCGCAAGGTCAACTTCGCCAACGAACCGTATTTCACGGTGCACCGCGACCACCCGGACGTCGGCCTGTACATCAGCGATCCGTACCATTCCCGACTGCGCGGCGGCTCGCTGAGCATCGCGCTCAGCCGGCGTATCACGCGGCCCGACGGGTCATTCGGCGGCGTCGCCGTGATGTCGATCCGGCTCGAATATTTCCAGAACCTGTTCTCGCGCCTGGCGCTCGGCGATCGCGGCTCCGTCGCGCTGATCAACACCGACGGCCGAATGGTCGCGCGCAAGCCGTACGATCCGGCGATCGTCGGCCGCGACATCAGCAAGGCCAGCACGTTCCGGCACTTCATGACCGCGAACGAGGGCAGCTTCGCCGATACCGCGTCGATCGACGGCGTGCGGCGCCTGTACGTGTTCCGGCATCTCGAAAACGTGCCGCTGATCATCATGGTCGCGCGCTCGGAAGCCGACACCTACGCAGCGTGGTACGACCGTGCGATCCCGATCGGTTCGGCGATGGTCATGCTCGCGCTCGGCTTCGCCAGCTTGTCGCTTCTGCTCGACGTGCAGCTGCGCAAGCGGCACCGTGCGGAAACCGAACTGCAGGCGCTCGCGCGCACCGACGGCCTCACCGGCCTCGACAACCGCCGGATGCTCGACGTCACGCTCGCGCGCGAATGGCGCCGCGCGGCACGCTCGCAACACGCGCTGTCGCTGCTGTTCGTCGACGTCGATCACTTCAAGCGCTACAACGACACGCAAGGCCACCAGGCCGGCGACGACGCGCTCGCCGCGGTCGGCCGCTGCATTGCGGGCTGCCTGCGGCGCCCGGCCGACTATGCGGCCCGCTACGGCGGCGAGGAATTCGTCGTCGTGCTGCCCGACGTCGACACGCCCGGCGCCGTGACGATCGCCGAAGCGATCCGCACCGGCATCCTCGATCTCGGCATCCGGCACGCCACGGGCTCGTCCGACCGCCTGACCGCGAGCATCGGCGTGACGACCTGCTACCCGGAACGCGACGACAGCATCCAGGCCGCGCTGAAGCTCGCCGACGACGCGCTGTACCGGGCCAAGGAACGCGGGCGCAACCGGGTCGTCGTGCAGACGGCCGAGAGCCTGGATCGCACGCCGCGGCGCGCCTGAGCCACGGCGGGCCGCCGCCCCGCCGACCCCGGGCGAAATCGCCGACAATGTCGGCTCGCCGCCGCGCGACACATGTGCCGGCCGGCCCGCGCCCGCTTCACACCACCATGAGACTCAAGGCAAAGATTTTCCTCCTGGCCATCGTGCCATTCCTGCTCGCGATCGCCGGTATCGGCTTCGGCGTGCGCCAGCAGGCGACGTCGCTCGCGCGCACGCAGCACGCGACGATCCAGGCCGCCTACCTGTCGAGCAAGGAAGTGGAGCTGAAGCATTACGTCGAGCTCGCGACGAGCGCGATCATGCCGCTGTACGACGCGAGCGGCCGCAATGCGCGCGACGACGCGTTGCTGCGCACCCAGGCGCTCGCGATGCTGCAGAAGATGGATTTCGGCCCCGACGGCTATTTCTTCGTATACGACCTGCACGGCAATGCGCTGATGCATCCGCGCGAGCCCGAGCGCGTCGGCCACAACTACTGGTCGATGCGCGACCCGCAGGGCGCGCTGACGATCCAGCAGCTGATCGGCGCCGCGTCGCACGGCGGCGGCTACGTGCGCTACACGTGGCAGCGGCCGTCGACGGGCAAGCTCGCGCCGAAGCTCGGCTACGTCGTCGCGCTCGAACGCTGGGGCTGGATGGTCGGCACCGGCATCTATCTCGACGACGTCGACAACGCGTTGCAACGCATCGACGCGCGCGCGTCCGCGAACATCGAGCGGACGATGAGCTGGCTCACCGCGATCGCGCTGACCGGCGCGGCGGCGATCGCCGTCTGCGCGCTGGTGCTGAACGTCAGCGAGTCGCGCAGCGCCGACGCGAAGCTCAAGCAGCTCGCGCAGCGTGTCGTCGAATCGCAGGAACAGGAGCGCGAGCGGCTGTCGCGCGAACTGCATGACGGGATCAGCCAGATGATGGTGTCCGCGAAGCTGATGCTCGAATCCGCGCTCGCGCGCTTCGAGCGCGGTGCGACGCGCATGCCCGAAGCCGAGCAGGCGCTCGCGTCGGGTGTCGGACGTCTCGGCGAGACGCTGCGCGAAGTGCGGCGCATCTCGCATGCGCTGCGCCCGGCGATGCTCGACGATCTCGGCCTTGCGGCCGCGCTCGAGCAGCTCGTGCGCGAACTCGGCACGGAAAGCGGCATCGACATCGGCTATACGCAGGTGGCGCACAGCGGCGCGCGGCCGTTGCCCGCGCCGGTCAATACGGCGCTGTTCCGGATCGCGCAGGAAGCGCTCAGCAACATCGTGCATCATGCGCAGGCGTCGCGCGCGGCCGTCACGCTCGACGTCGGCGCGCATTCCGCCACGCTGACCATCGCCGACAACGGCTGCGGCTTCGATGCCGAGCGGTCGCAGACCGATGCGCGCCGCGGCATCGGGCTGCGCAACATGCGCGAGCGCCTCGACGCGCTCGGCGGCACATTGACGATCACGTCGCAGGTCGGCCACACCGTCGTGGCCGCGCGCGTGCCGCTGCGCGCCGCCTGACCACGCGCCCCATAACCGGAGACCTTTGCCCATGAGCGCCCCCGACACCGCCCGGCCCGCCGCCCGACTGCTGCTTGTCGACGATCACCCGCTGGTGCGCGACGGCCTGCGGATGCGGCTCGAGGCGGCCGACCTGTCCGTGGTCGGCGAAGCCGGCAACGCGGACGAGGCGCTCGCGCTCGCCGCGTCGCTCGAGCCCGATCTCGCGCTGATGGACGTCGGCATGAACGGGATGAACGGCATCACGCTCGCCGGCGTCTTTCACGAGCGCTTTCCGGGGATTCGCGTGCTGATGCTGTCGATGCACGACAACGTCGAATATGTGACGCAGGCCGTGCGCGCCGGCGCGAGTGGCTATCTGCTGAAGGATTCACCCGCGAGCGAGATCGTGCGCGCGATCGGCGCGGTGCTCACGGGGCAGACATTCTTCAGCGAAGGGCTCGCCGCGCGGATGATCCAGGCGAGCGCGACCGCGTCGCCGCTCGACCGCCTGACGCCGCGCGAACGCGACATCCTCGATGCGCTGGCCGAGGGGCTGTCGAGCAAGCAGATCGCGCAGCAGACGGGGCTCTCGGTGCGCACGGTGGAAACGCACCGGCTCAATCTGAAGCGCAAGCTCGAGATCGAGGGGCAGGCGGAGCTGATCAAGTTCGCGGTCGAGCATCGGCGGCGGTAGCCCGACACCGGCGTTGCGTCGTGCCGAACATGACGCCGCCACCGCGAACCCGCAACGAAAAGGGCGCCCGAGGGCGCCCTTGATGCATGCCGACATGCTGAACAGCCGGCCGACTGGCGGCGATCAGTTCGTCCGCGAGTTGTGCTTCTGCAGATACGCGATCAGGCCGTCGATGCCGCCCGACGCGAGCTGGCTCTTGAACTGGCCCTGGTAGACCTGGATCAGCCACGCGCCCGACATGTCGATGTCGTAGATTTTCCAGTCGTTACCGACCTTGCCGAGGCGATAGCCGACCGACTGGCTGTCGCCCGGCGTCGTGACCGTCGACTGCACCAGCGCATCGGCGCCCGACGCGCCGCCGGCCTTGAACGAGAACTTCGCGTCCTGGCCGCCGAGCTGCGCGAGCGACGCGGCATAGGTGCGCGTCATCAGCAGCTTGAACTGCTTGTAAAGCTCCTGCTGCTGTTGCGGCGTCGCCTGCTTCCAGGCATCGCCGACCGCGATGCGGGTCGTGCGTTCGAAGTTCGTCGCGGGCAGGAAGCGCTGCTCGACGACTTGCGTGACTTTCGCCATGTCGCCGCCGCGCGCGCCCGGATCGGCCTTCATCGCGTTGACGGTGCCTTCGACCGCATTGCGGACGATGTCGACGGGCGCGCTCTGCGCGAAAGCGGAAACCGACACGGCGGCCGCCGCGACGAAAGCAAAGAGATGACGTTTCATACGGATATCGCACTCGATGAGAAAAAACGGCCGGCGAATTGCATCGGTGGCATTGGCCGGTGGGTCGAAGTATAGCGGCCCGGCGCCCGGCCTGCCGCGTGGTGACCGACTGTTACCTTTCAACCCCTTTTGTCACAGGCCCCGTCGCGGCGCGACTCCAGTCGATTATGTAAGCATCCCCATACAAATCGCCGGGCTCCGCGCGCCGATTCCTGCGCTGCGGAGCAAATATCCTTCCCGCCCCTTTACGCTCCAACGTCGCGACCGACGCCACGTTGCGCCGGTATACTCGTTGTTTTGTCCTTGCCAGCCCCTCCCCGCCGCCACATGGTGACATCTCTCATCGTCCGACTCGTCGCATGGTCGGTACGCCGCCCCGTCTGGGTCGTCGTGCTGTCGCTCGTCGTCGCCGTCTTCAGCGGCGTCTACGTCGCGCAGCACTTCAAGATCAACACGGACATCAGCAAGCTCGTCGATGCCGAACCCCAGTGGGCCGCGCTCGGCCAGGCCGTCGACAAGGCCTTCCCGCAACGCAACGGCACGATCCTCGCGGTGGTCGAGGCCCCGGCACCCGAATTCGCAACCGCCGCCGCGCATACGCTCACCGAAGCCCTGCAGAAGCAGGCCGACGCCGGCCGCATCGGCCAGGTCGCCGAACCCGGTGGCGGCCCGTTCTTCGAGCACAACGGGCTGCTGTTCCTGTCGCCGCAGGAAGTGTCGGACACGACGACACAGCTCGCGAGCGCGCGGCCGCTCGTCAACGAACTCGCGAAGAACCCGAGCCTGACCGGGCTCGCGACCACGCTGTCCACCACGCTCGGCCAGCCGCTCCTGACCGGCCAGGTGAAGCTGCCCGCGATGGCGAAGCTGCTCGCGCGCAGCGCCGCGACGGTCGACGACGTGCTGGCCGGCAAGCCCGCCGCGTTCTCGTGGCGCGGGCTGGTCGACAGCGATGCCGCGCGCCAGCCGGCCCGCGCGTTCGTCACGGTGCAGCCGGTCGTCAACTACGGTGCGCTGAAGGCCGGTGCCGAGACGACCCAGGTGATCCGCGACACGGCGAAAGCGCTCGGCCTCGAGCAACGCTACGGCGCGGTCGTGCGGCTGACCGGCGAACAACCGCTCGCCGACGACGAATTCGCGTCGGTCGAAGACGGCGCCGCGCTCAACGGCGCGCTCACGCTCCTCGCCGTGCTCGTGATCCTGTGGCTCGCGCTGCGCTCGAAGCGGATGATCGGCTCGGTGCTCGTCACGCTGTTCGTCGGCCTCGTCGTGACCGCGGCGCTCGGCCTTGCGATGGTCGGTTCGCTGAACATGATCTCGGTCGCGTTCATGGTGCTGTTCGTCGGCCTCGGCGTCGATTTCTCGATCCAGTACGGTGTGAAGTACCGCGAGGAACGCTTCCGCGATCCGCGCATCGATCACGCGCTGATCGGCGCCGCGCACTCGATGGGCATGCCGCTCGCGCTGGCCACCGC
Organism: Burkholderia sp. Bp9012; assembly: GCF_003853825.1. Classification (NCBI taxonomy): domain Bacteria; kingdom Pseudomonadati; phylum Pseudomonadota; class Betaproteobacteria; order Burkholderiales; family Burkholderiaceae; genus Burkholderia; species Burkholderia sp. Bp9012. The sequence goes on along the minus strand of NZ_QTQA01000038.1, from coordinate 37,764 downwards.
GGCCGTCGCGGCGAGCTTCTTCTCGTTCATCCCCACCGCCTATCGCGGCGTGTCCGAACTCGGCCTGATCGCAGGCGTCGGGATGTTCGTCGCGCTGCTCACCACGCTCACGCTGCTGCCGGCGCTGCTGCGCCTGTTCGCGCCGCCGGGCGAATCGAAGACGCCGGGCTTCCCGTGGCTCGCGCCGGTCGACGACTTCCTCGATCGCCATCGCAAGCCGATCCTGATCGGCACGCTCGTGGTCGTGATCGGCGCGCTGCCGCTGCTCGCGTTCCTGCACTTCGACTTCAATCCGCTGCATCTGAAGGATCCGAACAGCGAATCGATGGCGACATTGCTCGCGCTGAAGGATTCGCCGGAAGCGGCCGTCAACGACGTCACGCTGCTCGCGCCGTCGCTCGCCGAGGCCGACGCGGCCGCGAAGCGCCTCGACGCGCTGCCGGAAGTGGGCCGCACGACGACGCTGTCGACCTTCGTGCCGGCCGACCAGCCGGCCAAGCGTGCGGCGATCGCCGCCGCCGCGAGTGACCTGCTGCCCGCGCTGACGCAGCCGCCCGCGCCGCCCGCGACCGACGCGCAGCGCGTCGCCGCGCTCAAGCGCGTGTCGGACCTGCTGAGCTACGCGGCCGAAGATCACCCGGGCCCGGGCGCGGCCGCCGCGCAGCATCTGTCGGCATCGCTCGCGAAGCTCGCCGCCGCGGATGCGGCGACGCGCGACCGCGCCGAACGCGCGTTCTCCGACACGCTGCGCATCGCGCTCAATCAGCTCGCGACGCTGCTGCAACCGCAGGACATCACGCGCGAATCGCTGCCGCCGCAGCTCGTGCGCGACTGGATCGCGCCGGACGGCCACGCGCTCGTGCAGATTTCGCCGAAGGTGCCGACGGGCGTCGATCCGAACGACGACACGATGCTGCGCCGCTTCGCGAAGGCGGTGAAGGCCGCCGAGCCGGGCGCGATCGGCGGCCCGATCTCGATCCTGCATTCGGCCGACACGATCATCAACGCGTTCCTGCATGCGGCGCTGTGGTCGATCCTGTCGATCACGATCCTGCTGTGGATCACGCTGCGACGCTTCGGCGACGTGCTGCGCACGCTGGTGCCGCTGCTCGTGTCGGGGCTCGTCACGCTCGAGATGTGCGTCGTGCTCGGCATGTCGCTGAACTTCGCGAACATCATCGCGCTGCCGCTGATGCTCGGCGTCGGCGTCGCGTTCAAGGTGTACTTCGTGATGGCATGGCGCGGGGGCCAGACGGGCCTGCTGCATTCGAGCCTCACGCACGCGGTGCTGTTCAGCGCCGCGACGACGGCAACCGCCTTTGGCAGCCTGTGGCTGTCGCATCATCCGGGCACGTCGAGCATGGGCAAGCTGCTCGCGCTGGCGTTGACCTGCACGCTGATCGGCGCCGTGGTGTTCCAGCCCGTCCTGATGGGCAAACCGCGCGTCAAACGCGCCAAGAACCAATCGCAAGGAATCAATGAATAAGGTGCGAATCATTGCGGCGACCGTTGCCGCCACCGCAGTGCTGTCCGGCTGCGCGACGGGACCGAACCGCAACCCCAATGACCCGCTCGAGCCGATGAACCGGGCGATGTACAAGTTCAACGACACCGTCGACACGAACATCGCCCAGCCGATCGCGAAGGGGTACCAGAAGGTCACGCCGACACCCGTGCGCACCGCGATCAGCAACTTCTTCTCGAACCTCGGCGATCTCGGCAACATCGCGAACAACCTGCTGCAGCTCCGCATCACCGATGCAACCGAGGATCTGATGCGCGTGGCGATGAACTCGGTGTTCGGCGTCGGCGGCCTGATCGACATCGCGACACCGGCCGGGCTGCCGAAGCATCATCAGGATTTCGGGCTGACGATGGCGCGCTGGGGCGTGCCGTCCGGCCCGTACCTCGTGCTGCCCGTGTTCGGGCCGAGCACGATCCGCGATGGCGTCGGCCGCGCGGTGGACGTTCGCTTCAACCTGCTCAACTACATCGAGCCGGCCGTGCGCAATCCGATGTACATCGCGCAGTTCATCAGCGCGCGTTCGGACCTGCTCGGCGCAACCGACCTGCTGAAGCAGGCCGCGCTCGATCCGTATTCGTTCGTGCGCGACGCATACCTGCAGCAGCGCAAGTCGCTGACGTATCGCAGCCAGTCGGCATCGGCCGCGCCGCCGACCTACACCGAGCCGGGTGAATCGGGCGCGGTGCCGGCGGCCACGCCGGCCGTGCCGGGGTTGCCGAACTACGCGGATCCGGGCGAGGGTGCCGCACCGAACAACGCGCCGGCTGCGCCGGGGTTGCCGAAGTATGACGACCCGGGTGCGGACGGCGCGACGCCTGCGAGTACGCCTGCGAGTGCGCCTGCGAGTGCGCCGGCGGCTGCGTCGGCCGGGGCGACGACCGCGCCGGCCGCCAACGGCGCGCCGATCGCGCCGGCGATGCCGACGGTGCCCGCGAGCGGTCCGGCCGCGCAGTAACGCGCACGACATCCGCCCGCAAGCCGAAGAGCGCTGCATCATGCAGCGCTCTTTTTTTTGCGTGTCCGGAAAACGAAAAAGGGAAGGGGGAGAGGAGAAGCCGAACGCGGCGAGCGCCGGTCAGACGATCCGCATCGCGCCCGCACGTTCGAACGCGTGCCGCGCCTGGATCAGCGTCGTGCGCGCCGCGCGCGCATCGCCCGCGACCTGCAGCAACGGACCAAGCTGCGACGGCTGCTTCAGCAGCTCGCGCAGGATCGGCAGAATGGCCGTGCTGCCGTCGTCGCGCAGGCCGGCCGTCGCCGCGCGCGGCAGCGTGCGCCACGCAGGGTCGACGATCGCGCGGCACACCGCGAACGGCACGCCGCGCGACGCCGCGAAGGCCGCGGCGATATGCGATTCCATGTCGACGGCAAGCGCGCCCTTCGTGCGATGCAGCGACGCCTTTTCCTGCTCGCTGACCACCGGCGCGCCCACTGCCGCCATCGTGCCGCGCGTGACGCGCGCCCACACCGGCGTGTCGTGCAGCGCGGCGACGAGCCGCGCGCTCCAGCCCGGATCGGTCTGCACGCGGCCGAACGGCCCGTCGATCGCGTCCGCGATCACGAGCGCGCCCGGCGCGAGATCGGGTGCGAGCCCGCCCGCCGTGCCGAAGCTCACGATGCCCGCGCAACCGCGCGCGGTCGCCTCGGCCAGCGCGCGCTCGAGCCGGTCGGCCCGCGCCGCGAACACGGCCTCGACGCCGTGACCGCGCGCGATGCGTGCCTCGAATGCCATCCCCGTGACGGCGATGACGGGCAAGGTGCCGTTGTGCTGCGCCGGTGCCACGCGTTACATCCCGACCGTCACGCGCGTCGCATTGGCGCGCTTCAGGTTGCGATAGCGCGCGAGCGCCCACAGCGGGAAGAACTTGCGATACCCGTGATAGCGCAGGTAGAACACGCGCGGGAAGCCGGTCGCCGTGAAGCGCGTCTCGTCCCACAGGCCTTCTTCGTTCTGCTGCGCGATCAGGTAGTCGACGCCGCGTGCAACGGCCGGGTTGTTCACCTCGCCCGCCGCCATCAGGCCGAGCAGCGCCCAGGCCGTCTGCGACGCGGTGCTCGGCGCCTGCTCGAAGCCGCGGTAATTCAGCTTGTAGCTGTCGCCGTCCTCGCCCCAGCCGCCGTCCTTGTTCTGGATCGACAGCAGCCACTGCGCGCCGCGCTTCACGCGCGGATCGTCCGGCGTCAGGCCGGCCGCGTTCAGCGAGCACAGGGCCGTCCACGTGCCGTACACGTAGTTCATCCCCCAGCGGCCGTACCAGCTGCCGTCCGGTTCCTGCTCCTTCAGCATGTAGTCGAGCGCGCGACGGGCCGGCTCGCTGTTCAGCGCACTCTCGCCAAGTTGCGACAGCATCGACAGGCAGCGGCCCGATACGTCCGAGGTCGGCGGATCGAGCAGCGCGCCGTGATCCGAGAACGGGATGTTGTTCAGGTAGTACTGCGTGTTTTCCGGTTCGAACGCGCCCCAGCCGCCGTCGCTGCTCTGCATGCCGACGACCCATTCGCGCGCGCGCGCCATCGATTCGCGATACGTATCCGTCTGCTTGAGCTTCTGCGCACGGTCCATCGCCATCACGACCACCGCCGTGTCGTCGACGTCCGGATAGTGCGCGTTCGCATACTGGAACGCCCAGCCGCCCGGCCGCACGTTCGGGCGGCGCGAGATCCAGTCGCCGCGCACGTCGAGGATCTGCAGCGGGCGCAGCCAGTCGAGGCCGCGCAGCACGGCCTCCTCGGCACGCGCGTCACCGGTTTCGAGCAGCGCATGCGCGACAAGCGACGTGTCCCACACCGGCGACAGGCACGGCTGGCAATACGCTTCGTCCTCGTGCACGACGAGCAGCTTCTCGATCGACTTGCGCGCGATCGCGCGGTTCGGATGATCTTCCGCATAGCCGAGCACGTCGTACATCATCACCGCGTTGGCCATCGCCGGATAGATCGCGCCAAGGCCGTCCTCGCCGTTCAGGCGCTCGTCGACGAACGACACGGCCTGGCGGATCGCGCGTTCGCGCGTGTAGCTCGGGAACAGGCCGTCGACCGCGCGCAGCGCGTGGTCGACCACGCGGAAGAACGCGAACCAGCCAGGGCTCTGGTGGCCCTGGCGCGGCAGCAGGCCGGCGTTGACGGGCGGGTCGATGAACAACTCGTCGATGCGCACGCCGCGCGGGTTCTTCGCGATCGGACGCTTCGCGTTCAGCACCAGCAGCGGCACGATCACGGTCCGCGCCCAGTACGACACCTTCGACAGGTGGAACGGGAACCATTGCGGCAGCAGCATGATCTCGACCGGCATCATCGGCACCGCGCGCCACGGAATCGCACCGTACAGCGCGAGCTGGATCCGCGTGAACACGTTCGACATCTCGGCGCCGCCCATCGCGTGGATCGCGCGGCGCGCACGCTGCATGTGCTCGGCGTTCTCGTCGTCGCCAATCACCTTCAGCGCGAAATACGCCTTCACGCTCGCGCTGATGTTCGGCGCGCCGTCGGTGAACAGCGGCCAGCCGCCGTCGGCCTGCTGGATGCGACGCAGATAGCGGCCGATCTTCTGTTCGAGCTCGAGGTTCGGCGTCTCGCCGAGATAGTGGACGAGCAGTATGTATTCGGCGGGAATCGTCGAATCGGCTTCGAGTTCATAGACCCAGTGTCCGTCCGCGTTCTGCGCGGCCAGCAGCGCGTCGGTCGCGCTGGCGACAGCCGCGTCGAGTCCGGCCGGCACGGTGCCGGCGGACAGGTTAGCCATATCGGTGAGATCGTTCATCGGTCCCTCTCTTATTGTGTCTGGAGCACGTCCGCGGCCAGTTGGCCGGAACGGATCGCGCCCTCGATCGTGGCGGGCAAGCCGGTGGCAATCCAGTCGCCCGCCAGCACGAGATTGGTCCAGCGCGTACGCACGGCCGGACGTTTCATTTCCTGCGACGGCACCGCCGCAAACCCCGCGCGCGGCTCGACGACGAGCTGCCACGCGGGGAGGGTTTCCGGGTTCGCGCCGGTCACGCGCGCGACGTCTTCCCAGATGCGCCGCGCGAGCACATCGCGCGGCATGTCGAGCCAGCGGCCCGCGTCGCGGATCGTCGCCGCGAGCGGACCATCGCCTGCGCGCACCGCGTCGACGATGCCGTTGACGACGGCCGTCTGCAGCGGGCTGCCCGCCGGTGTATCGACCGCGAAATACGCGGTCACGACCGCGCTGAACGTGTCGGGCGCGGTGAGATCCGGGACGAGCGGCTGCGCGACCTCGGGCGGCACAGCCAGCACGACCGCGTCGCCCGGCGCGAGATCGACACGCTCGCCGCCGATCGCGACCGCATCGACCGCGTTGCCGTGCGCGCCGAATTCGAACGCATCGAGCCGCGAGTTCAGGCGGATCTGCGCGCCGCCGTGCTGCAGCATCCGCAGCGCCGGTTCGACGAATGCGCTGCCGAGTCCGTGGCGCGCAACGAGCGGGCGCCAACCGGGGCCGCCCGCGGCAAACATGCCGCACAGTGCCGCGCGCGCGAGCTCGGCGCTCGCGTGGCGCGGTTCGACGTTCAGCACCCCGAGAAAATACGGCCGCAGCCAACGATCCCACAGCACGCCGTCGCATCGCATCGTCTGTGCGAGTGAGCGCCCGGTGCGCGCGAACGCGAGCGACGCCAGCGCGAGGTAGTCGAGCGGCGTGGTGCCCGGCGCACGCGACGCGGCATCGAACAGCCACGACGGCCAGCGCCCGTTGCCGAAGCGCAGCGTCCAGCGCTGCTGCGACGCGACGTCGATCACCGGATATTCAGGCAGTGCGGGCCCCGTGAGCTGATCGGCCGCGCCGATCGCGCGCAGGTAGCGCTGCGTCGCGGACTGCCCCGCGAAGACCTGGTGCAGCCCGCCGTCGAGCGTCGTGTTCAGCGTCTCGTCGAACCACGAGCGGCAGCGGCCGCCAGCATGCGCATGCGCGTCGTGCAGCACGATGCGCCGCCCGCGGCGTTGCAGCTCGACGGCAGCCGACAGGCCCGCGAGTCCTGCACCGATCACGTGGACGGTTCTGGGCATTGGCTCAGAACAGCGCGTAGCGCGCGGCGATCATCAGCATGCGCGCCTTTGGCTTGCGCAGCGGCACGCGCGGGGCGGCGAAGCCACGCGCGATCGCGGCTTCCAGAATGCAGCGGTACGCGCCTGACATGATGCGCGGCGCCTTGACCTGCGCGCGCGTGCAGCGATCCATCACGGCGTCCGCCGCGCGGAAATGCTCGAGCGCACGCTCGACGAGCGTTGCGCACACGCGCGGCAGCGCCGGGTCGCGCACGATCGTCGCCGGATCGGTGATCGCGATGCCTTCGCGCGCGAGCAGCTCGCGCGGCAGGTAGCAGCGGTTGATCGCCGCGTCGTCGTCGATGTCGCGCAGGATGTTCGTCAGCTGCAGCGCGCGGCCGAGGTGGTGCGACAGCTCGATGCCTTCCGCCTCCGGGATCCCGAAAATCCTCACCGACAGACGGCCGGCCGCACTCGCCACGCGATCGCAGAAGAGGTCGAGCGTCGGTTCGTCCGGCGCGCAGATGTCCTCGGCGGCGTCCATCGCCATCCCGTCGATCATCGCGTGGAAGTCCTCGCGCTTCAGGTCGAATGCGCGGATCTCGCGCTCGAGCGCGACCAGATGGCGCGGCGGCTGGCCGGCGAAGCACGCGTCGATGTCCGCGCGCCAGCGATCGAGGCCCGCGTTGCGCTCGGCGCGCGGCAAGTCGCTGTCGGCGATGTCGTCGACCGCGCGGCAGAACGCGTAGACCTGGAACATCGCGTCGCGCTGCACCGCCGGCAGGATGCGCATCGCCAGATAGAAAGAACTGCCCGATGTGACGGCAGCGGCGTCGGTTTCTTGTTCGTCCACGACGAGATTGGAAACGGCCAAGACGAGCTCCACGGAGACACCCACGCGGGGCGATTGAAGAAGCCATGCCCGGCTGGGTTGGTCAGGGCGTCAAATGCGTGCGAGATATGCGAACGATCGACGCAGACAGGCACAAATTACCGGCCGGATGCCGGAATTGGGCGAAAGTATAGCAATCTTTGAAGTTCGAAGGGCGGAGACGCGCCGCGCCCGGCAGGCCGTCAGGGGGCTCGGGCCTGCGTGGCCGGGCGCGCCCGAGAGCGGCGTCGCGCCGCTCGTCAGCCGTAGACGATGTCGCGCTGCAGATCGAGCGCAATGAGCCCCATTTCACGGGTCAGCTGCAGCATCGAGCGGCGTTCGAGGCGCGAGCCCATGAAGCTCGTCACGCGCCCGTCGGGGTCCGCCGTAAACTGGAACGACGGGCCGCCGGTGCCGAACCACGCGCCCGGCACGTCGGGCGACTCCTGCCAGTCGATCTGCTCGAACACGCGCGCGATCCCCGCGCGCACGACGTCGCCAGGGCCGATCGGCGGCGCGATCTCGCCCAGGTCGTCGAGCGAATAGGGGCCAGGCTTGTCCGGCCGCCGGTAGAAGAGGTAGTCGACGTTCATGGGGCGCAATCGGAAGCAAAGCGTCAAATTAGCGCGCTTCGGCGCAAATTCAAATCAGATCAGGACGAATTGTGGCCTGAACGAGACAAGAGGGCCTCATCGCGGCAGCCGATCCGGGCACGCGCACGCGCGCGGTCGGGCCGCGCGTTCATGCTTGGACGCGCGCGGCTTCGTCTAAGATGAACACCTCTCTCGAAAAAGACACGGACACCATGGAGACGAATGTAACCGCTGCCGCGCAATCCGGCCATCCCGTTTTCGTGCTTGTGCACGGCGCGTGGCATGGTGCGTGGTGCTACGGGCACGTCGCGGCCGCGCTGGCCGCGCGCGGCTACCTGTCGATCGCGCGTGACCTGCCCGCGCACGGCGTCAACGCCCGCTTTCCAGCGTCGTATCTCGAACGGCCGCTCGACGAGGACGCATTCGGCGCCGAGCCGTCGCCGGTGGCGAATACCACGCTCGACGATTACGCGACACAGGTGATGCAGGCGGTCGACGACGCATACGCGCTCGGGCACGGCAAGGTCGTGCTCGTCGGCCACAGCATGGGCGGCCTCGCGATCACGGCCGCGGCGGAGCGCGCGCCGGAGAAAATCGCGAAGATCGTCTATCTCGCGGCGTTCATGCCCGCGTCGGGCGTGCCGGGCCTCGACTACGTGCGTGCGCCCGAAAACAAGGGCGAAATGCTGGGCCCGCTGATGCTCGCGAGCCCACGCGTCGCGGGCGCGCTGCGGATCGATCCGCGCAGCGGCGATGCCGCGTATCGCGCGCTCGCGAAGCGCGCGCTGTACGACGACGTCCCGCAAGCCGACTTCGAGGCGGTGGCGAACCTGATGACCTGCGACGTGCCGGCCGCGCCGTTCGCGACCGCGATCCCGACGACCACGGCGCGCTGGGGCGCGATCGATCGTCACTACATCAAGTGCCTGGCGGATCGCGTGATCCTGCCCGCGCTGCAGCAGCGCTTCATCGACGAAGCCGACGCGTTCGTGCCCGGTAATCCAACGCACGTGCACCAGCTCGACAGCAGCCATTCGCCGTTCATGTCGCAGCCGGCCGTGCTGGCCGGCGTGCTCGTGGATATCGCGAAAAGCTGAACGGCGCGGATCGCACGCGTAAAGCGGCGGCGCGGCGGTTACGCGTAGGCGACCGACCGATCGCGCCCGAGCCGCTTCGCGCGATAGAGCGCGGTGTCGGCCTCGTTGACGAGCGTGTCGAACGCCAACGCGCCCGCCGTCGCGCACGCGCAGCCGACGCTCGCCGTCACCGGCACACTGACGCCTTCCGCGTCGACCGGCGTGCTGCCGATCGCGTCGCGCACCTTGTCGGCCACCCGCATCGCCTCGTCGAGATTCGTGCACGGCAGCAGCAGCGCGAATTCCTCGCCGCCGAAGCGGCCGAACGTATCCTGCGCGCGCACGATCGACGCGACGCGGCGCGCCGTCTCGCGCAATACCGCGTCGCCGGCCGCATGCCCGAACCGGTCGTTGATCGTCTTGAAGTGGTCGAGGTCGAACAGCAGCACCGACAGGTCACCGCCGTAGCGCTGCCAGCGCGCGAACTCGTCGCCGAGCCGCGCCTCGAAGAAGCGACGGTTCGCGATGCCGGTAAGACCGTCGCGATTCGCATGCTCGCGCAGCTTCGCGACCGCCTCCTCGCGCTCGCGCTGCATCACGCTCACGTGCGTGACGTCCGAGATCGTCACGCACACGGCCTCGACTTCGCGGCCACGCGTGAGCGGCATGAACGTGCAGTCCTGCTGCATGTAGTCGACGCCGCCGGTGATCGGCCGGTCGTGCTCGAAGCGAAACAGGTAGGGCCGCTGCTCCCACGAGCTGAATGCGAAACTGCCGAGCTGGAACACGCTCTCGAGCTTGCGTTCGAGCCATGCGCGCGGCAGTTCCGGAAAGCGGTCGAACAGGTTGCGGCCGATCACGTCGGCAGCCGGGATACCGCTGTGGTCCTGCATGAAGCGATTCCACATCAGCACGTTCATCGTGCGGTCGAGCACGAACAGGCCGAAGCCGACCCGTTCGATCACGAGGTCGCTCAGCGACGCGGCGGTGGTGATCGGGGTAGCGGTCATAGCGCGGACAGCAACGCGTCGAGCGCGTCGCCCATCAGCCGGATCGAATCCTCGGCCATCAGCATCACGAAATGTGCGCGGAATGCGTGATCCTCGAGGCCGAAGTTCACTTCGAGCAGCAGCGCGACACTCCATGCGAGCGCGGTCGGCTGGAATACGTCGTCGAACGACACGTTCGCGCCGAGCAGCCCCGGCGGGAAGAACACGGGCTTGCGGCCGAGTTCATCGAGAATCGACGCGACGCACGCGCTCATCAGCACGTTCGCGACGTCGAACACGAGTTCGTCCTGCGTGGCCATGCCGGCGTACACGCCGTCGCCGAACGTGCGGTCCATCAGCGACATGAGCCGCGCGACGCCCGCGCTGCGGCACAGCACGATCGCCTCGCCCTTGATGTCGGAACGGAATCCCTGGCGCACGGCTGTCACGTTCTCGTGGATGCCCGTCATCTCGCGCAGCGCGTCGCCCGCATCGGCGGCCTTCACGACGCGCACACGCGGTACCGAGAGCTCGATGAAATGCCCGAGCAGGAGCGCGAGCCGTGCGGCGGCGCGGCCCATCGCGAGGTTGGCGATCTCCTGCAACGCGTCGCGTTGCTCCGCCGTGAACACCGATTCAGGCATACAACCCATACTCCTTGAGAATGGGCAGCAACGCCTCCGACGTCACGGGCTTGGCAACGAATGCGATCGCGCCCAGCTCGCGCACGCGTGCTTGCGCCTGCGGCTGAATATCGGCGGATACCACGATCACGAACGTGTTCAGATCTTCGTGGCGCAGTGTCTCGAGCACCTGATAGCCGTTCATGTCGGGCATCGTCAGGTCCAGAAACATCACGGAAGCTTTGCCGTCACGATAGAGCGCCAGAGCCTCGCGACCATTCGCCGCATACGCGACGTCGACGTCCCAGTCTCCCGGCAGTGCCTTTGTCAGAAGTTTGCGAGCGAGCAAGGAGTCGTCGGCGATCACGATCGGCAAAGGCATGGCGGCGAAGCGGTATACGGAATGGTCTCTCTCGCGTTAACGACTGCGCGGCGCACTTCTTGAGGCGCCATGCAATCAAGCGTGGGCCCCACCGTGCGGCCGCGCGTGGGCGTCGCGGCGCGAAGCACGCGACACACCGCGCCGCGAACGCCGGCGGGCGCATATATCTGTCATAGGGAAAGCAAGGCGCGATTCTCTGAGTAAACCGAGGGCAGTGCAACTCGCCATTTTCACCATTTCGAACAGAATCGGTTCGATCGCGCGGCATTCCGAAAACAGTCGCGGCCATTTTCAAGATAAGCACGCAAAATTTTTCCTTGTGTACGTTTGCGCTGCCGGATTCATAGCGTTTTCAAACTTTCATTTCGCACCTGTCGGAATCATCAGGTTGCACATCCGTGCGCCGGTACGGCGAGCAAGCGCAACTCGTTTATGATTGAACATCTCAGCCTGGCCCGCATTCCTCAATGACGTCCGAACGTCCCGCCGACTCCCGCACACCCGCCTCCCCGCCCGCCGACGACTGGCAGGACGACGGCAACTATGCGTCCGGCGCACCCGAGCACGATTTCGCCGTCCGGCGCGTGACGCTGATCGTGCTGCTGGTCGCGGCGATCGTGCTGCCGTGCATCTACGTGTCGGTCATGGCGTACAACGACCTGACGGCTCGCGAGGCCGCGGCGAGCGACGTGACGATGCGCACCGTGCGCGTCGCCGAGGAGCATGCGCTCAAGGTGTTCGACCTGAGCGAGACGCTCGATGCGCGCATCGTCGACCTCGTGCAGGACATGGACGACGCCACCGTGCGCCGCCACGAATCCGACATCCACGAAGCGCTGAACACGATCGGCGGCGGCTATCCGCAGGTGGCCGCGGTGTCGATCTTCGGTGCGAGCGGGATGCTGCTCGCGAACAGCCTCTACTATCCGGCGCCCTATGCGTCGATCGCGTACCGCGACGACTTCGCCGGCATCCGCGACGGCAAGGTGATCGAGCACATCTCGAAGCTGATGATGGGGCCGCTCAAGCTCGAGAACATCCCCGTGTTCAACACGGGCGTCGCGCGACGCCACAGCGACGGTTCGTTCGCCGGGATGGTGTCGATCGCGCTGAAGTCTTCGTATTTCAATGCGTTCTACCGCGACCTGCTCGGCGGCGCGGCCACGCCGATGACGATGGCGCTCGCGCGCTCCGACGGCGCGGTGATCGCGTCGTATCCACCGCCGCCATCGCTCGCGCATACCGATCTCACGGCCACGTTCGGCAACGCGCGCAACGATCCGCGCGCGGGCGTCGTGCGCGTGCGCCACGACGGCGCCAGCAGCGAGATCGTCGCGTACCGCCAGGTCGGCAGCTACCCCGTGTACGTGACGTGTGCGTACCGCACCTCCGCGATCTGGCATGAATGGTACGAACACCTGAGCGTGCTGTTCATCTCGATGTTCGCGCCGTCGATCGCGCTGTGGTCGGTGATCTGGCTGTCGCTGAAGCGGTTGAAGGCGGAAGAGGAAGCCTGGGACCGCTGGCAGGCCGAAGCGTCGATGCGGCGCTCGATCGAATCGGCATACCGGCAGTCACGCAAGATGCAGGCGCTCGGCAACCTGGTCGGCAGCGTCGCGCATGACTTCAACAACCTGCTGATGATCATCTCGAGCAACGTGCAGATCGCGCGGCGACGCGGCGTCCAGCATCTCGACAAGGAACTCGGCGCGATCGAACGCGCGCTGAAGAACGGCCAGTCGCTCACGCGCCAGTTGCTCGGCGTCGCGCGCAAGCAGCCGCTGCACAACGAAACGATCGACGTCGGCCAGTGGCTCGGCACGTGCCGTGAACTGCTGAAGACGTCGCTCGGTTCGAAGTCGTCGCTGGTCGTCGCGATCGAGCCCGGCATCTGGCCGATCCGGGTCGATGTCGCGGAGCTCGAGCTCGCGGTGATCAATCTCGCCGTCAACGCGCGCGATGCGATGACGGTCGGCGGCCGCTTCACGGTCGGCGCGCGCAACGTGACGCTGCGCCGCGAGGACGGCTTTCCGCTGATCGGCGACTTCGTTCAGATCTCGCTCGACGATACGGGCTCGGGCATGGCGCCCGACGTGCTCGCGCGCGCGTTCGAGCCGCTGTTCACGACGAAGGCGCAGGGAATGGGAACGGGACTCGGGCTGCCGCAAGTGTTCGCGTTCTGCGAGCGCTCGGGCGGCCTCGCGACGATCGACAGCGCAGTCGGCGCCGGGACGTCGGTGCGCCTTTACCTGCCGCGCGCACGCGTCGAGGACATCGTCCCGCGGTCACAGCCCGTCTCGCACGACGCCGGCGCGCTGGCGGGCCTGCATGTGCTGCTGGTGGAGGACAACAGTGAAGTCGCAGCCGGCACCGAAGCGCTGCTGACGCTACTCGGGCACCGCGTCACCTACGCACCCACCGCCGACGACGCGTTGCGCCTGATCGAGGGCGCGGCCGCGAACGACGCATTCGATCTGGTGATCTCGGATATCCACATGCCGGGCCGCCTGAACGGCATCGATCTCGCCGAAGCGATCGACAAGCGGCCGGGGAAGCTGCCCGTGATCCTGGTCACGGGATACGCGGAGGAACTCGACCGCACGCGTACCGTCAACGTGCGCGTGCTGTCGAAGCCGTTCGACATCGCACTGCTCGACGAGATCCTGCTCGGCATTCGCGAAGCACGCGATGCGCGGCACGCCGGCGCCTGACCCGCGGCATGCGGGCCGGTGCCGGCGGCGGGAAGGGGACGGCGATCAGGCCGCCTTCAGCACGCGCACCCAGTCGACGTAGCGATCGACGAAACCCTGCAGGAACTTGCGGGTGTCCTCGCTGACGATCTGCCCCTCGTCGTCGATGCGCGCCGGGTCATGCTTGATGAACATTTCCGGCTGCCCGAGCATCTTCACGTCGAGATACGCGAGCACGTTGCGCAGGTGCTGCTGCGCGAGCGCGGTACCGACCGCGCCCGGCGACGTGCCCAGCACGGCGCCCGGCTTGCCGGACCACGAGTTGTGCCCCCACGGGCGCGAGCCCCAGTCGAGCGCGTTCTTCAGCACGCCCGGGATCGAGCGGTTGTATTCGGGTGTGACGAACAGCAGCGCGTCGGCCGCTTCGATCGACTGCTTGAAGCGCTTCGCGACTTCCGGAAAATCCGTGTCGTAGTCCTGGCTGTACAGCGGCAGTTCGCCGATCTCGACGAATTCGAAAGAGAAATCGGCGGGGGCGAGCGAGATTGCGGCATGCGCGAGCGCGCGGTTCCAGGAACCGCGACGCAGGCTGCCGACGACGACTGCAACACGATAGGACATGGCTTTCTCCTTCCGGTGAGTGAGGAATCGGATCGATTGATTCCGAACAGGCAAAAAAGGTCTGTTTATAGGCAAGCCAGCCCGCGAGCCGTCCCACGGGGCAAACCAGCCGACTTTCCACAAGGTTTTCCACAGAAATTGTGGATAACTTGACCGTTATGATCTGATGTTACAGAACGCCCGCGTCGCGATTTCGCAACGCGCGACGCGGGGCTCCGGAAAGCATAGCGCAGCGCGCCGACCGGCTTCATGAATTCGTGACGGAACATCCATTGCGGCGCGGCGTCTCGCCCAGTAAGCTGCTCGCACCGCGATGCGCCCGCCCGGTGGCGCGCACACGATCGCCTCCGCTTCGTAAGGCTCCCGATCCGCCATGCCGTCCGCATACGACGACCCTGCCTATCTCGCGCAACTGCGCCGCGACCTGTTGCGCTTCGCACGACTCCAGCTACGCGATGCCGATGCGGCCGAGGATGCCGTGCAGGAAGCGCTGACCGCTGCGTGGACGCATGCGGGCGAGTTCGCGGGACGGTCGGCCCACAAGACCTGGGTATTCGGCATCCTGCGCAACAAGCTGATCGACATCCTGCGTGTACGGCAGCGGACGGTGAGTCTGTCCGCACTCGATGCGGAGCTCGACGGCGAATCCGTGCTCGATCGCGAATTGTTCAAGGAAAACGGGCACTGGGCCGCGCACACGAAGCCGCGACCGTGGGCGGGCCCCGAAACGCTGTTGCGGCAACAGCAGTTCTGGACGCTGTTCCAGGCCTGCCTCGACCATCTGCCGGAACACATCGGACGCGTGTTCATGATGCGCGAATTCCTCGACGTCGAGATTGACGACATCTGCAGCGAACTTACGTTGACGACGAATCATTGCAGCGTGCTGCTGTATCGGGCGCGCACGCGCCTGCGCACCTGCCTGAGCGAAAAAGGACTGACGACCGAAGATGCTGCTGGGGAAATGTAAAGACGTGACGCGACTGCTCTCGGATGCGCTCGACCGAGCGTTGACGCTCCATGAGCGCATGCAGGTGCAAGTGCATCTGCCGGCTTGCAGTGGATGCCGCGCATATCGCGAGCAGATCGCGCTGCTGCGAACGGCGGCGCATGCGGCGGCGGGGCGGGGGACAGGGGATGAAGCGGGGGATGATCGGGATGAATCGTCGGGCGACGGGCGGGAGGGCTAAGTTGCCGATGTCGGTCTGAGGTTGCGCTTTGCAGTTGGCGATGTCGTTGTTGACGTCGTAGGTCGACGCTCGAGGCAGCTCGCGGGGCGCGCGTCGAATACGGGCTGTCCGCTGCGCGGCGTCAGATGTGGTTGGCGGTTGCGAATGCTGTCGGTCGATCCCGGCGCGCTCGCACCGGGATGATTCGATAAGAAAAATACGTCGAACTAAAATTATTCGAACAGCGCCCGCACCGACTCGGGCGGGCGGCCGATGGCTGCCTTGCCTCGATACACGACGATCGGACGCTGCAGCAAAATCGGATGCGCCGCAATCGCTTCGTAGGCCTCCGCGTCCGTCAGATTCGCACGGGCCAGATCCAGCGTCTTGTACGGCTCCTCGCCTTCGCGAAGCATGTCGCGCACCGGGCGCCCAAGCTGACGATGCAGCGCTTCCAGTTCCTCGACCGTCGGCGGCGTCTTCAGGTACTCGACGACGTTCACCGGCGTGCCAGTGGTGTTCAGCGTCTCGATCAGTGCAAGTGTCTCGCGGGACTTCGAGCAGCGGGGGTTGTGGTAGATCGTGATCATCGTTCGGGCCTGCATGAGAAAGGCCCGTATTGTAGCCAGTCTGGTTGCGGGTGTTTCGGCGGGATGTCTGCGCACGGGAGGAAGGGGGATTGGAGTCTCGGTGTGGCATGCAGAAAGCGTGCGTTGCGCCGACGAGCGCGCAGCCGGCTTGATGCGTTTATGCGCATAAAGTGCGTTGCATGGGAAATTTCCGAGGCCTTCTTCGTCGGCGAATAGCCCGGGGGATAAGCTCATCGTCATGCCGTGGTGCCGGCGCCGACACAGAGCCACCGCATGTTTCCGTCGCGGGGTTTATGCGCATAAAGCTATCGCGTGCCTGGGTGGAGACGACCGCTGATATCGCGGTCGGCCCGGACACTTCGATGCCCCCGAACGATCATCAGCGCAATATGCGATGGCGTCCCGGGCATCGCCGTACGGTCGTCTTTATGCGTGTCTGCCGACCGTGCGACCGTTGATATCGGCCGAGCCGCTCGATCGTTTATGCGCATAAACACAGCGGGGGACGGCCAGCACGCTTCGTCACTGAACATGGCACGTATGCACCGCATCGGCCTGAGCCGCGCGGCGTTCGTCATCGGAGTGGGGCGCGCGAGCGAGGACTCAGACTCGCCGATGCTCTCCAATACCGCCGAAGTTTATGCGCACAAACTCCCCGACACCAAGGCAGCAGCCCCCTTCAATGATCGAAAGGGCAGCACCGATACATTGCGCCGATCAGCGTGCCGAACGTGAGACCGAAGCCGCCTGTCGTCACGACTATCTCCGTTCATCCTCCAACGCAGCAACCTCGCGTCCACCGGTGCCAGCCATCCCGCATCACCCGCTCGTTTATGCGCATAAACCAAATAGCCCGAATGGCTAACGCGTAGTTGGCGAACGACAATTTCATTGAAATATAAATATCGTCCTGTAGAATTCCAACGACCAAAAACAGGAGTGAAAATTGGCCGCGGAAATCATTGCAGTCACTCAACAAAAAGGTGGCGTCGGCAAAAGCACGATTGCCATGCACCTCGGCGCGGCATTCCATGAGAAAGGGAAGCGCGTCCTCGTCATCGACGCAGACGGTCAAAACACTTTGGTTCACTGGTCGAGCGCATCCGGTGACAGCGACGCCGGCATCCCGTTCCCGGTCGTCAACCTCGCCGAAGCCGGCGGCCAGATCCATCGCGAAATCAAGAAGTTCATCAACGACTACGACATCATCGTCGTCGATTGCCCGCCGTCGATCACCGAGAAGGTCTCCGGCGTCGTGCTGCTGGCCGCATCGATCGCCGTGATCCCGACTTCGTCGTCGCCGGCCGATTACTGGTCGAGCGTTGGGCTGGTCAAGCTGATCCAGCAGGCGCAGGTGATGAACGAGGACCTCCGCGCCGTCTTCCTGCTGAACAAGACGGAAGAGAAGCGCATGCTGACCCGCGAGCTCAAGCGCGCACTCGAGGAACTCGGCTTCCCGTTGCTGAAGACGCAAATCCCGACCCGGGAAGCGTACAAGCAGGCGATGGCGCTCGGTCAGACCGTGCTGCAGATGAACGATCGCGGCGCCAAGCTGGCCGCTGCGGAAATCCGCGCATGTGCCGACGAAATCGTCGCCATGCTGCCCTGACTTTATGCGCATAAAGGAGTCGCATGAAACCCTCCCAATTTGCAAAAGGATTCCAGGCGCGCCCGGATATCACGACGAGCGAGAAGCGCACGGCGCTTGATCGGCTGAATGCCATCGATGGCATCGTCAAATCCGAGACGGCCACGCCGGCCCCGACGAAGTCCGCCAAGAAGGACATCGCGCCGCCGCCGGCACCGGACGTCCTGCTCGATCCGCTGACCGACGAGTCGCCGCAATATCGCGCGTGGCGCCTCGAGAACCGTTATGCGCCCGGCCAGGTGATCGAGCTGTCGCTGAAGGCGATCAAGCACAGCCCGTTCAACCCGCGGCACTTCTATCTGAAGTCGTCGATCGCCGAACTCGCGGTCAACATCGCGAAGCAAGGGCAGCAGCAGGCGATCCATGTGATTCCGGACTACGACAATCCGGGTTCGTATTTCGTCAGCGACGGTGGCCGTCGTGTGCGTGCGTTGAAGGAAGCGAACAAGGAGTCGGTGAAGGCGATCGTGATCGACGTGCCGATCGGAATCCAGAGCTACAAGCTCGGCTACGACCTGAACGTGCAACGCGATTCGCAGACGGTGTTCGACAACGCCGTCGTATGGCGCCGCTTCCTCGACGACAAACATTTCCAGAGTCAGAAGGAACTGTCCGAGCATCTCGGCCTCGACGAATCGACGGTCGCGGTTGCGCTGTCGATCGGCAAGCTGCCGGAAAGCGTGATGCAGGAGATGGTCGCACGCCCCGATCGCTTCGGTTCGAACATGGCGTATCAGGTCGGCCGTTATCACAATGCGCGCGGCACCGAGGCGACGCTGCGGCTGATCAACAAGATCGTCTCCGACGATCTCAGCACGCGCCAGGTGTCGGACATCGTCAAGGGCCGCGTCGCGGCACAGGAAACGCCGAAGCCGGCGGGCCGCCAGCGCTATGCGCAGCGTCTCGAGATCAAGCTCGGCGGCAAGTCGGTTGGCGACCTGAAGTCGTATGGCGAAGACCGCATCGAACTGCGCCTGCGCGGCCTCCCGAAGGACAAGCGCGACGCGATCCTCGAGCAGCTCGAGCGGATGCTGTTGTCGGACTGATGGAAATGGCCGCCAGGGCCTGGCGAGGCGCCGGGCCCGCCGGACGGGCGGGCGGCCGGCGACGGCCCGTCAGAGGGGCCTGAACGGGCCTCAGGCGGCCCGGGATTGATTCAGCGTGAACGACAGCAGGTCGCCGTCGGTCGGCTCGCCCCAGGTTTTCTGGGCAAGCCAGTCGAAAAAGGCCGTCTCGGCCAGCTTCGAATCGAGACCGCGCTTGCGCCAGTCGTCGCGCAGGTGCGAGCCCATCGTCGGCAACACTTCCGACTCGAACGACTCGCGCGCCACTTCGCGCTCCGCGTCGCCCTGCTCCTCGTACAACACCTTCGCTTCCTTGCGGCGGAACGCCGCGAATTCGCTCAACAGACGTGCCTTCAGATCGTCCGGCTGCGCCGAGACGGCCTTCGCGGCAGGCGCGCCGGAAGGCAGCGCGTCGACGGACTCGACCGGCGGCGCATAGCCCTTCTTCAGCGCGTCCTTGAACAACGCGGGCGCACTGCGCACCGGCGGCAGCGTCGTGCTGCGCATCCGCTGCTCGGTCATCTGCAGCGCGGCGCGAATGCGGTTCTCCTCGCTGTCCGCGTAGAGCGTCTGCGCTTCCTTGAGCGGAATCCCGAGCTTCACCATCCGGTCGACCAGCGTGCTGTCGAACACGTTCGGATGCTCGTCGAGCGCGAGCATCGGCTGCTTGCGCTCGGTCACGCGGAACTGGATCTCCGCGACCCGCCGCCCTTCCCGATGCTCGATCAGCTCGACGAAAATGTTGGTGACCGCATTGACCTCGGCGATCGCCGGACGCAGGTAGTCCCGCTTGAAGTACTTGTACTCGCGCTTCGCCTCGTCGCCGGCTTCCGTATCGGGCGTGCCCGACAGGATCGGACGCCACCATTCCCACGGCTCGCGCATCGTCAGATGGCTCGGGTTCGTCAGGTAACGCACGCAGATTTCGTAGAGCGCAAGACCAGCGCTGCTGCGCAGCTGGCTCTGGAACTGCAGGCTCAGACGCGCGTACTGGACCGGATCGAGCAGCTTCTTCTTGATCTTCGGTGCAAATGAAAATTCGACCCACACGCGGCGCGTGGCCGGATCCTCAAGAATTTCGGCATCGGCGATCAGTGTCGAGATCCCCCACTTGCGGCCCGGCTTCTGGCTCGACGTCCCCGAGCTCCATTCGACCTGGACGGACACCATACGGCGCAGGTGTTCCTTCACCAGCGCGGTGTCGTTCGAATCGAAGGCGGAGTTGGCGACGATGTCCGACAGCAGCGCGCGATAGGTATCGCCCGAGTCGTCGGCCTGCTGCGCGACGGCGAGCAGGACGTTGAACAGCTTGCGGGTCAGGAGCGTGATCTTGCCGCTCTTCGGCTGAATTGCGATCGCCTCGACGGCCTTACGCAATTCGGCTGAACTGGCACTCACCACATCCACATCGGTTTTCTTGGCGCGCTTCGTGGCCATGCGTCAGGTCGGAGGAGAAGTTTCACGGAAGGATAGCGCCTGTGGTGATATGCGTCCAGAACGACATGCTCACCATAGCCGGTGAAGCGCACGTGCAAAACGGCACTCACCCCAACCCTCTCCCGAAAACCCTCACCGGTCCGGATTTAAAGCGTTTCGGACTCGTCCAGACGTGTCGCGGGATGCGCGGATTCACAGATTTTTGCCTGTGCTCGATACGTGCGAAATTTGCCCCCGTATCGGCTCACCTTTCGATTTGTCGTAATTTTACGACTGCACTTCCGGGTCCTCGTCACAGGGTCGCCACTGGCTGTCACGGCATCGAGCGGACAGGCCCGCAACGCCCTGTATGCATGTACAGGCTCGACTGACGGGGCGATCGCGACCGCGATCGGTGTCCGGAAACCCGCGCCGAAGAGGGACTCCGCGACGTCGATCGAAACCGTTTCAACGGCCCGGGCGCGCATTGTACAGCGCACAGAAACCATTCAGTCCCGAAAATTCTCACCTTATCGGTTCGAAATTCTGTGACCCTGATATCGACGAATCCCCGACACACGCGGGATCAGCAGCCAGAGGCTCCCGAAAAACCTCACCTTGACGACAAAAACGGCATTCCAACGGACGTGGAAGCGACTCCCGAAAAATCTCACCGTAACCGCCGCGGTATCAAAAATGTCAATGACATCCGATACTTATGTACGTCAGGCGTTCCGCTGTGTCCGGCGACCATCTCCCGAAAAACCTCACCTTTACGGTGTTCGGGCGGATGCGGCAGCCGTGTGCCGAATCCCGAAAAATCTCACCTGTGCCAAAAAGTGGCACAGGGAAAATCAGATTTCCGCCAGTCCCGGTGGGCTTTTCAGCGAATTCGCCCCGCCCCGGATCCCGGAAAGCCTCACCTTTGACCAATTCTTGAGCAAATAGCGCTCCTGAAAAACCTCACCTGTAAGACATCCGACGGCCTGTGATCCATGCCCCGAAAAAGCTCACCTTATCGGCTTCCGGGCAGGAAAACCCGCATTTCGCTCCCGAAAAGCCTCACCTTTTGGGCCTCACAGGCTCCACAGGGCACTTTTGCTGTGCAAAATGACGGTCGATTCCCGGAAATCCTCACAGCAAATCCCTGTGGAGTCCCGTGAAACCTCACCTTTCCCGAAAACTGCCCAAAAGATGGGCAGAATGGGGGCACGAAGAAGGTCCCGCAAATGCTCACCTATGTCTGCACAGGCAGAAAACTGTGCGTTCAGGCACAGCATGGGTTCCGTGGCTGTGTGGCCCCGAAAAACCTCACCTTTGGGAAATCTCATGTTTCACTGTGATCCCGAATCCGCTCACGACCTTTCCTGCATCGGCTCACGCAGATCCCCGAATCCCATCACTTCAGCTCCCGCAGAAGATCACCTTGGTTCCCGTAAAACTTCACCTTGTCGGCCGGAAAGCCTTGCTACATAAGGCTGTGCCGTGGCGTTAACGTTTTTAACTAAGGGTTCAAGGGTGTTTACTTCTAATACTCTCAAGACATCCGTCATCGAGTTTTCCACAGAGACCCCAACCCCAGAACACCGGCCGGCTACGATGACGCCTGGCATGTGAAACAAATGCACTTTTTCGGGGCCTACCCGAAAACGCTTCCAGAACAAAGACTTGCCTTGTTTTCTTCGCTTTGTTTCACGGAATCGAAGTGCTGGTTCGTCCGGATTGGCTCATAGCCCCGATTTCTGTGCACAGCGATGTAAATTCACCACGCTGCACGAAAACAAGTATCAAAAAATACGTATTTCGTTATGATCGCAACATGTCAATGTCTGTGAGTCCTCCCATGACGCTGGATGAAATGCGTGGAGTCATCCGAGAAGAACTGGAATCGCTTCGTGCGAGCGGCGCGCGCCGCCAGGAGTTGTCGCTGCATGCGTGCAAGCGGTTGTTCTTCGATCTCGGTATCCGACCATCGGCTGCCAACGTTCGCGACCTGACCCAGACAGGCAGCGCCAGCGACATTCCGAAGGACATCGATCATTTCTGGGAACGAATCCGTTCCGCCTCGAAAATCCGGCTCGACGGTGCGGCGATCCCGAAAGCGGTCGAGGAAAAGGCAGGCTCATTGCTTGGCGCGCTATATGAAGAGGCGTTGAAAGCGGCCAGGGAAAGCCTCGATGTCGATCGCGAACAGGTTCGCGCCTGCATGGCCGATGCGGAACAGCGGCTGCGCGACGCCACGGTTCGCCAGGAAACCCTTGAGGGCGCACTGACGCGAAGTGAAACCCGCAACGAGCAACTGCAGGCGCGTGTGACCGAGCTCGAGGTGCAGTTGGCCGCGCAATCGACGCACGGTTCGGCAAACGAGGCGACGCTGCTCACCACAGTCGCTCGACTTGAAAAGGAACTGGCTGTCATGGCTGCCCGCGTCGACGCGGAGCAGACGCAGAACGCGACGCTGCGCGACCGCATCGACACGCTCCAGGCCGAATTGCAGCAGCGCACCGAACACTATGCACAGCAGATCAAGGATGCCGTGGCCGAAGCCGAGCGCCGCGTCAAACCAATGCTGGTCGAGCTGGACTCGCTGCGCAGCATGGCGTCGAGCTACCAGAGCGGCCTGCGCGACGTGCAGCGCAAGGAATTCGATTTTCTTCAGCAGCTGAGTTCGGCCAAGGCCCGCGCGGACCGGCTCGAGGAACAGCTGCGCACCCAAAGCGACGAATTGGACCGTGCGACACGCGACGTGAACACGCTGCGCGCGAGCCGCGGGATGAATCCGGAGATTTCCGCGCTGATCCGGCGCTTGGCCGATGCAGGTCAGCTCGATGCGGATGCGTTTTCCGCGATCGGGACGTCACTGGACCATGAGATTCCGGTGCCGACCCAGTGCCCGCACTGCGACGGCGAACCGGAATTGTCGCAGGGCGACGACGGGTTCGAAGTGTCTTGCCCCGAATGCGAACATGCGTCGGGGCCCTGGCCTTCCCGATTCGAAGCGGTCGCGCGCTTTACGCGCGACTGACGTGTCGCCCGGCACAGGGATCGCACAGGTGAGGAAATTCGGGACGCGTGAGGTGAGGTTTTACGGGAGCTGTGAAACGGTGAGGCTACGCCGCACAAGGCTGCTCACGGATCATGCCGCGTGAGCAGCCGGGTCGGCATCAGTGAGTTTCGTCCTGCTCGGACGCGTCACCATTCGCGAGATCATCGCGCCAGTTTTTCCATGCGCGATGAAGGCGGTTCGACGAGATCGGCCGCATGAAGCCGAGCCATTTGCCGACCCGCTCGGGTGGCACGTCGTGCTCGAACAGTTCGGCAGCGTAAGTGTTGCGCAGCGTTTGCGGGCTCGCGCGCGCGGTGCGTGACGACGTGAGCCCCGCGGATTCAACGATTGCATCGATCGCGCGCAGCATCGTCGCCTTGTGCATTGGCCGCCCGGCGTGCGATGCCGGAAACACGAGCTCGCCCGGAATCTCCTGGCGCTTGCGTTCCACGAGCCATGCTTCGAGCAACGCGATCGCGAACGAGGCCAGGTGGGTTTCGCGCGCGAAATCGGGATGTGTCGACGGGATCTGCAGCGACGTTCCGCTTGCATTGATGCAACTAATCGTAAGCGCACGTGCTTCGCCGGTTTTCACGCCGGCCCCGAGAAATGCGGCGACGAGCGCGCGGTCACGCCGCTCCTTCCAGTATGCGGAGCCAGATACGCCAATCGGCGAAAACAGGTAGGCCAGCAACTTCGCGCGTTCGGCCGGTGTCAGGAAACCGGTCGGCTCGTTGTCGCGTGCCTGACGCCAATCCGCTTCGCCATCCTGAGCAATGAAGCGGGCCGGGTTGGTGGACGCGAGCTCGGTGCGCCGGATGTGGTCGAGCACGCGTTCGATCAGCCTCAAATAGCGCATTCGCTGCGTTTTCCGTATGGGAAGCTCGCTGACGAAATTCGCGATCGTTGCGGTATCGACCGTGGCCAGGTTTTTCTGATGTGCACGCAGCCACGCGAGAAAGGCGCCCCATTGTGCGCGGTAGACGTCGGCCGACGAACGACGGTAGTCCTGCATGGCGAGCCATGCGTCGAACGCGGCTTCGGGCGAGATGATCCAGTCGGACGCACCACGGTCGAACAGATCCTTTTCTTCCGGGCGTGCGGGCGTGTCGGAGGGGGTGGGAAGGGACATGTTGTTTATTCCGTTAGTTGCGTATATGGTAGCCCTATCCGCAACGTGGCGGGCAGCAGGATGCGGGAGCCGGCCGCCGCGCCGAACGGCCAGGGCCTGATGTCAGTCACCCCATGCCTTGGATGGGCGATGAATGCGCTCGCTGGATGCCGCTTCCTGCGATCTGGCCGCCGCTTCATACGCGAGAACCGCGAACGAGAAGACAGCGGGTAGCGCATTCGATCGTCCGAAATCGATCGGATCATCCGTTTCGGGAAAAGTCATGTCCGACGGCCGTTCGAACAGCTGGCGCATGCCGGCTTCGTGACGACTGGCAAACCCGAGATCCGCGAGTGCCTCGGCTTCGATGGCGTGCAGCAGGCGCCACGACAGCGGGACGCGCTGATGGATGTAGCGCCCGGCTATATGGCGCACAATCAACTCGAGGTCGTGCGCGGCAGCCTTGAAGCTGAGCGCGGCCAAATCTTGTTCTTCTGTCATCGCAGGCTCCTGTCGACCGGAGCGGGCGCCTCGGTGCGGCGGCCCCGGCCAATGCATGGCGGAATGTCCGTATACTGTACAAACATACAGTGTTTTCCGCAACTGGCCTTTCGGCCAGCTATTCGCATCGTCAGCGATGAATCACGATCAGTAGTGCGCGCGCTTCCGCCTTGCCGGGATTGCGGATGGCGTGAGGCGTGTCGGCCGGGTAGCGCGCGGTATCGCCCGCTTTCAGGCGTCGGCTCGCCGCCGCGGCTTCGATTTCCATCGCGCCCTGGAGCACGGTGAGGTGCTCGCGCGTGCCGGGTTCGTGCGCGTTCGACGCGAGCGCGCCGCCGCCCGGCAGCGTCAGTTCGTACCACTCGAACTTGCCGGCCAGGTCGATCGGGCCCCATACGCGCAACTGATAGCGGCCGTCGTGGCCGGCGAGCGTCGGGATGTCGTGCGGGCCATCCACGCGGATCGTCTCCGGCGCTTTCGGTTGCGAGAACAGCTCGTCGAGCGTGATGCCGAGCGCATTCGTGAGCCGCCATGCGACCGCGATCGTCGGATTGGCCTTGTCGCGCTCGATCTCGGAGAGCATCGACTTCGATACGCCGGCTGCGCGCGACAGGTCGTCGAGGGTCAGCTTGCGCTCGTTGCGCAGTCGCTGGATTTGCTCGCCGACGCGCGGCGGCGTCACGCCCGGCGGCTGCGGTGCGGCGCCGGCAGGCGTGCGCCGCGACGCGGAGGAACTTGCCATTTGGTTTCCGTTCGCTTAGAGTTGTTCGGTATTTCGAATTCTAGTTCGGAATATCGGATAAATGCGGTCAACCGAACGACCGACTATAACAGTAGCAGGCCGTTGCGCAGCCGCCACGAGCGGCGCGCGGCGGATTGCGAATCCCTGTCAGGAGCTTTGCGATGCGTGATGCCTTTCTCGCCCAGGTGCGCGGGACGCTCGACCAGATCCGCGCGGACGGTTTTTACAAGACCGAGCGCGAGATCGCGAGTCCCCAAGCGGCGGCCGTGCGGCTCGCCAGCGGTGCCGGCGTGCTGAATTTCTGCGCGAACAATTATCTCGGTCTGGCGAACGATCGGCGCCTGATCGCCGCGGCGCAGGCAGGTCTCGACCAGGACGGCTTCGGCATGGCGTCGGTGCGCTTCATCTGCGGCACGCAAACCGTGCACAAGCAACTCGAAAGCGCGTTGGCGTCGTTTCTCGGCACGGAAGACAGCATCCTCTATTCGAGCTGCTTCGATGCGAACGGCGGCCTGTTCGAGACGCTGCTCGACGAGAACGACGCAGTGATCAGCGACGAGCTGAACCACGCGAGCATCATCGACGGCATCCGCCTCTGCAAGGCGAAGCGTTTCCGTTACAAGAACAACGATCTCTCCGATCTCGAGGCGAAGCTGAAGGAAGCCGACGCAGCGGGCGCGCGCCACAAGCTGATCGCGACCGATGGCGTGTTCTCGATGGACGGCATCATCGCCGACCTGAAAGGCATCTGTGACCTCGCCGATCGTTACGGCGCGCTCGTGATGGTCGACGATTCGCACGCGGTCGGCTTCATCGGCGCGCATGGCCGCGGCACGCCCGAGCACTGCGGCGTCGATGGTCGCATCGACATCATTACCGGCACGCTCGGCAAGGCGTTGGGCGGCGCATCGGGCGGCTATGTCGCGGCCCGCCGCGAGGTCGTCGAATTGCTGCGCCAGCGTTCGCGCCCGTACCTGTTCTCGAACACGCTGACGCCGAGCATTGCCGCGGCGTCGCTGAAGGTGCTGGAACTGCTCGGCAGCGACGAAGGGGCGAAGCTGCGCGAACGCGTGCGCGAGAATGGCGTGCGTTTCCGCGAGCAGATGACCGCCGCGGGTTTCACGCTCGTGCCCGGTGCGCATCCGATCATCCCGGTGATGCTCGGCGACGCGCAGCTTGCAACCAACATGGCCGACAAGTTGCTCGAAGAAGGCGTCTACGTGATCGGCTTCTCGTTCCCGGTCGTGCCGCGCGGTCGCGCACGCATCCGCACGCAGATGAGCGCCGCGCATACGCCTGAACAGATCGATCAGACGGTCGCCGCGTTCGTGCGCGTCGGCAAGTCGCTCGGCATCGTCTGACGGAGGCGCGACCATGAAAGCACTGGCAAAGCTCGAGCGCGGCCCGGGTCTCACGCTCACGCGCGTGAAGCGCCCCGAGGTCGGACACAACGACGTGCTGATCAAGATTCGCCGCACGGCGATCTGCGGCACCGACATCCATATCTGGAAGTGGGACGACTGGGCGCAGAAGACGATTCCCGTACCCATGCACGTCGGCCACGAATACGTCGGGGAGATCGTCGAGATGGGGCAGGAAGTGCGCGGCTTCGCGATCGGCGACCGCGTGTCCGGCGAAGGCCACATCACGTGCGGCTTCTGTCGCAACTGTCGTGCCGGCCGCCGGCATCTGTGCCGCAACACCGTCGGCGTCGGCGTGAATCGAGAGGGCGCGTTCGCCGAGTATCTGGCGATTCCCGCGTTCAACGCGTTCAAGATTCCGCCCGAGATCTCCGACGATCTCGCGTCGATCTTCGATCCGTTCGGCAACGCGACGCACACGGCGCTGTCGTTCAATCTCGTCGGCGAGGACGTGCTGATCACGGGCGCGGGCCCGATCGGCATCATGGCCGTCGCGATCGCGAAGCACGTCGGCGCGCGCAACGTCGTGATCACCGATATCAACGACTACCGGCTCGAACTTGCGCGCAAGATGGGCGCGACGCGCGCGGTCAACGTCGCACGCGAGTCGCTGCGCGACGTGATGGCCGACCTGCACATGACGGAAGGCTTCGACGTCGGCCTCGAGATGTCGGGCGTGCCGAGCGCGTTCACCAGCATGCTCGAGGCGATGAATCACGGCGGCAAGGTTGCGCTGCTCGGCATTCCGCCCGCGCAGACGGCGATCGACTGGAACCAGGTGATCTTCAAGGGGCTCGAGATCAAGGGCATCTACGGGCGCGAGATGTTCGAGACCTGGTACAAGATGGTCGCGATGCTGCAAAGCGGCCTCGATCTGTCGCCGATCATCACGCATCGTTTTGCAGCCGACGATTACGAACAAGGCTTCGCCGCGATGCTGTCCGGTGAAAGCGGCAAGGTGATCCTCGACTGGACGGTCTGAGTGCCGGCGGGGCGGCTCGGCGCGTTTGCCGAGTGCCCCGTTCGTGTCGGCATGAGCGTTTGTCTAGGCATGGCGGCTTCGAAGAACGCGTGAGGTGAGATTATTCGGGAGCTGTTTGCGTGCCGAATGATGGCTCGATCGTGCCGTCGTGTGACGCGCAGGCGAGGAATTCAACGACGGCACGGCGTTTCTTCTTGACGATATGACGGTGATCGCGCTTCGCTGCCGCAGCACGTATCGATGACGTGCAATCACGCATGCATCTCACTCGTCAGCGTCGCGCTCCCGCCCGCACTCTCGCGTCGCTCGGCGCGTGTGTTTCTTCCTGCCCTTCCGTTTCGTTTGCCGCGCCTGAATTGCGACGCCCTGTCGCACCGCCCGCCTGGGCCACGGTCTTGCCGCGCTTTCGTGACAGCACGTCACCACGCAACGCCGTCACGGCGCCTTCTTGATGCGTGAGCCGATCAACGACGTGCGAACTCACCTGTCCGCCTGCCAGGCCGCATTGATTGGTGCGCTTCCCGCTACCTGATGCGCTCACCGTTCAACCATCGCGGTTCGAGTTGCAGACTCAACACGACGAGCCAGCGTTTCGGGCATTGCGGTGCGATCTCGATCAGTTCGCCATGCTCACCGGACACCGTCACGAGCCCGCGCTTGGACGCATGCCGATACGCGCGGGATGCGTCCGCCTGAAGCCAGAAGCTGACGAGCGCGCACGTGACGAAGCGGAACAGCAGCAACGTCGCGGCTTCCGGCGCGTAGCCGACCGCGACGAGCAGGGTGTCGAACACGAGCGTCAGAGTTTGCGTGACCGCGATCGTGACGACCGTCAGCTTCACCAGCCCGCGCATGCGCAGCGCTGCCCGCGTGCGGGCATGCCTCAGTGCGAGCCGCGCACGATCGTCGTCGGCTTCGTGTTTCATGACGCCGCTCCGGCACGCCGCGCGACGTGGATCGACGTCATGTCGGATGCAGGTATCCGCCCGTCCGACACGCCAACGGCCTTGCACAGGATCGCGCTGTCGTAGCTGTGTCCTGCAAACCGCATCACGTCGATCAACTGAAACCCTTCGCGTCGATAGAAGTCGACGAGCCGGACAGCCGCATGCGGGGCATCAAGCGCGAGGTGCGTCGCGCCACGCGCGGCCGCCCGCCGTTGCGCGAACGCGAGCAGCGCACGGCCGATGCCGCGATCCTGCCAGACCGGATCGACGGCCAACTGGCCGAGCGTCGCGACGCGTCGGCTGCGGTACGGATCGCACCGCGAATCGGGATCGTGCGGCTGCATCGTGATCGTCGCGACCAGATGCCCGTTACCGAGCGCGACGAAACACTCGCCGGTGAGCATGCGTTCGCGCGTCTCCGACGCCGGCTGGTCGACACCGGGACAGTTGAAGCCTGCGGCGCCGAGCGGCGCGTACGCGCGATGCAGCAACGCGGTCAGCGATTCGTACGAATCGCTGCACGGATCGAAACGCCGTACGACGACGCGGCCATCGAGCCGCTTCGCATAAGCTGCATAGGCACGCTTGGAGCGTGCGGATTCCGGTCGCTGCATGATGTCCTTTCGGCCAGACGGGGTGACCGAAGTGTAGTGAGCACCCTGCGCCAGCTTCAAGAAAAAATGTCGTAAACGCCGCCTGCAATGCGCTGCCCGCGATCGAAACCATGCGGCGTTCGGCCCTTCCGACGACAGGGCCTTTTCACATGGGTGTTGACGTTGGAGAACGATCGTTCTACCGTAGACCCATGAACACACATGATGACTTCTCCGGCGAACCGGCCGTTCGCGACCGACTGCTCGACGCGGCCGAAGCGCTGATCTACTCGGGCGGCATCCACGCCACGGGTGTCGATGCGATCGTGAAGCGATCCGGTGCCGCGCGAAAGAGCTTTTATTCGCATTTCGAATCGAAGGAGGCGCTGGTTGTCGCCGCCCTCGAGCGGCGCGACGAGCGCTGGATGCACTGGTTCGTCGACGCCACGCTGGCGCACGGCAAGTCGCCGCGTGCGCACTTGCTCGGCATGTTCGATGTGCTGCGCGACTGGTTTTCGCAACCCGATTTTCACGGCTGCGCGTTCCTGAACGCGTCCGGCGAGATTGCCGACGCCGACGATCCGATACGCGTCGTCGCGCGTATGCACAAGGCGCGCTTGCTCGCGTTCGTGCGCGAGCGGCTCGACGCGTATGCCGACGACGCCGGCATCGAGCGCCGCGGCCTGGCCCGCATCGCGCGCCAATGGCTGGTGCTGATCGAAGGCGCGATCGGCGTCGCGCTCGTCAGCGGCGAAGCGACCGCGGCGCGCGATGCGCGCGCAACCGCCGAGCTCTTGCTCGAAACGGTGTCTCGAGCGTCGAAGTAACGCGTCCCAACCGGCTGCGTTCGTGCGCAGCCCTAACCTTGAACAGGAGCATCCCATGTCCGCTTCCCCGGAAATTCGTCCGCCCGTTCCGCCCTTCACGCTCGATACGGCGCGCCAGAAAGTGCGTGCCGCGGAGGATGCGTGGAACACGCGCGACCCGCAGCGCGTCTCGCTTGCCTATACGCCGCAGAGCCGGTGGCGCAATCGCGCGGAGTTCGTGACGGGCCGCGACGAGATCGTCGGACTGCTGCAGCGGAAATGGACGCGCGAGCTCGACTACCGGCTGATCAAGGAGCTGTGGGCGTTCGGCGGCAATCGCATCGCGGTGCGATTCGCATACGAATGGCATGACGACGCCGGCAACTGGTTCCGCTCATACGGGAACGAAAACTGGGAGTTCGACGAAAACGGCTTGATGGCGCATCGCCACGCGAGCATCAACGACCTGCCGATTCGCGAAGCGGATCGCCTGTACCACTGGCCTCTCGGTCGCCGTCCGGACGATCATCCCGGTCTGTCCGATCTTGGGCTGTGACGTAGCACGATGGCGTCGCGTGGACGCGCGCTATTGGGCATCGAGCGTGACGCCTGTGCTCAACGGTGAGGGAATACGGGAGCCGCTGGTTGAGGTGAGCGTTTTCGGGAGAGGAGGCATTTCGTGCGGGACGGTGTGATTCTTCACGCCCTGCATCTCACCGATCAATCTTCGCAGGAAACGGTGCGGTTGCACTGAGCGAAGCGTTGCTCGCATGCGGATCGAATGCGACATCGGCGGCGCACTTGCTGCATACATGCGTGGTGGAGACATTCCATCGGTGTGTATCGATGTGCGATCCAACTCACCGTTCGACATCGACATGCACGCATCCAGGCGTGCGCGTCGAAATCGGCGAAGGTGCGCGGCAGTCAGTCGTGCTGCTCACCCTTGAGCATGACATCGATCGAACACTTCCGAGCCGCGCGCCTTCGGGCGCTCCGTCAGCCGGCGATCCGCGCCGCGATCGCCTCACCCACTTCCTGCGTCCCCACCTGACCGCCGAGATCGCGCGTGCGCGGCCCGGTGCGCAGCACGTCCTCGATCGCCGCGACGATCGCATCGTGCGCCTCCCGTTCGCGACCCGCGCCGTTGCCGAGGAAGTCGAGCATCATCGCCGCCGACCAGATCATCGCGATCGGGTTCGCGACGTACTGGCCCGCGATGTCCGGCGCGGAGCCGTGCACCGGTTCGAACAGCGACGGAAACGTGCGATCCGGGTTCAGGTTCGCCGACGGCGCGATGCCGATCGTGCCCGTGCAGGCCGGCCCGAGGTCGGACAGGATGTCGCCGAACAGGTTCGACGCGACGACGACGTCGAAGCGGTCAGGCTGCAGCACGAAGCGCGCGCACAGGATGTCGATGTGCTGCTTGTCGACGGCGATCTGGGGATAGCGTTCGCCCATCTCGGCCGCGCGTGCGTCCCACCACGGCATGCTGATCGCGATGCCGTTGCTCTTCGTCGCGACGGTCAGGCGCTTCGCGCGGCGCTGCGCGAGCTCGAACGCGAACTTCAGCACGCGCTCCGTGCCGTGGCGCGTGAAGATCGACTGTTGCATCACCACTTCGCGCTCGGTGCCTTCGAACATCGTGCCGCCGACCGACGAATATTCGCCTTCGGTGTTCTCGCGCACGATCATGAAGTCGATGTCGCCTGCTTTGCGGCCGGCGAGCGGCGACGGCACGCCGTCGAACAGGCGCGCGGGCCGCAGGTTGATGTACTGGTCGAATTCGCGGCGGAATTTCAGCAGCGAACCCCACAGCGAAATGTGATCGGGCACCGTCGCGGGCCAGCCGACCGCACCGAACAGGATCGCGTCCATGCCCGAGAGCCGGGCCTTCCAGTCGTCCGGCATCATCTTGCCGTGCTGGGCGTAGTAGTCGCAGCTCGCCCAGTCGATCTGCTCGAACTGGAAACGGATGCCGAAGCGCGCCGTCACGGCGTCGAGCACGCGCAGGCCCTCGGGCATCACTTCACGGCCGATGCCGTCACCGGGGATGACGGCAATCTTGTACGTCTTGTCGCTCATGCAAGCCTCCTTGGCTGGTCGGGCCGCCGGCAGCGTGCGCAGCGGAACACGATGCCATTTTATTTATTTCCATTCAGATTAAAATCGTGCGAAAGGTTAATCGACTTTCCACGAATCGTGAACAAAGCGCCGAATCTCGACGACCTGCGCGTCTTCAGCCTGGTCGTCCGCCTGACGAGCTTCAGCGCGGCGGCCGAGCAGCTCGCGGTATCGCCCGCATATGTGAGCAAGCGCATCGCGCTGCTCGAGGCGCAGCTCGGCACGCGGCTGCTGCATCGCTCGACGCGCCGCGTGACGGTCACGGAGGCCGGCGAACGCGTGTTCGCGCGTGCCGAGAAGATTCTCGATGACGTCGACCATCTCGTCGAGGACGTGTCGACCACGCGCACGGTGCCGCGCGGCACGCTGCGCATCTCGAGCAGCTTCGGCTTCGGCCGTCATGTCGTCGCGTCGGCGTTGCTCGACTTCTCCGCGCGTTATCCGCAGCTGAACGTGCGGCTCGATCTGTTCGACCGGCTCGTCGACGTCGCGGGCGAAGGCTACGACCTCGACGTGCGCATCGGCGACGAGATCGCCGATCACCTGATCGCTCGCCGCCTTGCCGCGAACTATCGCGTGCTGTGCGCGTCGCCCGACTATCTCGCACGGCGCGGCA
This sequence comes from Burkholderia sp. Bp9012, assembly GCF_003853825.1. Taxonomy (NCBI): domain Bacteria; kingdom Pseudomonadati; phylum Pseudomonadota; class Betaproteobacteria; order Burkholderiales; family Burkholderiaceae; genus Burkholderia; species Burkholderia sp. Bp9012. The sequence continues at coordinate 4,614 of NZ_QTQA01000038.1, read as the reverse complement.
CGCCGCGCACGCTCGCGGATCTCGCATCGCACGACTGCCTCGCGATCAAGGAGCGCGACCATCCGTTCGGCGTCTGGCGGCTGAACCTGCGCGGAGAAACGGCAACGGTGAAGGTCGGCGGCGCGCTGTCGACGAACCACGGCGAGGTGGCCGTGCAATGGGCGCTGGCCGGGCGCGGGATCGTGCTGCGCTCGATCTGGGAAGCGGGGCCGCTGATCGAACGCGGCGCGCTGCGTCGCGTGCTGTCGGACGTGATTCAGCCGGCGAACATCTGGGCTGTGTATCCGGAACGCGTCGCGGCTTCGGCGAAAGTGCGCGTGTGCGTCGATTTTCTCGCGGAGGCGCTTGCCGGGTTGAATGCCGCGGCGGGTGACGATGCGGCCTGAAATCGGCCAAAGGTGAGCTTTTACGGGGGCATGTAAGAAGCGTCGGCCAAGGCCCGTTGACGGCTCGCAACCGCGTCGCGAGCCGGTAGCGTGCCGCAGGCACCGACGTACCGACGTACCGACGTACCGACGTACCGACGCACCGACGCACCGACGCAGCGACGCACCGACGCAGCGACGCACCGACGCACCGACGCACCGACGACGCACCGACGGCCGCGATGCGCCGGGCCGGTCGATGATGGTGGCCGCCTGGGGCTTACGCCGCTTTCGCCGCACCGAGCATCAGATCGAGGTTCTGCACGGCCGCGCCGGATGCCCCTTTGCCGAGATTGTCGAACACGGCGGACAGCAGCACCTGGCCGTGCTCGGCATTCACGAACACGCCAAGCCGCAGGTCGTTCGTACCGTTCAGCGCTTGCGGATCGAGATGCGTGATCGTGCGCGTATCCGCGAGCGGCGTGACCTCGACGTGGCGCGCGTCGGCGTAATGGTGCGCGAGACACGCATGCAGCAACTCACCGGTCACGCCGGCCGGGAGAAGGCGCAGCTCGATCGGCACGGTCAGCACGATGCCTTGCCGATAGGCGCCGTAAGCCGGCACGAACAGCGGACGATGCGCGAGCCCCGCGTGCAGCTGGATCTCGGGCACGTGCTTGTGCGCGAGCGCGAGGCCGTAGACCTGCAGCGGTTTCGTGCGTGCGGCCCCGTTCGATTCGAATTCGTCGACGGCGGTCCGGCCGCCGCCCGAGTAACCGGACACGGCATGGATGCTCGCCGGGTAGTCGCGTGGCAGCAGGCCAGCTTGTTGCAGCGGCCGGAGCAGGCCGATCGCGCCCGTCGGATAGCAGCCCGGATTGGTGACGCGCCGCGCGTGTGCGATCGTCTGCGCATGTCCGTGGACCATCTCGGGAAAACCGTAGACCCATTCCGGATCGGTGCGATGGGCCGAGCTCGCGTCGATCACGCGTACCGCCGGATTCCGGATGAAGCCAACTGCTTCGCGCGCGGCGGCGTCGGGCAGGCACAGAATCGCGATATCGGATGCGTTGATCGCTTCGCTGCGCCGCGCGGGGTTCTTGCGCTCGGCATCCGGCAGCGTGACGAGCCGCAGATCGGTGCGATCGCGCAGGCGCTCGTGGATCAGCAGTCCGGTCGTACCTTGGTCGCCGTCGATGTAGACAGTGGAGAGGCTCATGATGGTCGCGTTTTTCGCTTCGGACGTCGGGAAAGCCGTATCGTCCATCGAACGCCTAGAATAGGAAAAGTTGAATTTCCTGATTGCGAGATTCAGATTTCCTGAACGAGAGGTGGGAATGCGCGAGATCAGTCTGGATCGACTGCGTACGCTGGTCGCGATCGCCGACCAGGGATCCTTCGTGGCCGCCGCGCAACTGCTTCATCTTGCGCCGCCGACGGTCAGCCTACATGTCGCCGAACTCGAAAGCCGCATCGGTGCGCCGTTGCTGTCGCGCACGCGCGGCAACGTGCAGCCGTCGACCATCGGTGCGGTGCTGGTGGAGCGGGCGCGCCGTCTGCTGGCCGAGGTCGAGTCGACTCTCGACGACGTGGAGCGACAAGTGCAGGGGCTGACCGGGCGGGTGCGCCTCGGCGCATCGACCGGGGCGATCGCCCATCTGTTGCCGCAGGCGGTGGCCCGGCTGCGCGAGCGCCATCCGGACATCGATGTTCAGATCGCCGTGCTCACGTCGCACGACACACTGGCGCGCATTGCGCAGGGCACGCTCGACGTCGGACTGGTGGCGTTGCCGCAGCCGGCGGTCGCGGGGCTCTCGATCCGCGCGTGGCGGCGCGATCCGGTGCTGGCCTTTCTGCCTGCGGGCTGGCGGCTTCCGGCGCGTGTGACGCCGGCCTATCTGGCCGCGCGTCCGCTGATTCTTAACGATGCGACTACCCGCCTGTCGCGGCTCACCGCGGAATGGTTCGCGCTCGGTGGCCACCGCCCCGAGCCCCGCATCGAACTCAACTACAACGATGCGATCAAGAGTCTGGTCGCCGCAGGCTACGGCGCGACGCTGCTGCCGCACGAGGCGGGCGCCCCGTTGCCGGATGCACGCATCGTCATGCGGCCGCTGCGTCCGGCGTTGTGGCGCGAACTGGGCATCGCCCATCGGGCCGGCCCGGTCGAGCGGTCGACCCAGCACGTGCTCGACGCGTTATGGGCGCTCGGCGCGCGCTAGAAAGAAGCGGGCGTCATGCGTCGTGCGCGGCCGTGCCGGCGTCGGCACGCGGCAGTGGCCCGTTACAGCCGGCTATCCCTCGCGAGCATCAGCACGCGCGCCCAGCGCCGCGCATCGTGCTTGTCCATCATCGGCAGCTTCCACTCGCCGTGTGCGGCGTCACGCACACGCACGACCAGATGCCAGCGGCCGTCGATCGGCTCGGCTTCGCAGCCGTCGAGCTGCGACAACGTATAGCGGCCGTCCGCACCGTCGTGCGACAGCCACAGCAGCCCCTGCGTCGCTGACACGCGCACGTCGCCCCACTCGCGATGCACGACGTGGGTCCAGCCTTGTTCCTTCGCGTTCGGTGCGATGTCGCGACGGCGCTTGATCCACCACGCGATCAGCGCGATCAGGATCGCGGCGGCGAGCAAGGCGGCCGCGATCGCGACCGGCTGGCCGAACTGCGCGGCGATGACGTGAAACAGATGAACCGCGCCCCATCCCACGGCGATGAGCGCGAACAGCGCAATGAAAATCGGCATGTCGAATCGGAAAGGAGGACGGACCGGCGCAGGCAGCGCGCCGGTCCGTCGCACGCGGCATTACCGGCGGCGGTGAATGTCGTGCGTGACGAAGCCTGCGTCGTTGGCGGGCAGCGCGAGGCCGTCCTTGACCGCGAGCGTCTTGCGGATGTCGTCGAGACCCGCGCTCCAGTGGTCGCGCATCGTCGACAGACCGAACTGATAGTCCTTGTAGTGGTGCTCGTACGCCTTCTGCTGATAGATCAGGTGCTGGATGTTGTACTTCTTCCCGCTCGACATCGCTTCAGCCTCGACGCACCACGGGTCGCTCTTGCGCTGCGCTTCCGGCACCTGCTCGAGCACGTGGCGCAGCACGTTGCGGTAGCGCTGTTCGCGCTGCAGCGTGTCGGTGACGAAACGCGTGCGGCTCGAATACTGCACGTCTTTCGTGCGTTCCGCGACGTCGGCCATCGTGCGCGGCAGCGGCCCGCGTGCGCTCCACAGGTCGACCTGGAACGCGAGCGTGTCGCGTCGCGGACGCGCGCTCAGCACTTCCATCAGCGGCGTGTTCGATACGACGCCGCCGTCCCAGTAGTATTCGCCGTCGATCTCGACCGGCGGGAACGCGGGCGGCAGCGCGCCGGACGCCATGAAGTGCTCGGGCGCGAGGCGGATGCGCGAGTTGTCGAAGTACACGAAGTTGCCGGTGCCGACGTTGACCGCGCCGACCGACACGCGCGTCTCGCCCGAATTGATCCGGTCGAAATCGCACAGCCTGAGCAGCGTCGCGCGCAGCTGCGACGTGTCGTACCAGCTGATCTTTTCCGGATGATCGGACACGCCCGGCAGCGGCGGCGGCAAGCGCGGCACGAAGAAGCCCTGCTGGCCCTGCATCATCGCGCTCGCGGCCTGCGACGCGGTGAAGAACGTGCGGATCTGGTCGATGCTGTTGAACAGCGCGAACTCGAACGCGGCCGGAATTGCGGGAAAGAATGCCGGCTGGCAGATCGTTTCCCAGAATTCGCGCAGCCGCTCGACGCGATGTTCGGGCGCATTGCCGGCGATCAGCGCGGTGTTGAGCGCGCCGATCGAGATGCCGGCGATCCAGTCGAGCGGAACGCCGGCTTCGTGCAGCCCTTCGAACACGCCGGCCTGATACGCGCCGAGCGCGCCGCCGCCCTGCAGGACGAGCGCGATCGTTTCGTATGGCAGCGACCGCGCAGCGGCCGGCGCGCCGGCTTCGTGTTGCAGGTCCGCCGCATCGACGGCCTGCTTTTCTGTACGCGCGTGCGGTTTCATCAGTTGCTCCGAGAAATCCCGCCGTAGATGGCGGAGACGGATGGCATACCGTCGAGCGACGGTGCGCCATCGTGAGTCGTGAGAATGGATGTGGTGCGGGAATCGCCCCCCGTCAGGGAGGCGAGGACGTTACTGCATGAACCAGCCGTGGCTGACGACGAACGACTGGCCCGTGAGCGCGGCGCTCGGGAACGCCGACAGGAACAGCACCGTCTGCGCGAC
>NZ_QTQA01000037.1:0-56478 GCF_003853825.1 Burkholderia sp. Bp9012 | reverse complement strand
TCAGGTGTGTAAGCGCAGTAATGCGTTCAGCTAACTGATACTAATTGCCCGTAAGGCTTGATCCTATAACAAGTCTGTTTCGACAGTCGTTAGCGCTTCAGCGCTTTACGAATGTCGAACGTCGAGTGCAAGGCACTCGACGTACAGCGGTTGAACTACCGCGTATGTGTGAGATACAACCTCACAACCCAACGAAATTACTGCTTCTTCCCAGATTGGTTCTGTTGGCCACGCCAGCAGAACAACCCTCTTTGCCTGATGACCATAGCGAGTCGGTCCCACCCCTTCCCATCCCGAACAGGACCGTGAAACGACTCTACGCCGATGATAGTGCGGATTCCCGTGTGAAAGTAGGTAATCGTCAGGCTCCCTAAGCCAGAAACCCCCGCCCGACAAGGCGGGGGTTTTTGCATTTGAGCAGCGAAAATACGAGCGGAATGGCGAGTGCAAGGCGGTTGGAGCTGGCATTGTGATGGCCGATGATGAGCGACATTGATCGATGATCGTCGAAAAATGTCACTTTCTGGCAAAATGCGCCCGAATTGATGTTCCCGTCCCTCGACGTGTCATGCCGACCTGATCGCGTACGCCATTCGGTGACTGCAGCACGATATCGTCATAAAAATCTATGCGCATAAAGTCCATTCGCGCATGCCCGGCAGAGCAGACCAGCAGCCCCTCAGGGTAATATCACCATCCATCCCGATTCCTGGCGTTCATCTGCATAGCCGGCACTCGGTGTCCTTCGTATTTCGTTTCCCGCACCATTCATGATTAATAGCCCTGCCCACCGTGGTAGGACGACCGACTTCTTGCCGTATCTGGTCGCTGCAACGTTCTTCATGGAGTATCTCGACACGACCGTGATCGCGACCGCGCTGCCTCAGATGGCACGCTCGTTCGGCGTCGGTCCGAACGCGCTCAGCCTCGGGATAACGGCCTATATGCTGGCGCTCGCGGTGTTCATCCCGATCAGCGGCTGGATTGCGGATCGTTACGGCTCGCGCACGGTGTTTGCCACCGCCATCTTCGTATTTACCGGCGCGTCGGTGCTGTGCGGGCTGTCCGAGGGCGTGATGACGTTTACGGCCGCGCGCCTGCTGCAGGGCGTCGGCGGGGCGATGATGGTGCCGGTCGGACGGCTGATCGTCGTTCGCAGCACTGAGAAGGCCGAGCTGATGCGCGCAATCGCGACGATCACGTGGCCGGGCATCGTCGCGCCGGTTGTCGGGCCGCCCGTCGGCGGCTTCATCACGACCTACGCGTCATGGCGATGGATCTTCCTGCTGAATGTCCCGTTCGGCATTGTTGCGCTCGTCTGTACCTGGCTGATCGTCCGGAACACACGTGCCGACGAGCAACGACCGCTCGACTGGGTCGGCTTCGTGCTGGGAGGCGCTGCGCTGACCTGTCTGCTGATCGGTACCGAAGCGGCTGGCCAGCAGGACGTCGACTTCACGTGCGCGGGTATTCTGGTGGGCGCGAGCGTGCTGTTCGGCATCGCCGTGTGGATGCACGGGCAACGCTGTGCGCATCCGCTGCTCGATTTCTCGACGCTGAAAGTGCCGACATTCTCGGTGACGGTGATCACCGGCTCCATCACGCGGATGGCGATCAACGCCGTGCCGTATTTGCTGCCGCTGCTGTTCCAGATCGGCTTCGGGCTGTCGCCATTCCAGTCCGGCCTGCTGCTGCTCGCGAGCGCGCTTGGCAATCTTGGGATGAAGGCGGGAACGTCGTGGATCCTCGACCGATTCGGTTTCCGGCACGTTGCGCTCGTCGACGTGACGATCGCAGGTCTCTTCACGATCGCGTGTGGCTGGCTGACAGCGTCGACGCCGCTGGCGGTCACGCTGTTCGTCGTATTCGTCTACGGGCTCACGCGGTCGATGCAGTTCACGACGCTCGCGACGCTGGCATATGCGGACATTCCGGCTCGACAGACGAGCGCGGCCAGCACGCTGTGGAGCGCGGCGCAGCAGATGACGATCGGGATGGGGATTGCATTCGGTGCGTTGTCGCTGCGGTTGGCGGCGTTGGTGCGTGGCGACGCGGCCGGCAGGCATTACGTGCTCGACGATTTTCGCTGGGCGTTCGTTGCGGCGGGCGTGCTCGCGCTGCTGACGTTGCCCGGCTATGCCCGGCTGGCTTCCAATGCTGGCGATCACCTCCGGGCAAATGCGGCCAGCAGGTAAGCAGGATTTCTCATTGCATTGGCGTCGCGACGGGTGTGGGCTTCAGATTATTGAAGCTCACTCGAAACGTCGATCCGTCATGGCGACGATCGTCTGAAGTGCAGTGCGCCCCGTCGCCCGTTACCACCAATGATGCGCAGACCGTGCGGTGGCGGCACGGCACAACACAACGATCCTTGCGCAATGATGCGCGGTGCCTGTTGCGCCAACTCATCCGCATGCCGAATGGCGAGACAACATCACGTTGCACCCCGCAGGCCGTCACTGTGCGTCATGGAAGATGATGCCGACCGTGTGGCGGTGGCCGCTTCGGATTCTGCTCACGCCATGGCGCAGGTTGACGCGATAGACGCCGCGCGTTCCCTGCACGGGCCTGCCGTGGACGGCGAAGAACACCGCATCGCCTTGCGTCAGCGGCACCACTTCCGCGCGTGACTGCATGCGTGGTCGCTGTTCCGTCAACACGAACTCGCCGCCCGTGAAATCCCGACCAGGTACCGACAGCAGGATGGCGACCTGAAGCGGAAAGACATGCTCGCCGTACAGGTCCTGATGGAGGCAATTGTAGTCGTCGGGACCGTATTGCAGGATCAGCGGCGTCGGTCGTGTCTGTCCCGCCGCGTGGCAGCGATCGAGGAATGTCCGGTGCTCTTTCGGATAGCGGACGTCGATCCCGAGTGCCTGGTTCCAGCGATTGGCGATCGGCGCAAGATGCGGGTAGAGCGTCATGCGTAGCGCGGCGACGACGCCAGGCAGCGGATACGCGAAGTACTTGTATTCGCCGCGCCCGAAGCCGTGCCGTGCCATCACGATGCGCGAACGATAGAGCGCATCCCGCGGATAGAGCGAGGCGAGCGCATCGCACTCGCTTGCGGAGATCAGGCCCGGTACTCGCGCACATCCGTAGCGACCGAGCTCGACATCGACGGTCGGCCAGTCGATTGTATCGACGCGTTGCGCGATGTCCGTCGATTCGACGGCAGGTTGCAGATTGGCGATATTCACGGGCGTACCTCGGTTCGTCAGCCATGTGGCGCCGTACGCTCGCGCGGAATATTCGCAAGCGTCGCATGCACGGTTGAAGCCACGATGAAAGTTGATGAACCCAGTCTAGCGGCGTCCGTGTGCCGGCACGCTCCAGATCTTGCGCTTCAATCTGGAAAGGCCGAAAAGGCAGGGACGTGGCACGAACCCATCGAATGCCGAGAAGTGTCGAAGCGGAAAAGCGGAGAAGCGACGGCGAAATCTTCCACGGCAGGCGACCGGCTCTCACCGGCCACCCACCGTTTGCCCGATCACGCCACTGACCGGAACAACCAGTAGAGTCCGCCTGCCAGCACGATCGACGCGGGCAGCGTCAGCACCCACGCGAGCACGAGGCTGCGCACCGTGCTCCACTGCAGCCCTGATCCGTTCGCGGCCATCGTGCCCGCGACGCCAGACGACAGCACGTGCGTCGTCGACACGGGTAGCCCGTACACGTCGGCGGCACCGATCGTCAGCATCGCGACGAGTTCGGCCGACGCACCCTGCCCATACGTCAAATGCTGCTTGCCGATCTTCTCGCCGACGGTCACGACGATCCGCTTCCAGCCGACCATCGTGCCGAGGCCAAGTGCGATGGCGACGGCGACTTTCACCCACGTCGGAATGAACTTGGTCGCGTGGTCGAGTTGCTTGCGATAGTTGTCGATGGCGAGCTTGTCGTCGGCGGTGAGCGCGGGCTGCCCCGACTTCTCGATCAGGCGAATCGCTTCGGATACCAGATACATCGTGTTGCGTACGTTGTCGACGTCGCGTTGCGGCACCGCCGCCATCGACCCCGACGTGCCGACTGCGGTCGCGAGCAACGTGGACAGCTGTTGCACGGCAGGCAGCACGGCGGGCGTCAGTTCACGATGCTGCACGTAGTGTTCGACGTCGGCGCGCGGGTTCGCGGACGGCGCGACGCCGTTCGTATACTTCCCGAACGTCGCGGCAGCCTGGTTCGCGACGGCGACGAACGTCTGCGTTTCGGCTGGCGTGACGGCCTTGTTCAGCGCATACGCGGTCGGCACGGTGCCGATCAGGATCAGCATGATGAGGCCCATCCCTTTCTGCCCGTCGTTCGATCCGTGCGCGAACGACACGCCCGTGCAGGTCAAGATCAGCAGGCAGCGAATCCAGAACGGCGGCGGCTGATCCTTCGGCGGCTCCTTGTACAGATCGGGAATCCGCACGAGCGCCTTCAGCACGAGCAGCAGCAGTGCCGCGCACAGGAAGCCGACGATCGGCGAGAACAGCAGCGACTTGCCGACACCGAGCGCCTGGCCCCAGTCGACGCCGCTTGTGCCGGACGGCCCGTGCATCAGCTGGTTCATCAGACCGACGCCGATGATCGACCCGATCAGCGTATGCGAGCTCGACGACGGTAGCCCGAAATACCAGGTCGCGAGATTCCACATGATTGCGGCGATCAGCAGCGCGAACACCATCGCGAAGCCCGCGCCGCTACCGACCTGCAGGATCAGTTCGACCGGCAGCAACTGCAGGATGCCGAACGCGACGGCGCCGCTCGAGACCATCACGCCGAGGAAGTTCCACATCCCGGACCAGATCACCGCGACGTTGGGCGTCAGCGAGTGGGTATAGATCACGGTGGCCACCGCGTTCGCGGTGTCGTGGAAGCCGTTGACGAATTCGAAGCCGAGCGCGATCAGCAGCGCGGCGCCGAGCATGAGGTACGGGAACAGCGACCCTTCGCGGACCGGCGACAGGTCGGCGATCAGGTGAGTGGCGATATACGCGGCGCCGAATGCGAGCACCAGCAGGAACACGGCATAGCCGACCTGCCTGGTGCGTTCGACTGAACCCGAATTGTTCGGCGCGGACGAAGCAGGATGATTCATGACGGCATCTCGTAAAGGAACCGCGTCCGATCCTAGCTTTCGCTAGCAGTCAGTTTGATGACAGTACGGATGGCGAATCATGGTCTTACGGATGTGTAAGGGGCGGTGCCGTAACGTCGTGACGCAACATGTCGTGCACGGCTCGCGTCGTCGTCCATATAGTGAACACGAGCCTGCGCACCGACATGCGGACTGCCGGAAGTGCATAGTGTGCGAACGCGGCTAGCGCCGCATGCGTGGCGCACTCCACGTCGATTCGCGCGCCAGCGCGACGAATGCGGCCAAATAGTCGATCGACGCATCCGCCTCGCGGATGCCGAGGAAGATCTGTTTCGCAATGCCCTTCTTGCCGAGCTTGACCGGCACGACCGGCATCCGGTCCGCGTATTCATCCGCAAGCCACCTGGGCAGCGCGGCCACGCCCCGGCCGCTCGCCACCATCTGCAGCATGATGTCGGTCGTCTCGATCGACTTGTGGCGCCGCGGCACGATGCCGGCTGGCGTCAGGAACTGGTTGTAGATGTCGAGCCGGTCGGTTTCGACCGGATAGGTGATCAGGACCTCGTCGGTCAGCTGCTCGGGCGTCACGTAGTCGGCGTTCGCGAACCGATGCGCATCCGCGACCACGAGCACCTGCTCGTAATCGAACACGGGATCGAAGCGCAGCCCCGGCTTGTTGAGCGGGTCGGGCGTCACGAGCACGTCGATGTCATGGCCGAACAGCGCGCCGATGCCGCCGAACTGGAAGCGCTGCTTCACGTCCACGTCGACGTCCGGCCAGCGCGACAGGTACGGCGACACGACCTTCAGCAGCCACTGGTAGCACGGATGGCACTCCATCCCGATGCGCAGCGTGCCGCGCTCGCCCTTCGCGTACTGCTTCATCCGCTCCTCGGCGAGTTCGAACTGCGGCAGCAGCCGGTTCGCCAGCTTCAGCAGATACTGCCCGCCCTGCGTGAGCCGCAGGCCGCGTCCTTCCCGGTCCCAGATCGGCGTACCGAGCTGCTGCTCGATTTTCCGGACGGTATGGCTGAGCGCCGATTGCGTGAGATGCAGCGCATTGGCGGCCGCGGTCAGCGAGCCCTGGCGCTCGACTTCGCGGATCACGACGAGATGGAATCGTTCCAGCATGGAGATCGTTCACCCAACAGATACATGAACAACTTTAATGGATGAATGAAATAATGCCATTTTATTTCATGGGATGAAATCCCTATGATGGCTGCCGGATCTTCAATTTCTTCTGGATGGCAGCTTCATGGTTACGACACACAACCTCGGTTTTCCGCGCATCGGCGCGAAGCGCGAACTCAAGTTCGGTCTCGAACGCTACTGGAAGGGCGAATCGTCGCGCGATGAACTGAAGGCCCTCGGCGCCGAACTTCGCCAACGCCACTGGAACGACCAGCGCGACCTCGATCTCGTACCGATCGGCGATTTCGCGTTCTACGATCAGGTGCTCGACATGAGTTTCACGCTCGGCAACTTGCCGAAGCGCGTGCAGGACTTCCATGGCGACGCGCTCGACAACTATTTCCGCGTCGCGCGCGGCCGTTCGGCGCAGTCGGCGGAAGAACACGCGGCATGCTGCGGCGGTGTCGCCGCCGGTGAAATGACGAAGTGGTTCGACACGAACTATCACTACATCGTGCCGGAGTTCCACGCGGACACGAACTTCTCGCTCGATCCGTCGCGCCTGCTCCAGCAACTGGCGCAAGCGCAGGCGCAGGGCGTCGCCGCGAAGCCGGTGATTCTCGGCCCCGTCACGTATCTGTGGCTCGGCAAGGCGAAGGACGATTCCGATCGCCTTGCGCTGCTGCCGAAGCTGCTGCCGGTATATGGCGCGCTGCTCGATACGCTGACCGCGCAGGGTGTCGAATGGGTGCAGATCGACGAACCGATCCTCGTCACCGAGCTCGACGCCGAATGGCGCCTGGCGCTGCGCACCGCGTACGACACGCTCGAGACGCGCCGCATCAAGCTGCTGCTCGCGACGTACTTCGGCCAGCTTCAGGACAACCTGACGCTCGCGGCCTCGCTGCCGGTCGACGGCCTGCATATCGATGCGATCAACGCCCGCGACGAAATCGACGCGCTCGTGCGCGAACTGCCGGCCGACCGCATCCTGTCGGTGGGCGTGATCAACGGCCGCAACATCTGGAAGACGGACCTGAACGCGACGCTCGACTGGCTCGAACCGCTCGCGAAGCAACTGGGCGACCGCTTGTGGCTCGCACCGTCGTGCTCGCTGCTGCATGTGCCGGTCGATCTCGCGAGCGAGGAGAAGCTCGACCCGGAGATCCGTGCATGGCTTGCGTTCGCGCTGCAGAAACTCGACGAACTGAAGGTGCTCGCGACCGCGCTGAACGAAGGCCGCGACAAGGTGGCCGACGCGCTCACCGCGAACGCCGCCGCGATCGAATCGCGCCGTCGCTCGCCGCGCGTGAACAACCCGGCGGTGAAGTCCGCGATCGCCCGCATCGACGCGCAACTCGGCAACCGCGCGAGCCCGTACACGCAGCGCGCGCCGAAACAGTCGGCGCGCCTGAATCTGCCGGCGTTCCCGACGACGACGATTGGCTCGTTTCCGCAGACGGCCGAGATTCGCCTGGCGCGTAGCCAGTTCAAGGCGGGCGCGCTGGATGAAGCCGGCTACCGCAAGGCGATGCAGGCGGAAATCGAGCGCAGCGTGCGCGAGCAGGAGTCGCTCGAGCTCGACGTGCTGGTGCACGGTGAAGCCGAACGCAACGACATGGTCGAATACTTCGGCGAGCAGCTCGACGGCTATGTCTTCAGCCAGTTCGGCTGGGTGCAGTCGTACGGTTCGCGCTGCGTGAAGCCGCCGATCCTGTTCGGCGACATCAGCCGCCCGAAGGCGATGACGGTCGAATGGATCGCGTATGCGCAGTCGCTGACGAGCAAGCCGATGAAGGGCATGCTGACCGGCCCGGTGACGATCCTGAACTGGTCGTTCGTGCGCGACGACCAGCCGCGTTCGGTGTCGTGCTACCAGCTCGCGCTGGCGATCCGCGACGAAGTGCTCGATCTCGAGAAGGCCGGCGTGCGCGTGATCCAGATCGACGAGGCCGCGCTGCGCGAAGGGCTGCCGCTGCGCCGCGCGCAATGGGGCGAGTACCTGCAGTGGGCGGTCGAGTCGTTCCGCATCGCCGCGAACGGCGTGCAGGACGATACGCAGATCCATACGCACATGTGCTATTCGGAGTTCAACGACATCATCGCGTCGATCGCCGACATGGACGCGGACGTGATCACGATCGAGACGTCGCGCTCGGACATGGAGCTGCTCGACGCGTTCGACAGCTTCAGGTATCCGAACGAGATCGGGCCGGGCGTGTACGACATCCACTCGCCGAACATCCCGACGCAGGATCACATCGTCGGCCTGATGAAGAAGGCGGCCGAGCGGATTCCGGCGGAGCGCCTGTGGGTGAACCCGGACTGCGGGCTGAAGACGCGCCAGTGGGCGGAAGTGATTCCGGCGCTGACGAACATGGTCGCCGCCGCGAAGACGCTGCGCAGCCAGGTGCGATAACGCGCGAACGCTGGGTGTACGCCGTCGCGATCGACGATCGGATGGCAACAAGCGGCCCGCATGTGTGGGCCGCTTGTTCGGCGGGGTGGGGACGTTGCGGCGTACCGCGGTACGCGCACCGCAAGCGGGCAGGCGATGCCGCCTGCTCGCTGCGTGAGGTTACGCGGTGCGTGCGCCGCTCGGCAGCGCTTCGTCCGACTTGCCGGGCGCGCCGGCATCGTCGATGCTGACGCGGCGCGAGATCAGCCACACGCACACCGACGACAACACGGCGGCGCTCGTATACTGGATCGCGAGCGGCCACCATTGCGGCGCGGTGTTTTGTGCGATCAGCGTGGCGACGAGCGGCGTGAGACCGCCGGCGATCGCGCCGCACACTTGGTACGCGATCGAGATCGCCGTGTAGCGGATGCGCGCGATGAAGATGCCGCTGACGAAACCTGCGACCACCGAGTAGTAGCCCGATTCCGCGAGCGTCGCGAGGCCGACGCCGACGGTGATCGACAGCGGCGTGCCCATGTGCACGAGGGGCAGCATCACGAACGGTACGATCGCGGCCCAGGCGCCGGTGATCAGCAGCACGCGCGTCGTGCCGAAGCGCTGCGCGATGAACGCGGCCGCGAGCTGCACGACGAACTGCAGTACGGCGACGATCGTCATGCAATGCAGCACCATCGACCGGTCGAGCGACAGGAACTGCGTCGCATAGCTGATCATGAAGATGTTGCTGAAATACACGCCGGCGATCCCGTACACGTTCGCGCCGATCGCGAGCAGCAGCAGCGGCCAGTACTTGAGTGCCTCGCGCACCGGGTTCTGCGCGGTGTTGCCGCTCTTCCTGACTTCCTCGAACTCGGGCGACTCGGACACGCTCGCGCGGATCACGAAGCCGACCGCCAGCAGCACGGCGCTCGCGAGGAACGGCACGCGCCAGCCCCAGCTCATCATGTCGTCCTTCGACAGCGTGCTGATCGCGCCGAACGCGAGCATCGACAGGATCAGGCCGCTCGCGCTGCCGAGCTGCGCGAACGACGCGAAGAACGTGCGCTTGCCTTCGGGCGCATGCTCGCCGGCGAGCAGCACCGCGCCGCCCCATTCGCCGCCGACGGCGATACCTTGCAGCACGCGCATCAGAACCAGCAGGATCGGTGCGATCACGCCGGCTTGCGCATGGGTCGGCAGCAGGCCGATCGCGACCGTCGATACGGCCATCAGCATCAGCGTCGCGAGCAGCGAGCGCTTGCGGCCGAAGCGGTCTCCGAGATAGCCGAACATGACGCCGCCGAGCGGCCGCGCGAAGAAGCCGACCGCGAACGAGCCGAACGACGCGAGCAGGCTGACGAAACGGCTTTCGCCGGGAAAGAACAGCGGCCCGAACACGATGGCGGCGGCGGTCGCGTAGCTATAGAAGTCGTACCATTCGATCGTGGTGCCGACGAACGAAGCGAGCGCAGCCCGCTTCGGTTGCTTGATGGCAGTCCCCATCTGTTATGTGCTCCTCTGGAATCCTCTGATTTTGAATAGGTTGTGCGCCGGGATCAGTCGCGGTACGCGACGCCGGGCAGCACGCACAGCAACTCGTAGGCGAGGTTCGCGCCGAGCAGGGCGGTGGTGCCGAATGGGTCGTACGGCGGCGCGACTTCGACGAGATCACAACCGACGATATTCAGCCCCTTCGCGCCGCGGATGATCTCGAGCGCCTGCGGCACCGTGAGGCCGGCGATTTCCGGCGTGCCGGTGCCCGGTGCGTAGGCCGGGTCGATGCCGTCGATGTCGAAGGTGATGTAGACGGGCGTGTCGCCGATGCGCGCGCGCACTTCTTCCATCAACGGCGCGAGCGACTTGTTCCAGCATTCCTCGGCCTGGACCACGCGGAAGCCCTGCTCGCGGCACCAGTCGAAATCCTCGGCGGCGTAGCCGGTGCCGCGCAGGCCGATCTGCGTGACCTTGTCGCCATGCAGCAGGCCTTCCTCGACCGCGCGGCGGAACGGCGTGCCGTGCGCGATCTTTTCGCCCATCATCGTATCGTTCACGTCGGCGTGTGCATCGACGTGGATCAATGCAACCTTGCCGTGCTTGCGGTGGATCGCGCGCAGGATCGGCAGCGCGATCGTGTGGTCGCCGCCGAGCGTGATCGGCTTGCAGTCGTGCGCGAGAATCGCGTCGTACGCGGTCTCGATGCGCGCGATGGAATCGTGCAGGTTGTACGGGTTGATCGCGACGTCGCCGATGTCGGCGATCTGCAGCGAATCGAACGGCGCGGCGCGCGTGGCCATGTTGTAAGGGCGCAGCAGCACGGATTCCGTGCGGATCTGGCGCGGGCCGAAGCGTGCGCCGGTGCGATTGGAGGTGCCGAGGTCGAACGGCACGCCGACGAAACACGCGTCGAGGCCGGCAGCGCTCGTCACGTGCGGCAGGCGCATCATCGTCGCGATGCCGCCGCTGCGCGGCATTTCATTGCCGCCGAGCGGCTGGAAATGGGTGTGGTCGTTCATGGGCTTGTCTCTTCCGATGTGGGGTTGCCGTATCATTCGACGCGGCTTGGCGCATAGTTTTACGCGTCCGGCGGGAAAGAAGAATGCGAAGATATCGACGTAAACATCGATTTTCATCGATGTATGGAAGGGGAATAGCGTGCTGGGGAATCTGTCGACCCTCGATCTGCGGTTGATCCGCGTGTTTCTCGCGGTCACGGACGCGGGCGGCGTGTCGGCGGCGCAGGCGATGCTGAACGTCGGCCAGTCGACGATCAGCGCGCAACTGTCGTCGCTCGAGACGCGGCTCGGCTACCGGCTGTGCGAGCGTGGCCGCAGCGGCTTCCGGCTCACGCCGAAGGGCGAGCGGTTCCACGCGATGAGCCGCAAGCTGCTCGCCGCGCTCGACGAATTCGGGATGGCCGCGCGGCACATGGACCGCCAGCTGGTCGGTACGCTGAGTATCGGCCTGATCGGCCATACGCCGGTCAGCCAGAACGCGCGGATCGCGGAGGCGATCGCCGCGTTCCGCACACGCGACGAGGCCGTGCGCTTCTCGATCTCGGTGCGTGCGCCGGGCGATCTCGAGGAGAAACTGCTGAACGGCGAGATCCAGATCGCGGTTGGCTACTTCTGGCATCGCGTGCCGACGCTGCACTACACGCCGCTGTTCATCGAGCGGCAGGTCGCGTACTGCGGTCGCGGCCATCCGCTGTTCGAACGCGCTGGCGCGCTGACGCCGGCCGACGTCGCGGGATTCGAATGGGCCTGGCGCTCGTATCCGCTGCCGGAGGCGCAGATGTCGACGACGCCCGATCGCGTGAGCGCGACCGCAGACAACATGGAGGCGGTCGCGCTGCTGATCCTGTCAGGCCATAACCTCGGCTACCTGCCGCAGCACTTCGCGGCGCCGTATGTCGCGCAGGGGCTCCTCGCGCCGCTCAACCCGGATCGGCTGCATTACGAGGTCACGTTCCACATGGTCGTGGCGCGCGACGGGCGCGGCGATCCGCTCGTCGAGGCGTTCCTCGAGGATCTCGAACGCGCGCACCAGTCGCCCGACGTCGTGTGAGGCCGCGTGAGGTCGGACAACGCCGGCAATGTGGACGAGTGTCACGCCTGAGCGAGCCGCTGTCTGCATCACGGCACCGGCAACCCCGCATCGTGTTTCACCTCCCGCAACGACAGCGCCGATTCGATCGACGTGACGCCAGGCAGCATCCGCAGCGAGTCGCGCAGGAACGTGCCGTAGTCGTCGAGATCGCGCGCGACCACCTGCAGCAGGTAGTCGGCCGTGCCCGCGACGTTGTGGCACGCGAGGATCCGCTCGATGCCGAGCACTTCCCGTTCGAACCGGTCGGCGACCTTGCGATCGTGCGTCGCGAACCGAACCAGCACGAACGCGACGACGCCGAAGCCGAGCGCCTGGCGTGACAACTGCGCGCGGTAGCGCTCGATGTAGCCGTCGTTCTCGAGACGTTTCAGGCGCCGCGCGCACGGCGTTTCGGACAGGCCGACGGAATCGGCGAGACGCGCGATCGGCAGGCGGCCGTCGCGCTGCACCGCGGCGAGAATCGCGCGATCGGTTTTGTCGAGTTCGGTCATGTTGGCGGAAACCTTGTCTGGATTCCGTAATTGTGGCGGATTCCGCTATGAATCGCCAATCCTGAGCCAAAGATGGCCAGTAATCCCTCTACCTTCAGCGGCAACATATCGTCATTGAAGGACGGGGGCAGACCATGATTTCCACGCATTTGCTGTTGATTTATCTCGCCGCGCTGGCGGCCATCTACGCGGTGCCCGGGCCCGACATGGCGCTCGTGCTGCAGACCAGCATCGGCCGCGGCGTGCGCCCGGGCATGGCGGCGGCGGCCGGCCTTTCGCTGTCGCGCACCGCGCACGTGACGCTCTCCGCGTGCGGCGTCGCGGCGCTGATCCGCAGCGCGCCGTGGCTGTACGAGGCAATCCGTTACGGCGGCGCGCTTTATCTCGCGTACGTCGCGATCCAGGTGTTCCGCTCCCCGGTGTTCACACTCGGCGACGGTGACGAGGCGGCCCCGGGCGAACTGCGGCAGTCGTTCTTCAAGGGGCTGCTGACG
Organism: Burkholderia sp. Bp9012; assembly: GCF_003853825.1. Taxonomy (NCBI): domain Bacteria; kingdom Pseudomonadati; phylum Pseudomonadota; class Betaproteobacteria; order Burkholderiales; family Burkholderiaceae; genus Burkholderia; species Burkholderia sp. Bp9012. The sequence goes on along the minus strand of NZ_QTQA01000037.1, from coordinate 43,269 downwards.
AACTTGCTGAATCCGAAGGCGCTGCTGTTCTGCTCGGTGCTGCTGCCGCAGTTCGTGCGCCCCGAGGCCGGGCCCGTCGTGTGGCAGATGTTCGAGCTCGGCGCGCTGCTGGTCGCGGCCGGCGTGTGCTTCGACCTCGCATGCGTGCTCGGCGCGTCGCGCATCGCGGCGTGGATGCGCGCGCATCCGCTCGCGCAGACGGTCCAGCGCTGGACGTTTTCCGCTGCGCTCATCGGGTTCGCGCTGCGGCTGTCGATGGATTGAGCCGCATCGTCACATCGCTGCCGCTCGGCAGCGATGTGACGATCGACAGAGGCCGCGTGCAATGCCGGCCTTCGTGGCCATGCCCCGCCGCAGAAGGGCGTGCGCGCAAATCGTCTGACTGATCTAAACTCCCTTCAACTTCGCGCATTCGCGAACCGACTGACCGAACGGAACCGACTTCCGCCGGCCATGTCCGATTTCCTGGCTGTTCCGTGCAACGCGGTACCAAGGAGGGTCTGAACATGGCAAGGCATCTTCACGCCGACCGTGAACCCCGAATCGTCGCCGAGTCCAAGTGCCTCGGCCCGTGCGATCCGGCAGAACGCATCCACGTCACGATCATGTTGCGGCGGCAGGAAGAAGGGCAACTCGATACGTTGGTCCACCAGCTCGCCGCCGGCGACGCGCAAGCGAAACCGGTGTCGCGCGAAACCTTCGCGCAACGCTTTTCCGCCAATCCCGACGACATTCGCAAGGCCGAGGACTTCGCGCGTCACCACCAGCTGACGGTCGATCGCGTCGATCCCGTTGAAAGCGTCGTCGTCCTGTCCGGCACGATCCAGCAGTTCGAAGCCGCGTTCAGCGTCAAGCTCGAGCGCTTCGAGCATCAGTCGATCGGCCAGTATCGCGGCCGCTCCGGCCCGATCGCGCTGCCCGACGATCTCGGCGATGTCGTCACGGCCGTGCTCGGCCTCGACAGCCGCCCCCAGGCGCGGCCGCACTTCCGGCTGCGACCGCCGTTCAAGCCCGCACGCGGCGGCGCGGCGGGCGTCACGTTCACCCCGATCCAGCTGGCGTCGCTGTACGGCTTCCCGGCCGGCGACGGTGCCGGGCAGTGCATCGCGATCATCGAGCTCGGCGGTGGCTACCGCGCGGCCGACATCCAGCAGTATTTCCACGGGCTCGGCATCAAGACGCCGCCGACGCTCGTCGACGTGAACGTCGGCACCGGCCGCAACACACCGACCGGCGACCCGAGCGGCCCGGACGGCGAAGTCGCCCTCGACATCGAGATTGCCGGCGCAATCGCGCCGGCCGCGAAGATCGCCGTCTACTTCGCGCCGAACAGCGACGCGGGCTTCGTCCAGGCCGTCAACGCGGCCGTCAGCGACAGGACCAACAAACCGTCGGTGATCTCGATCAGCTGGGGCGGCCCGGAGGCGATCTGGCAGGCGCAATCCGCGCAGGCGTTCAACCGCGTGCTGCAGGCAGCGGCCGCGCAGGGCATCACGGTGTGCGCGGCATCCGGTGACAGCGGCTCGGGCGACGGGCTGCAGGACGGCGCCGATCACGTCGACTTCCCCGCATCGAGCCCGTATGTGCTCGGCTGCGGCGGCACGCAGCTCGATGCATTGCCCGGGCAGGGCATTCGCAGCGAGGTCACGTGGAACGACGAGGCGGCCGGCGGCGGCGCGGGCGGGGGCGGTGTCAGCACGCTGTTCGACCTGCCGGCGTGGCAGCAGGGGCTGACCGTCACGCGCGCCGATGGCAGCAGCGCACCGCTCGCGAAGCGCGGCGTGCCGGACGTCGCCGGCGATGCGTCGCCGCAGACGGGCTACGAAGTGTCGATCGCGGGCACGGCCACGGTGATGGGCGGCACGAGCGCGGTCGCGCCACTGTGGGCCGCGCTGATCGCACGGATCAATGCGGCGGGCGGTACGGCCGTCGGCTGGGTCAACCCGGTGCTGTACAAGAACCCGGGTGCGCTGCGCGACATCACGCACGGCTCGAACGGCGCGTATGCGGCCGCGCAGGGCTGGGATGCGTGCACGGGCCTCGGCAGCCCGAACGGCGCGCAGCTCGCGGCGATCCTGACGCGCAAGCCGTCGAGCTGACGGCCGCGGTACACGGCTTTTCGTATGGCGCGGGCTTCCGGCCCGCGCCTTTTTCTCACCTCCAGGAGCAGCACGATGGGCATCGATTCCGCATCTTCCGGCGGCGTGTATCCGCTGCATCACGGCGACCACAATTCGCATGGCGTGCCGCCGACCATCAATCCGGTCGCGCTGAGCCACGGCCGCGACCAGCCGTTCTTCGATCCGGTCGCGTACGGCAATGGCCCCGACGACTCGGTCACCGACACGACCGAAGCGGCTGCGATCACGCACCACACGATCCTGATCGACGGCAAGCGCCTCGCGTACACGGCGACAGCCGGCCATCTCGTGACGGTCGATCCGAGCAGTTCGCAGCCGGCCGCGAAGATCTTCTACGTCGCGTTCACGGCCGACGGCGCGAAGGAGGAAACGCGGCCCGTCACGTTCTTCTACAACGGCGGTCCCGGATCGTCGTCGGTGTTCGTGCTGCTCGGCTCGTTCGCGCCGAAGCGCATCAAGACCTCGATGCCGGGGTTCACGCCGCCTGCGCCGTACCAGATGGAAGACAATCCGGACAGCATGATCGACCACAGCGACCTGGTGTTCATCAACCCCGTCGGCACCGGCTATTCGGCGGCCGTCGCGCCGAACAAGAACCGCAACTTCTGGGGCGTCGACCAGGACGCGAATTCGCTGAAGCAGTTCATCAAGCGCTACCTGACGAAGAACAACCGCTGGAATTCGCCGAAATACCTGTTCGGCGAGTCGTACGGCACCGCGCGCAGCTGCGTGCTCGCGTACAAGCTGCACGAGGACGGCGTCGACCTGAACGGCATCACGCTGCAGTCGTCGATCCTCGACTACCGGCAGGCCGGCAACCCGGTCGGCGCGCTGCCGACCGCAGCGGCCGACGCGTGGTATCACAAGAAGCTCGGCGTCACGCCCGCGCCGACCGATCTCGGCACGTTCGTCGAGGAAGTCGCGCAGTTCGCGCGTACCGACTACCTGAGCGCACTGCGCAACGTGCCGCATGCCGATCCGGCCGCCGTACGGAAGCTGTCGGACTACACGGGCATCGACACCGCGACGCTGCAGACCTGGGGGCTCGACATCGCGGGCTACGACGCGCGTGGCAATTCGTTGTTCCTGACGACGCTGCTGCACGCGCAGGGGCTCGCGCTCGGTTCGTACGACGGCCGCGTGACCGGGATCTCGTCGGGCATCGCCGGCAAGATCGATCCGAACTCGGGCGGCAACGACCCGACGATGACGGCCGTGACGGGTGTCTACACGGCGATGTGGAACAGCTACCTGAACGAGCAGTTGAAGTTCACGTCGAATTCCGCGTTCACGGACCTGAACGACCAGGCATTCCAGAACTGGGACTTCAGCCATATCGATCCGACCGGCGCGCAGCAGGGCATCGATGCGAAGGGGAACGTGATCCTCTATACGGCCGGTGATCTCGCCGCGGTGATGGCGCTGAACGTCGACCTGAAGGTGCTGTCGGCGAACGGCCTCTACGATTTCGTCACGCCGTTCTACCAGACCGTGATCGACCTGCAGCAGATGCCGCTCGAGGATCAGAAAGTGCGGCAGAACCTGTCCGCGCGCTTTTATCCGTCGGGGCACATGGTGTATCTCGACGGCGGTTCGCGCACCGCGCTCAAACGCGATCTCGCGACGATGTACGACGCGACGGTCAGCGATACGGGCGCGCGGATGCGGATTCGCGCACTCCAAGCGAAGAAGACGGGCGGGCACGCGTAGCGTTGCCCGTCGTGCACGTGCCGCGCGTAACCGCCAGGTTCCGCGCGGCGCGGCAGGGTGTTGCGGCGACGGGGCCGGCTTACGCGGCCGGCCAGTCGAACGGCGTGTACGGCAGCGCGCGCTTGTGGCGCGAGCCGTCGTAGAAGCGCAGCACCGTTTCGTACACGCTGTCGGCCACGGGCTTGCCTTCGAGGAAATCGTCGATCTCGTCGTAGGTGACGCCATACGCGTGCTCGTCGGGGCGCAGCGGACGCAGTTCCTCGAGGTCGGCCGTCGGCACCTTCATCACGATCAGTTCGTCACCGCCAAGCGCGCGGGCGACCGCACGCACACGGCGCTTGCTCAGGCCGGCGAGCGGCAGCACGTCCGCGCCGCCATCGCCGAATTTCGTGAAGAAACCCATCAGCGATTCGGCCGCGTGGTCGGTGCCGATCACGATGCCGCGTCGCGCGCCGGCGACCGCGTACTGCGCGATCATGCGTTCGCGTGCCTTGATGTTGCCGTGCACGAAGTCCTGCTGTGCCGGGTTTTCGAACGCATGGCCGGAGGCGACGAGCGATGCGAGCATCGCGTCGGCGGCCGGCTTCACGTCGACCGTGAACGTCTCGTCCGCGCGCACGAATGCGAGCGCGCGCTGTGCATCGGCTTCGTCGTTCTGCACGCCGTTCGGCAAGCGCATCGCGATGAAGCGGGCGTCGTAGCCGTCGGCGCGCAGCCGTTCGACCGCCAGCTGCGCGAGCCGTCCAGCCGTCGAGGAATCGACGCCGCCGCTGATGCCGAGCACGTAGGTCCGCAGGCCGGTCGAACGAAGGTACTGCGCGAGGAAGTCGACGCGCCGGGCGATCTCGGCATGGACGTCGAAGTGCGGGGTGACGTTCAGTTCGGCGATGATCGCGCGTTGGCGGCTGGCGTAATCGGCGGATGTCATGGAGGGTGGTTCCGGAACGAAATGCAAGGCGCCCATCATAAGCGCAATCGCGGTCCGGCGCCGCGCCGGGCATGCGATCCGGCGACCGCGCGTTGCATTGGCGAGACGCGCTGCATCGTCATGGGGCAGCGCGCGGGGCGCGTCGACTCCGGCGTGCACGCGGATGCTTCGTTTCGATGCATGGAAGGGGCGCGGTGACGGACGCTTCCTGCTTTCGCTCGCTCGCTCGCGTCAGCGCCGCGCGAGCACGACGCCCGCCAGCGCGAGCCCGAAGCCGGCGAGCTGGACGGCCGCGAGCGTTTCGCCAAACAGCAGATAGCCCTGCAGGGCGGCGAGCGGCGGCGCGAGGAACAGCAACGACGTCGCGCGCGCGGCGTTGCCGCGCCGCAGCATCCACATCAGCATCGTGACCGCGCCGCCGGACAGGAACACGACGCCCCACACGAGCGATATCCACAGCGCCGGCGCGCCGATCCAGCGCGTTTCGTGCAGCAGCGCGACGAAGACGGCCGCGACGATCGCCGCGCCGAGGTTCTGCACGGCGACGGCCGTGCGCAGGTCGTTCTGCGCGAGCTTGCCCTTCTGATACAGCGAGCCGGCGGTGATCGAGCCGACCGACAGGATCGACACGGCCACGACGAACCACGCGGGCGCGGCGCCCGGTGGCGGCGCGACGCCGCCCGCGACCTTTGGCGCGAGCACGAGCGCGACGCCGGCGAGCCCGAGTGCCATCCCGAGCCAGCCGCGCGCGGGCAGGCGCTCGTTGAACAGCGGCACTGCGAGCACGGCGGTGGCGAGCGGCTGCAGCGCGCCGAGCAACGCCATCACGCCCGCATTCAGTCCCTGCGCGACGGCCCAGTAGCTGGCGCCGAGATAGACGCCTTGCAGCAGCGCGCCCGCGATCAGGTGGCGCGGCCATTCGCGGCGGGCCGGCCACGGCGCGCGCGCGGCGAGCGCCACCGCGCCGAACAGCACGGCCGTGCCGGCGAAACGTGCGAGCAGGAACAGGTTCGGATCGGCGTAGGGCTTGATTGCCCGTGCGACGATGAAGCCGGTGGACCACAGCGCGACGAACGCCGCGGCGACGAGCGAGTTAAACATGCGTGGCGGGCCGCGATACGGCCGGACGAATCGTGAAGTCGGCCAGTATCGGTCGAACCGGTGCCGCCGTCTTGTCGGATTCTGCACTTGCTCGTGGCGCGTGCGCGCTGCATGCGGTTGCCATGCGCGGCGCGTTGGCCGTGGGCGTGACGTGCCGCGAGCGCGGCGGCGCGCCGGCCATTCCGTTACCGGCCGGCCAGATGAAGGTGCTGCGGCATGAAAGCGCGCCGTGGCGCGCGGAAGGGACGGGCGATCAGTCGAGCGAGAACGTGTCGAGCGGCTGGTTCGCGCGCGCGTCGGTCGCGAAGCGCGCAGCGAGCTGTTCGTAAAGCCGGCGCGCCTCGTCGAGCGTCAGGTCGATCCAGTATGGATCGCCCGCTCCGTCGTTGAGTCGTTCTGGCGAAAACTGGATTTCGAGCACACTGCCTTTGCGATACATTCCCCAAGCCCCTTTATGGTTTGTCGTTCGGCGAAACGCAAAGTGTAGCAACCGCTTGCCGTGCCGATTCCCGCGCATCGGGCAATACAGAATTTCGCTTTCGTGAAACGCGACGACCGCCAGCCGCACCGCCGTCAAATGGCGGTCAAGCGGCCGTAATACAATGCTCGGCTTACCCATTACCAGTCGCCTCGGGCGCATTGCGATGCTGGCGGAACAACGTCATCAATACATTCTGTCGGAGCTCGGACGATCGGGCGCGCTGTCGGTAGCCGAACTCGTGCGCTCGCTCGACGTGTCGCGCGAGACGATCCGGCGCGACCTGAATGCGCTCGCGGCGCGCGGCCTGCTCGTGATGACGCATGGCGGCGCGCTGGCAGCGGACCGCCGCGAGCCGAGCCTGTCCGAGCGTGAAGCGGCGAACGCCGAAGCGAAGCGCACGATCGGGCGACGCGCGGCCGAATTCGTGCCCGACGACGCATCGGTGCTGATCGACTCGGGCAGCACGCCGCACGCGGTCGCGCTCGCGCTGGCCGACCGGCACCGGCTGTCGATCTACACGAACGACTGGCGCACGGCGTTCGTGCTCGCGCGGCGCAACGGCAATCGTGTGACGCTGCTCGGCGGCGAACTGTCCGACGACGAGGACGCGACGTTCGGGCTCGATACGATCCAGCAACTCGCGCAATACCATGTCGATTTCGCGTTCGTCGGCGCGGGCGGCATCACGGCCGACGGCGACTGCACTGACTACTCGCGGCTCGCGGCCGAAGTGCGCAGCCGGATGATCGCGGCCGCCGGCACGGCGATCATCGTTGCCGACCATTCGAAGTTCGGCCGCGTGACGCCGGTGCGGATCAACGGCACGTCGGCCGCGCGCTACCTCGTCACCGAGCGCGCGCCGGACAAGGCCGTGCGCCGCGCGCTGACCGCACGCGGCATCGAGCTGCTCGTGTGCGACTGACGCGCGTCCGACATACAAGGTTCATCGAACCGTCATCGCACGGGAAGAACCACCGTCAACACTGACTCATTCATCTCGACCGGGCCGCCCGGCAGGAGCAACGAATGACCGTCAGCGTACGCAGCTATCTTTCTCCGACCCTGGTCCTGCTGGCCTTCGACTGGCCCGACGCGGCGTTGCGCACCGACTTCCTCGGCTTCGCGATCCGGCGCACGCCGGGTTTCTGGACGGCCGACGGCAAGACGCGGGCGCCGTACAGCTGGCTGCCGAACCGGCTCACGTTCGACGGCCCGGCCGCCGACACGCAGGGCGACGCACCGACCGACCAGGCGCCGATCCAGAAATTCATGTGGTGGGACGCGCGCATCGATCCGCAGGACCGCGATGCGTCATTCCGCTATGACGTCTATCCGGTCGTCGGCACGCCGGAGCACCTGCAGGTGCTCGATGCGGAGGCCGGCGTGTGCGAGGTCGTGTTGCCCGCTCATGTCGTGGATGGTGTCGGTACGTGGTTCAACCGTGCGGTCGTCAGCTCGCAGGCGTTCGCGAAGCAGGTCGCGGCACTGGGGCTCGCGCCGGATGCTGCGCCGAGCGCGGACCAGGCACTGAAGCTGCGCACGTGGCTCGCGAACGACATGGAACAGGTGTTCGCGGCGATGCTCGACCCCGCGTCGCGCGCGGTGTCGGCCGTCTACCATCTGACGGACACGCTGTGGGCGCTGCCCGCATTCGAGGCGTTCGGACGGCAACATGGCGAAGCGTCGCTCGCGATCGTCTACGACGCGCACGAGACTGCGCGCAAGGGCAAGCCGCCGCTGCCGTCGCCGAACCAGCCGGCCGTCGACGCGCTGCAGGGCCTCGCGACGCTCGCGCCGCGCGACCGGACGCACATCATGCACGACAAGTTCATCGTGACCGACGCACCGGCGAATGTGGTCACTGCGGTGACGCCCACGCGCGTGCTGACCGGTTCCGCGAACTTCACGACCGAAGGGCTGACGGAGCAGGCGAACGTGCTGCACGCATTCGATTCGCCGGCGCTCGCGGCGCTGTACAACGCGCGTGCGCACGCGCTGGCTGCGAATCCGCCGATCGCGGAGACGGCGAAATTGTCGGCGGGCTGGTCGGCGCCGATGACGATCGGCAGCGCGCAAGTGCGCGTCGCGTTTTCGCCGGAGCCGGCGGGGCAGCGCACCGAGATCGATACGATCGTCGCCGCGATCGCGGCCGCGAAGCATTCGGTGTCGTTCTGCCTGTTCATGCCGACCGACGCTGCGCTGCGCGACGCATGCTTTGCAGCCGGCGACCGCGGCCTGATGATGTTCGGCCTGGTGAACCGCATCAACGTCGGTAGCGCGACGAAGGCTGATGCCGCGCAGCACGACGGGCAGTCGCTCGATGCGGCGACGCTCGCGAACCTCGAGCTTTACCATCGCCAGCGCGATCGGCGCGACGTGATCGATGCCGCCTATTTTTCGCCGGCAACGGTGCCGCAGGGTTTCGAACCGGAGCTGCGCCTCTTTCCGGGCGAGCCGGCGCCGATGTATCCGCCGGTCGTGATCCACCACAAGTTCATCGTGATCGATGCGGAAGGCGCGAACCCGATCGTCTATACGGGCTCGGCGAACATGAGCCGCAACTCCGAGCAGTACAACGACGAGAACCTGCTCGAGATTCACGACACGCGGATCGCGGCGATCTATCTCGCGGAATTCCTGCGGCTCTACGAGCACTACCGCGCGCGGGCGCTGTCGATCGAAACGAAACGGCATGGCGCCGGTGTGCAGCGGCAGCTCGCGCTCGCACCGGATTCGAGCTGGGCGAAGAAATATTACGTGGCGGGAAGCCCGGAAGAGAAGGCGCGGATCGCGCTGGCGTCGACCGTGCCGACGGACTCGCCCGCGACGCACGCGCGGCGTGAGGCGGCATGAAGCAGCGCGCGGCGTGCGCTCGGCTCGTGCCGGTTGCAGGCGGCGCGGCGAGGTTCGGGAGGTGTGCCGGACGGCGAGTGGAATGCTCGCCGGCCGGCCTTCGGGCGGAATCGCGCGGTGCGCCTACGCGGCGACGTAGCGCAGCACGGAGTCGGTGATCGTCTCGCGATGTCGCGCGCGCAGCCGCGGCGCCGACGGATCGCGGCCGAACGCGGCGCCGAACGTATAACGGTTCGACACGCGGTGGAAGCAGAACGAGCTGATCAGCAGATGCAGGTCGAACGCGTCGATGTCCTTGCGGAAGGCGCCGCTCGCCGCACCGCGCTCGAGCAGTTCCTCGAGCGTCTTGATGATGCTGACGTTGCGGTTCTTGAACGACTTCAGCTGTTCGAGATACTTCGCGCCGTGGATGTTCTCGATCGACACGAGGCGGACGAAGTCGCGGTGCTTGTCGTGATAGTCGAACGTGAATTCGACGAGCCGGCGCATGCCTTCGCGCGGCTCCATGTCGCCGACGTGCAGTTCCTGCTCGAGTGCGCGGATGTCGCCGTACACCTTCTCCAGCACGGCCTCGTACAGGCCTTCCTTGCTTTCGAAGTAGTAGTACAGCATCCGCTTCGTGGTGTTCGTACGCTCGGCGATCGCGTCGACGCGCGCACCGGCGAGGCCCATCGCGGAAAACTCCTGCGTGGCGACGTCGAGGATGTTGCGCTTGGTTTGCTCGGGATCGTATTTGCGCCGCGCATCGGTCGCAAGTGCGCGGCTTTCGGACGTGGCGGCCTTGCTTCCAGCTTTCATGTGACTTTGTTGTGGGTTCGCGGCGGCATGAAAAATCCATTCTAGCATGCGGGAAATGCCGGCCCGGCCGACCTTTCGTTCTAATCGGCCGTGCGGTTTCGGCTGCTGCCGCCGCTCAGCGCCGGCACGACGCGAGCGCGTCGCGGGCCTGGTACGCGGTGTACGTGAGCTGCGCGGCGGCGAGTCCCGCGAGCCCGAACGTGCGCGTGAGCCCGAACGCGGCGAAGCCCGCCGGCACGGGCCGCTCCCCGGCCAGCGCGGCGGCGAGCACTTCGCCGGCGACGGTGGTGGGCGCCATCCCGTGACCGCCGAATGCGATCGCGTGCCACACGCCGTCCGCGTCGCGGCCGATTTGCGGCATCTTGTGCCGCGCGTAGCTCATCAGCCCGCCCCAGGCGTATTCGACCTTCACGCCTTCGAGCTGCGGATACACGCGCAAAAGGTCGCGTCGCAGCAGTCGCGCGATCGCGTCGGGGCCTCGGTCGAGCACGGAGATCCGGCCGCCCCACAGAATGCGCGTGTCCTTCAGCGGGCGGTAGTAGTCGAACGCGAAACGCGTATCGTAGATCGCGTACGGCGCGTCGATCGCGTCGGGCAGGCGCGTGCCGAGCGGTTCGGTCGCGATCACGTAGGTCGCGATCGGCAGCACCGCGCGCTCGATGCGCGGCGACACGCCGCGCGCATAGCCGCCGCCGGCGAACACGACGTCCTTCGCGCGCACCGTGCCCTGCGCCGTGCGCACGACGTAGCCGGCGCCTTCGCGCGCGATGCCGAGCGCGGCCGAGCGTTCGTACACGCGCGCGCCGCCGCGCGACGCGGCCGCCGCGACGCCGAGCACGTACTTGAGCGGATGGAAGTGAAACGCGTTCGGCTCGAACAGGCCGCCGTAATAGCGCTGTGTCTTCAGCCGCGCGCGCAGCGCGTCCGTCGAAACGGGTTCCCAGTCGACGTTGAATTCCTGCTTCATCAGCGTGCGCACGCCGTCGAGCCGCGATGGATCGTCGAACCAGTTCGCGAGCATCACGCCCTCGTCGACGATGTCGCAGTCGATCCCGTAGCGGGCGATCCGCGCGCGGATCAGGTCGACCGCATCGACGGTGAGCCGGTACAGGCGGCGGCCTTCGTCGCGGCCGAGCGTGCGCAGCAGGTCCGCGTTGTCGAGGCTGTAGCCGCCGAACACGAAGCCGCCGTTGCGGCCCGATGCGCCGAAGCCGACCCGCTCTCCGTCGAGCACGACGACGTCCTGCACGCCGCGCTCGACGAGGCCGAGCGCCGTGCACAGGCCGGCGAGGCCGCCGCCGACGATGCAGACCTGCGTGTCGATGGCGCCGGTCAGTTGCGGGTAGGGCTGGCGGGTAACGGTGGCTTCGTAGAAGTTCTGCATGCGTTTTCGGTGATTCGTCACGACGGAAAAACGGACGGCGCGCGTCGATCTTGCCTGAACGCGCGCGTCGCGTCGAATGGGTTTTTCAGTGCAACAGCCGCGGCGGTCGGGCGGCGGCCGTTGCACGACCGGGCGTCAGGCGCCCGGCGTCGGGTTGGGCGGGGCGGCAACGTAGGCCGGATAGCCGGTACTGGCCTTTACCGTCGCTTCGGGCGTCGCGTTGCGCTCGATCCACGGCGCGATCTCCATGTCCTCGTAGCGGACGAGCCGGCATTTGCGCACCAGCGCGTAGCCGAGCCAGATCGCGAGGAAGAACGGCAGGCCGATGTAGGTCGCGGCGATGCCGGCCCAGTCGATCCTGTCGGCGAGGAACGCCTGGTAGTCCTGGCCGAGTGCGACGACCGCGCACAACGCGAATGCGAACAGCGGGCCGAACGGAAACCACTTCGACCGGTATGGCAGCTGGTCGAGCCGATAGCCCTGCTTGAGGAAGCCCTTGCGGAACCGGTAGTGGCTGACCGCGATGCCGAGCCAGGTGATGAACCCGGCCATGCCCGACGTGTTCAGCAGCCACAGGTAGACGGTCTTGTCGCCAAACAGCGACGTGAGGAAGCACAGCGCGCCGACGGCGGTCGTCGCGTACAGCGCGTTGCGCGGCACGCCGCCCGGCGACAGCTTCGCGAACAGCCTCGGCGCGCGGCCTTCGACCGAGAGGTTATAGAGCATCCGCGTCGACGCGTACATGCCCGAGTTGCCGGCCGACAGCACGGCCGTCAGGATCACCGCGTTCATCACGCCGGCCGCGAACGCGAGGCCCGCGTGGCGGAACACGAGCGTAAACGGGCTCACGCCCACGTCGGTGACGTCGCTCTTCAGCAGGCTCGGGTCGGTGTACGGAATCAGCACGCCGATCACGAAGATCGCGAACACGTAGAACAGCAGGATGCGCCAGAAGATCTGGCTGACCGCGCGCGGGATCGTCGTGCGCGGGTTCTCCGATTCGCCGGCCGCGACGCCGATCATTTCGGTGCCCTGGAACGAGAAGCCCGCGATCATCGCGACGCCGAGCATCGTTGCCCAACCGCCCACGAAGGGCGCGTCGCCGATCGTGAAGTTGCCCCAGCCCGCGCTCGGGCCGCCTTGCATGATCCCGAAGATCATCAGCAGGCCGACGCCAACGAACGCGAGCACCGTCAGCACCTTGATCAGCGCGAACCAGTATTCGGCTTCCCCGAAGCCGCGCACCGACAGCGCGTTGAGCGCGAAGATCAGCGCGAGGAAGATCGCGCTCCACCAGACGCCTGGCACGTGCGGAAACCAGTAGTGCATCACGAGCTGCGCGGCGACGAGTTCGACCGCGAGCGTCACGGCCCAGCTGTACCAGTAGTTCCAGCCGAGCGCGAAGCCGAAGCCCTCGTCGACGAATTTCGCGCCGTAGGTCGCGAACGAGCCCGACACCGGCATGAACGCGGCCATTTCGCCGAGGCTCGTCATCAGGAAGTAGACCATCAGGCCGATCAGCATGTACGCGAGCATCGCGCCACCGGGGCCGGCTTGCGAGATCGACGCGCCGGACGCGACGAACAGGCCCGTGCCGATCGAGCCGCCGATCGCGATCATCCGCAGATGGCGCGCCTGCAGTGCGCGGTGGAGGGACGGCTTCGCGGGCGGCGAGCCGGACGGACGGGGCGAGTCGGGGCGGGCATCTGAATGCATGGCGGGTGCTGGGCGCTGTCTCCAGGATTGTTTTTTTGGCTACGAAGCGTGACGCGTCGCCGGCCGCCACGGCGGGCAGCGGCACTGCTGCGCGGGCTTGGTCCGGATCGACTGGAACGACCGGTGCACCGGCCGCGACGCGTATGCCTTCGTCTGTCGTCCGGCCGCTGATCGGCGGCGCGTCGGGGCGCCGGGTGCGGTGCACCTCGACGCCGCACCGATCGTATGTGCCGGCCGCATGCGCGGCAAACGATATTTCCGCACAGGGTGATGCAACTTTGTCATCAACTTATCGCGCATCGAAACCGGCCCGGTGGCCCGGCCACCGGCCCCGGACAGGTCCCATGACCGTACCGAATCAAGCGGTCTCGTCCTGCCCGGGTGTTGCGTTTTGGGAATGAAGTCGTGAGTTAATATCAATAGCGGCCCGACTTGTGGCCACCGACAATGTGTCTCATGGATCGTGCCTCGCGAGGCCGGGGCGTGCCGTCCGGCCGGGTTTCCGGCGGCGACGCCACGCGGCGCACCGGGCCTGCCGAGCTGCGCATCCGCTTGCACAGGGCGCGCGAACGCGCTCCAATCGAATCACGCGGGCGGCGTTGCCGCCGCACCGATCAATCTGTCCCTGAAGAGGAAGTGATGCAATTCAACGACATTCTTGCTGCGCTCGACATCGATCTCGCCCAGTGGAAAGGCAATGCGCTGACCGCGCGTTCGCCGCTCGACGGCGCGACGCTCGCGACGCTGGCGGTTGACTCGCCCGCCGACGCCGAGCGCAAGATCGACGCCGCGCACGACGCATTCCTCAAGTGGCGCACGGTGCCGGCGCCGGTGCGCGGCGAGCTCGTGCGCGTGTTCGGCAACGTGCTGCGCGAGCACAAGGCCGAACTCGGCCGCCTCGTCACGCTCGAAGCCGGCAAGATCACGTCGGAAGGGCTCGGCGAAGTGCAGGAAATGATCGACATCTGCGACTTCGCGGTCGGCCTGTCGCGCCAGCTTTACGGCCTGACGATCGCGTCCGAGCGCCCGGGTCACCGGATGATGGAGACGTGGCACCCGATCGGCGTGTGCGGCGTGATCTCGGCGTTCAACTTCCCGGTCGCGGTGTGGGCCTGGAATGCGGCGCTCGCGTTCGTGTGTGGCGATTCGGTCGTGTGGAAGCCGTCGGAGAAGACGCCGCTCACCGCGATTGCGTGCCACGTGCTGCTCGAGAAGGCGATCCGCGAATTCGAGAAGACCCACCCGGGCGTCGCGCCGAAGGGCCTGAGCCAGTTGGTGCTCGGCATGCGCGATGTCGGCGAGGTGCTGACGTCGTCGAAGAAGGTGCCGGTCGTCAGCGCGACGGGCAGTGTGCGGATGGGCCAGGAAGTCGCGAAGGTGCTGAGCCAGCGTCTCGCACGCGGCATCCTCGAGCTCGGCGGCAACAACGGGATGATCGTCGCGCCGAGCGCCGACCTCGACCTCGTGGTGCGCGCCGTCACGTTCGCGGCGGTCGGCACGGCCGGCCAGCGCTGCACGACGCTGCGCCGCCTGATCGTGCATCGCAGCGTTGTCGACCAACTGCTGCCGCGCATCGAGAAGGCCTATGCGTCGGTGAAGGTCGGCAGCCCGCTCGAGGAAGGCACGCTCGTCGGCCCGCTGGTCGACCGTGCGTCGTTCGACGCGATGCAGAAGGCGCTGGCCGACGCACGCGAGCAGGGCGGCGAAGTGAAGGGCGGTGAGCGCGTCGATGTCGGTCACGCGGATGCGTACTACGTGCGTCCGGCCATCGTGCGGATGCCGAAGCAATCGGCGGTGGTCGAGCGCGAGACGTTCGCGCCGATTCTCTACGTGATGGTCTACGACAACTTCGAGGACGCGATCGACGTGCACAACGCGGTGCCGCAGGGCCTGTCGTCGGCGATCTTCACGAACGACATGCGCGAGGCCGAGCAGTTCATGTCGTCGGCGGGCAGCGATTGCGGGATCGTCAACGTGAACATCGGCACGAGCGGCGCGGAGATCGGCGGCGCGTTCGGCGGCGAGAAGGAAACGGGCGGCGGCCGCGAGTCGGGTTCGGATGCGTGGAAGGCATACATGCGCCGTGCGACGAACACGATCAACTACAGCCGTCAGCTGCCGTTGGCGCAGGGCGTGAAGTTCGACGTCTGACGGAGGGGCCCGCAAGGGCGCGTTGACGTTCAATGACAAGGGCCGGTTGCCGCGAAGGCGGTAACCGGCCCTTGTCGTTTTCAGCGATGCGTGCGCGGCGATGCCCGATCTGCGCCCGCCCGATCACGTATTCATTTGTGATGGGCGGATCCGTCGATTGCCGGCATGTTCTGCACGACCAGCATCTGCGGCGTCGACAGCGTGATCTGCGACGCCCGCAACTGCTTCAGGATCTCGAACAGCAGGTCGCTCTTCGTCGCGCTCGCGATCCGCGGGCTCGCCACGTAGCCCGTGACGCTCAGCGTGATCCCGTCGGGCGCCAGCTGGCTGAACGTGACCGACGGCGCCGGCTTGTCGAGAATCGCCGGATGCTCGCGATACGCGTCGAGCAGCAGGTCGCGCACCTGCTCGGGGTCGGTGTTCAGCGGGAACGTCAGCATCAGCGTCGCGACGCCCTGCGTGCTGTTGCCCATCGTCACGTTGCGCACGTTCTGCGAGATCAGTTGCGAGTTCGGCACGATCACGGTCGAGCGGTCGCTGAGCTGGATCTCGGTCGCGCGCACGTTGATGCGGCGGATGTCGCCTTCGACGCCCGCGATGCTGACCATGTCGCCCACCTTCACCGGCCGCTCGGTCAGCAGGATCAGCCCCGACACGAAGTTCTTCACGATCTCCTGCAGGCCGAAACCGATACCGACCGACAGCGCGCTGACGATCCACGCAAGGTTGCTCCATCTGACGCCGAGCAGCCCGAGCGCCATCAGCACGAGCAGCACGTAGCCGACGTTGGTGAACAGCGTGATCAGCGACACGCGCATTCCCGCATCCATGCCGAGTGCCGGCATGAACTCGCTGTCGAGCCAGCGGCGCACCGAGCGCAGCAGGTAGAAGCCGATCGCGAACCCGATCACCGCGTTCATGATCCGGTCGGGCATGATGTTCAGGCTCTGCAGCCGCTGGCCGCCGATCATCGCGACTGCGCTGTCGAGGAGGTCGCTCGGCGTCGTGCCGAAACCGCCCGTCAGCAACGCGATCGCCGCGACCAGCATCAGCAGGCTCGTGCCGAGGCCGGACACGACGGTATGGGCCTGGTCGAGATGTCGGTCGTCGAGCGCGAACAGGTGCTTGATCTGCCTGCCGGTCGACAGGTTCGCGGAGAACAGGCTTTCGCTCGCGTCGCGCGTCAGCTGCGTCATGATGTAGACGCTGCACAGCACGATCTCGAACCACACAAGCTCGTAGGTGATGAAGCGTGCGACCGTGATGTAGCCGATCAGCAGCGCGCCGAGCGACACGACGATCGCCAGCGTGACGCCCGCATGGATCAGCCCCGCGAGCGTCGAGCGATCCTCGGGTGCCTCGCCGGATGCCGCAAGCGCGCTGCGTACGCGATTCGCGCGCAGGATCGACGCGCCGACGGTCAGCGCGACGACGAGCGAGACGATGCCGCGGCCGAACAGCGTGACGGACAGGCTGGTATCGACGATCCGGTTGATCGATTCGAGCGTGCCCGACATCAGCAGCAGCGCGGCCAGCACGCCGGGGAACGGCTTCATCGCGAGCGCGACGGGATCGGCGAGCGCGGGCAGCCGCCACGACGGATGCTTCGTGCAGAGCAGCGCGCGGCCGAGGCCGGCGATCAGCGCGCAGGTCACGGCGAGCTTCGCGAACTGGTCCCACAGATCGGTCATCGACGACGTGAGCTCGGAGTGGCGGGCGAGCGCGAGATAGAGGATCTGGACGGCGACCGCGGTCGCGAGCAGCGTCGAGAACGCCGTGGCCAGCGCCAGCGCACTGCGGCGCAGCCGGGTGGGCGGCAGGCGGTTCAGGCAGAACCACGCGAGCCCGCGTTCGACGATGCGGCGGCCGCCGAGCCAGACCGCGAGCGCTGCGATCATCAGCACCGTGGTGAGCGCGCGCTGGCCGGGTGTCCAGGACGAGCGCAGCATGTCGCGCAGTTCGTCGTTGAAATCGTCGAGCCGCTGCACGTCGTCCGGCGACAGATGGAACAGCGGCAGCCAGAACTGCGCGCCGAAGATGCTGCCGGAACGGAACGCGAGCTGGTTCTTCAGCAGGCTGCGGTGCAGCTTCGAGAACTGGTCGTTCAGGTTCGCGAGGTTGGTCTTCTGGTCGGCGGCCTGCTTCAGCGCCGCGTCGATCTGCGCCTTGCGCGCGTTCAGCGTCGCCCGCTGCTGTTCGACGGCGGGTGTTTCGGGCGATGCGCCCGGGGCCGGCGGCGGGCCGAGCACGTCGAGCTGCGCCTGGACCTGCGTGCGCTGCGGCGCGAGCTGGCTCTGCAGCTTGTCGACGTCGGCGCTCAGTTCCTGGGTCGCGTCACCGAGCTCGTCGAGCTCCTTGCTGTTGGTCGCGTTCGACGTCTGCTGCTTGATGCGGTCCTGTTGCACCTGCATCTGCTTGAGTTGCGCAACGGCGTCGCTGAGCGAAATCGTCGGCACGGGGACGCCGACGCCGCTTGCGCCCGGTGCGGACGCGGCCGTCGGAAATGCCGACGCGGTCGCGATCGCCGCGAACTGCAGCAGTGCGAACAGCGCGATCCGGCGTGCGTACGTGGATAGTCGTTGTATGGACATGGAATGCTTACGTTTTGCCGACAATGCCGGGTGCCGCAAGGCGCCCGGAAGCCGGGAGTTGGCCCGGTAGCATGTTACCGGGGCATGGCGGCCGCGGCGCTGCCGATCGTGCGCCTTCCCTTTCGCGTACAGCGGTGCCCGCACGGGCATGCGATTGCCGCGCGGGCCCTTGCCGGCGGGGCCGTGACGGTCGCATTCGCAGTCCGGCAGCGCAACGTCGTGACGCCGGCGAACCTTACAGATCCGACAGAACGTTACGCAATTTACACAATAGCCGGCGCGAAAGTGGGGTGTCCGAACCGGTTGGCCATGCAACGCGGCCCGAGCGGCGTGCCGGTACAATGCAGCGAATCGCCCGACGGCGGCCCGCTGGCCGCCGGACAACAAAACACACGACACGATCAGGAGACACGACCAAGATGGTCTCAACGGACAGCTTTCCACAGGCAACCGCCTCGTCCTCTTCCATCGACGCCGGCTCGATTTCGGCCCGCCTCGATCGCCTGCCGCCGACCCGCAGCGTCTGGAAGCTCGTCGTGCTGCTGAGCCTCGGCTTCTTCTTCGAACTCTACGATCTGCTGTACAGCGGCTACGTCGCGCCGGGCCTCGTGAAAAGCGGGATTCTGTCCGCGACGACGCACGGCCTGTTCGGCACCACGGGCGTCGCGAGCTTCATCGCCGCGCTGTTCTCCGGCCTTTTCATCGGCACGATCGCATGCGGCTTCCTCGCGGATCGCTTCGGCCGCCGCGCGATCTTCACGTGGTCGCTGCTGTGGTACACCGCCGCCAACGTCGTGATGGCGTTCCAGGATACGGCAGGCGGATTGAACTTCTGGCGCTTCGTCGTCGGCCTCGGCCTCGGCGTCGAGATGGTGACGATCGGCACGTACATCTCCGAACTCGTGCCGAAGCAGATCCGAGGCCGCGCGTTCGCGTGCGAGCAGGCGGTCGGGTTCGTCGCAGTGCCGGTGGTCGCATTCCTCGCGTACCTGCTCGTGCCGCACGCACCGCTCGGCCTCGACGGCTGGCGCTGGGTCGTGCTGATTGGCGCGCACGGCGCGCTGTTCGTGTGGTGGATTCGCCGCGAGCTACCGGAGAGCCCGCGCTGGCTCGCGCAGCAGGGTCGCGTCGACGAAGCCGATCGCATCATGCGCGCGCTCGAGGCGAAGGTCGAAGCCGAATACGGCCGGCCGCTGCCGCCGCCCGCGCCGGCCGAGCCGGTGCCGCCGCGCGGCAGCTTCCGCGACATGTGGGTGCCGCCGTACCGCAGCCGCACGATCATGATGACGATCTTCAACGTGTTCCAGACGGTCGGCTTCTACGGCTTCGCGAACTGGGTCCCGACGCTGCTGATCAAGCAGGGCATCACGATCACGTCGAGCCTCATGTATTCGAGCGTGATCGCGCTCGCCGCACCGCTCGGCCCGCTGATCGGCCTCGTGATTGCCGACCGCTTCGAGCGCAAGTCGGTGATCGTCGCGATGGCGGCGGCGATCGTCGTCTGCGGGCTGCTGTTCAGCCAGACGACGGTGGGCGCGTTCCTGATCGTGCTCGGCATCGGTCTCACGCTCGCGAGCAACATCATGTCGTACAGCTTCCACGCCTATCAGGCCGAGCTGTTCCCGACGTCGATCCGCGCGCGCGCAGTGGGCTTCGTCTACTCATGGAGCCGCTTCTCGGCGATCTTCTCGTCGTTCGTGATCGCGGCCGTGCTGAAGGGCTTCGGCACGTTCGGCGTGTTCGCGTTCATTGCCGGCGCGATGGTGATCGTGATGGCCGCGATCGGATTCATGGGGCCCCGCACGAAGGGCATCGCGCTCGAAACCATCTCGAAGTAACCGGTAGATGTGAACGCGTGTCGCACGGTTCGTGCGGCATGCGTGCCATGCGACGGCCTCGCATCGTGCGTATGGTGTATCGGAAATGATATGGCATGCGAATCGATTTTAAGAAGCCGTCGCTGCATAGCAGAAAACACGGCTTCCCGTGTCGGTCTCGAATGCCCAATCGACAAGCTTGCCACGCAACGAAAGATGGGGCGGCAACGAGTTGAAACAAAGCGTGACGAAGCGCAAATCCGCCGTGAAACCGCGCGTTGCGCCGCTGCCGATTCCTGCCCGGACGCGTAAAATGAAGGGCCTGACGACTCATTAGCCGCCATCGGACCGGTCGCGTTGCATCAGCGAACGGCTCCACCGCGAAGAGGCGTCGGCGCCGGGCGCACACGATGCGCCGGACGTGTCGATGGCTCGCGCGGAAGATGCGCCGCTCGCAACAGCAGCATGCGGCGGCCGGATCGGCCGATGGCTTCGAACGTATGAAGTTTTTCAGCTTGATGCGGCGATTTGCGAAGCCGCGTTGTCTTGCTCGTGCCGCCGCTGCGTGTATTGGGCTCGCCGCGGCACTGCCGATCTCCGTGCTCGTCGAGCGGCCTGTCTTTGCGGCGTCCGACGCACCGTTGCCCGCCGCTACGTCATCCCCATCAGTCGAGTCGCCCGCACCGGCGGCTTCCCGCGCGCATGCCGCTTCGTCGGCGCATGCATCGTCGGGTGCGTTGGCGGCCCAGCCCGCGCGTGCCGCATCACACGCACATCCTGCGGCGCCTGCCAGCCCGGCGTCGGGCGCATCGAGTGCATCGGGAGCATCTGCGGCTTCCCGCGCGCATGCCGCTTCGTCGGCGCATGCATCGTCGGGTGCGTCGGCGGCCCAGCCCGCGCGTGCCGCATCACACGCACATCCTGCGGCGCCTGCCAGCCCGGCGTCGGGCGCATCGAGTGCATCGGGAGCATCTGCGGCTTCCGCCGTTTCCGCCGCGGCACCTGCATCGGCCGCTTCCGCGACGCCCGCCAGCGAGGCCGAGGTACCCGCACCGACTCCGCCGCGCAAGCATCCACCCCTGTCGGCCGACGAGGCGAAGAATGCGACCGCACGCGCGGTCGACATGCGCAAGCGCTTCACGCAGGAAGTCACGCGGCGCCTGAACGTGCCGGCAAGCGAGCAGCGCGCGTACGGCGAGCGGCTCCAGAAGGCGCTCGCCGATGCGGATCTCGGCGACCTCGCCGGCGAATACGTCGCGATGGTCGACCGCGCGCCGAACGTACAGGCACTGTTCATCTACTTCCGCGCGACGCCGGCCAACGCGTGGATGATGATCGGCGCATCGCCGGTCGGCACCGGGCTGCCGGGCAAGTACGACCATTTCCTGACACCGCTCGGCGTGTTCCATCACTCGCCGGACACGATGGATTTCCGCGCGGAAGGCACGACGAACGAGAACGGCATCCGCGGCTATGGCCGCCGCGACATGCGTATCTACGACTTCGGCTGGGTGGATGGCGAGCGCGGCTGGGGCAAGGGCGGCGTGTCGCCGATGCGCTTCCAGATGCATGCGACCGACCCCGATCGCCTCGAATCGCTGCTCGGGATCCGGCACTCGAAAGGGTGCGTGCGGATTCCCGCGTCGCTGAACACGTTCTTCGACCGGCACGGCCTGCTCGACGACGATTACCAGGCGCGTGTCGAGGCCGGCAAGTCGCTGTGGGTGCTGCGTCGCGATCGCGATATCACGCCGATCGCGGGCCGCTACCTGGTCGTGATCGACAGTGCACGCAAGACGCGGCCGGCGTGGTCGCCGTTGCCGGGGCGCAAGGCGTGGTCGAAGGTGCCGAAGGGCGGCGACACGGCGGATTGACGGCCGGTGCAGCCGGCACGGGGGTGATCAGGATGAGAATAAATCCGTTTTATTGAACCATAACAAAAGCAAACTTTTATTATCAGATCCGGGTTCGTATAGTCGAGGCCAGTTTCGCGGAACCCTGCCGCGCCTGGACCACCACCGATCACACGACCCGCATGAAAACTCTCTACAAGCTCGCCCCGCTCGCGGTGCTCGGCGCCTTCGCGACGCATGCCTGTGCGCAAAGCAGCATCACGCTGTACGGTCTCATCTCGGCCGGTGTCGGGTTCGCGACCAACCAGGGCGGCAAGAACGCCTGGCAGGCGCTGTCCGGCACGAACCAGAACCCGCGCTGGGGGCTGAAGGGCAAGGAGGATCTCGGGCAGGGGCTGTCTGCAGTCTTCCAGCTGGAGAACGGCTTCAACGTGATGACGGGCACGGCCGCGCAGAACGGCCGCGAGTTCGGGCGGATGGCGTACGTCGGCCTCGCCGACCGCACCTACGGCGCGCTGACGTTCGGCCGCCAGTACGACGCGATCCACGACTACATCGGGCCCGTGATCATCGCGAGCAACGGCGTGAACATCGGCGACAACGACAACGGCTACAACGACATCCGCGTGCAGAACTCGGTGAAGTACGTGAGCCCCGTCTACTACGGCCTGAAATTCACCGCGCTGTACGGCTTCAGCAACGCGACCGGCTTCGCGAACAACAGCGCCTACAGCTTCGGCCTTGGCTACGAGCAGGGCCCGCTGCGCTGGAGCGTGGTCTACGCGCAGTACAACCATCCGTACAGCGCGACGAACCAGGATGGTGCGATCGCGAACGACTATGCGTCGCCGCTGCTGATCTTCAGCAAGAGCGCGATGTCGCCCGCGGCCTACGCGAGCCGGCAGCGGATCGCGGGCACGGGCGGCTTCTACACGATCGGCCGCGCGCAGTTCGCGGCGATGTTTACCGACGTGCGCTACGATTACCTCGACAATACGCACCTGCACCTGCAGAACCTCGGCGTGAACGTCGTCTACACGATGACGCCGCAGCTCTTTCTCGGCGCCGCGTATGCGTTCACGAACGGCAAGTACGACGTGATCGACAAGCGGCCGAAATGGCACCAGGTGAACCTGCAGGCCGATTACTACCTGTCGAAACGCACCGACGTCGCGCTGACGGTGATCGCGCAGCAGGCGGCCGGCGACGCGGACCATGCGCAGATCTTCGCGTACGCGCGCTCGACCGGCACGCGCCAGATGATGGCGACGCTCGGCGTCCGGCACGTTTTCTGAGCGCCAGACCATGACCCATCCGATCGCATCACGCCGCACCTTCCTGAAACTGTCCGCCGCGCTGGCCGGCACTGCGCTGCTGCCCGAAACGGGCGCGTTTGCAGCCGGCGGCGACGCCGCGCGCCGCACGGTGATCATCGATACCGACCCCGGGCAGGACGACGCCATCGCGATCCTGTTCGCGCTGGGCGCGCACGACCGGCTCGACGTCCGCGCGCTGACCGCCGTCGCGGGCAACGTGCCGCTCGACCTGACCGAACGCAATGCGCGGATCATCCGCGACTGGGCCGGCTGCACGAAGACGCTGCCCGTCTACGCGGGCTGCCCGCGTCCGCTCGTGCGCGACCTCGTGACGGCGGCGAACGTGCACGGCAAGACCGGGCTCGAAGGCGTCGAACTGCACGAACCGCGCGCCCCGCTTGCCGCCGGCCACGCTGTGTCGTATCTCGTCGATACGTTGAGCCGCGCGGCGCCGAACAGCGTGACGCTGTGCGCGCTCGGCCCGCTGACGAACGTCGCGACCGCGCTGGTCGAGGCGCCGCAGATTCGCGGCGCGCTGCGGGAAATCGTGCTGATGGGCGGCGCGTTCTTCGAGCGCGGCAACATCACGCCGGCCGCGGAGTTCAACATCTACGTCGATCCGCAGGCGGCCGAAGTCGTATTCGGCAGCGGCGTGCCGATCGTCGTGCTGCCGCGCGACGTCGCGGTGAAGGCGCCGATCACGCCGGCGCGCGTCGCGCCGTTCCGTGCGCTCGGCAACCGCAGTGGCGCGATCGTCGCGGACATCATGGATGCCGAACTGGCGTACAACAAGAAGCGACGCGGCGTCGAGGACGCGCCGATGTACGACCCGACCGCGGTCGGCTATCTCGTCGATCCGACGCTGTTCGGCGGACGCAAGGTGAACGTGATGGTCGAGACGACCGGGCAGTGGACGCTCGGCGAGACCGTCGTCGACTGGAACGGGCGCAGTGGCCGTGCGGCGAACGCGACGTGGATCAACGAGGTCGACGCGGACCGCTTCTACGCAGCGCTCGTCGAGCGCATCGCGAAGCTGCCCTGAGCGCAATCAGATGTGCTTCGCAATCCACTCGCGACAGGCCCGCACGTGCGGGCCGCGATCGTCGCCGGCGAGCGAAATCAGCGAGATCGCGCGCGTGACGCGCGGCTTGTCGACGCGCAGTGCGACGAGTTCGGGGTCGTGCAGATGCATCGTGTAGAGGCTCGGCAGCACGGCGGTCGCGAGGCCGTTGCGCGCGAGCGCGTAGAGCGGCTCGGTGTATTCCATCCGGTACGTGACGTTCAGGCGCAGCTTCTCGGCGCCGCCGGTGCGATGCAGCGATTCGCTGACGCTGCCGCGCACGAATACCGCGAGCTCGCGATCGACGAGCTTTGCCCACGTGACGCTCTTCGCGCGGGCGAGTGGATCGTCATGCCGCACGACGATCACGATCTCGTCCTCGAAGAGCTGCCGGTAGCGCAGCGTGCCGTCGTCGCTGTCCGGTTCGCGCACGCCGATGCCGAGATCCGCGACGCTGTCGCGCACGGCTTCGACGAGCGCGCTGTTCGGCAGGTCGGTTAGCGTGAAGCGCAGCGTCGGGTGTGCGTCGCGCAGTGCGTTGAGCGCGGGCAGCAGGCGGCCCGCGACCGACGGGATGAACGCGATGCGCACGGTCTGGATGCGTTCGCCGATGAGCCGCGTCATGTCGTCGAACGTGCCGCGCGCCTGGTTGAGCAGGCGTTCGGCGAGCGGCAGCACGGCTTCGCCCGCGGAGGTGAGCGTGAGCCGGTGCGCGGAGCGCGCGAACAGGCGCCCGCCGAGCAGGAACTCGATCTGGCGGATCGACGCGGTGAGCGCGGGCTGCGTGAGCGACAGCGCCTGCGCGGCCTGCGTGAAGCTGCGTGCGTGGGCGAGCACGACGAAGTGCTGGACCTGCCGCAGCGTGAGTGCGGGCAGCAGCGACGAGCGGTCGGACGACATCGGGCAATAACGGTCGGGATGCGGTACGCGGCAGTATAAGACCGCGCTGCATGAATCGACACAGGACAATATTCGGAATCACAGGAGAACCACCATGTCAGCGACTGACACGATGCCGGCACGAGCGCCGGCCAACTGGCTCGAACGCCGCTTCGCGCTCGCCGCGCGCGGCACGAGCGTGCGCACCGAGACGATCGCGGGCGTCACGTCGTTTCTCGCGGCCGCGTACCTGCTCGTCGTGATTCCGTCGCTGCTTGCGACGGGCGGGATGGAGCGCGGCGCGGCGACGACCGCGACGATCATCGTGTTCGTGCTGTTCACCACGCTGATGGGGCTCTACGCGAACCTGCCGTTCCTCGTCGGCCCCGGCATCGGCGGCTCGGTGATCATCGGCGTGACGCTCGCGACGACGGAGCACGTCGGCTGGCAGACGGGCCTCGGCATCGCATGCGTGTCGGGCGTGCTGTTCTTCCTGCTGACGATCCTCGGTGCGCGCGGCGTCGTGGTGCGGCTGATTCCGGTGCAGATCAAGCTCGGGCTCGGCGCGTCTATCGGGCTGTTCGTCACGATGCTCGGGCTGCGCAATGCGGGGATGGTCGTCGCGAACGCGAAGACCAATGCGTTCGCGCTCGGCGATTTCTCGCGGCCGGGCGCGCTCGTCGCGCTGATCGGCCTCGCGGTCGCGGTCGTGCTGCAGGCGCGCAAGGTGCCCGGCGCGATCCTGATCGCGATCCTCGTCGCGGCCGCGGCCGGTGTGCCGCTCGGCGTCACGCATCTGCCCGCGTCGTTCGTGTCGCTGCCGCACAGCATCGCGCCGATCGCGTTCAAGCTCGATATCGGCAGCGCGTTGAGCCTCGCGGCTGCGCCGTACCTGTTCGCGTTCTTCGCGGCGGAATTCTTCTCGACGCTCGGCACCGCGCTCGCGGTCGGCGCGAAGGCGAACCTGCTCGACGAACAGGGCAACCTGCCGAACATCAACCGGCCGTTCCTCGTCGATTCGCTCGCGGCGACGATCGGGCCCGTGTTCGGCATTCCCGCGCTGACCGCGCTGATCGAATCGGCGGCAGGCGTCGAGGCCGGCGGCCGCAGCGGGCTGTCGTCGCTGGCGGCGGCCGTGCTGTTCGCCGCGATGCTGCTGTTCGTGCCGGTCGCACTCGCGATCCCGAAAGAGGCGACCGCGCCGGCGCTGATCCTGATCGGGCTGTCGATGTTCGCGACGATCCGCCATACGCATTTCGACGACTTCACCGATGCGCTGCCCGTGATGTCGATGGTGCTGCTCACGCTGATGTCGAACAGCTTCGGCACCGGCATCGCGGGCGGGCTGCTGTGCTACGTGCTCGTCAAGCTGCTGGCCGGCCGCTGGCGCGACGTGTCGTGGGGGCTCGTCGTGCTCGCGATTCCGCTCGGCTATTACTTCTGGACCGTCGTGAAGCCGCACTGAGAGACGGTTTTCGCGACGCATCGGCACTACCCCAAAAGAGACTGCAATGAAGGCAACACCAGGTAACGTCCCGGCCGCGCGCACGGGCATCGAGATCACGCCGGCCCATCGGGCCTTCTTCCATGCGCTGCCGAAGGTCGAGCTGCATTGCCACCTGCTCGGCGCGGTGCGGCACGATACGTTCGTCGCGCTTGCGGAGCGCAGCGGCGCGCCGATCGAGCGCGCGGAGATCGACGCGTTCTATGCACGCGGCGAGAAGCCGGTCGGCGTGCTGCACGTCCTGCGCGCGCTCGACAAGTATCTGCTCACACAGCCGGATGACCTGCGGCGGATCGCCTACGAGTATCTGGAGGATGCGGCCGCGCACAACGTCCGGCATGCGGAATTCTTCTGGAATCCGACGGGTACGGTGCGTGTGTCGGGCATCGCGTATGCGGACGCGCAGGCCGCGATCGTGACGGCGATCCGCGACGCCGCGCGCGACTTCGGGATCGGCGCGCGCCTGATCCCGAGCATCGACCGCGAGCAGGATCCGGACGAAGCCGTGGCGATCGTCGAATGGATGAAGGCGAACCGGGCGGACGAAGTGGCGGGGCTCGGAATCGACTACCGCGAGAACGACCGGCCGCCGGAACTGTTCTGGAAGGCTTATCGCAATGCGCGCGCGGCGGGTTTTCGCACGACCGCGCATGCGGGCGAGTTCGGGATGCCGTGGCGCAACGTCGAGACGGCCGTCGATCTGCTGCAGGTCGATCGCGTCGATCACGGCTATACGATCGTCGACAACCCCGAGCTGTGCGCGCGCTATGCGGAACGCGGGATCGTCTTCACCGTCGTGCCGACGAATTCATACTACCTGCGTACGCTGCCGCCGGAGCAATGGGCGGAACTGCACCCGATGCGCAAGATGCCGGGCCTCGGGCTGAAGATCCATCCGAACACCGACGATCCGACGCTGCACAAGGTCAATCCGTCGGAGGCGTGGGAGCTGATGTTCAGCCATTTCGGCTTCACTGTCGCCGAGCTGAAGCAGTTCATGCTGAACGGGATCGACGGCGCGTGGGTGGACGACGCGACGAAGGCCGCGTGGCGTGCGGCGTGGGCGCCGGAGTTCGATGCGCTGGCAGAGACGCTCGCCGCAGGCTGAGCGCGGCTGCGTTGTGCACCGGCCGGCGCTTCAACCGGCCGGCGATTCGCTCAGGTTCAGGTGGTAGCGCAGGTCGCCCGCGAAATCGAACAGCGTGTAATCGCGGAACGAAAAGCGCCACGCCCCGTCGACGCGTTCGAATGCGTCGTGATAGCGGCCCGCCGCGATCGGTTGCAGCGGGAACCCGTCGACGGCCTGCAGCACCGTGTAGTACGAGCGTGCCGTCGCGCGATGCGCGGTTTCGTCGATCTCGATGATCGGATTGCTCACCACATGCTTCGTGCGCGGCGTGCCGCACGGGTAGCGCTTCACGCTCGCGCCGAACAGCGCGAGCAGTTCATCCGCGCCAATCGTCGGCGCACCTTCCCGCGTCTTGATGCGCGCGTGTCGGAACAGCCCGGCCACGCCCGGCAGGTCGCCGGCGTCTATGAGTTCCGCGTAGCGGTAAAGCAGGTTCGCGATATCGACTGCGCTTTGTGTCATGCGGGCTCCACCGTCGTTGAGCGATGACGACGATGGTGCGCGGTGTGCAGCAAGTCCGCTTCGTCCGGGTGGACTAATCCGGCGCTCCGCGTGCTCCCCGTCTTTGTGTTTGCCTGCATCAGCGGAAGAACCTCAGCCAGTCGAACAGGCCCGGATGCGGCGCGCGCCGCCGCGGCGCCGGCGCGCTGCGCGGCCGGAAGTCGGGCGAGAACTGCACGTGCGGGTCGATCGCCCGCGCGCGCAGCGCCGCATCGTAGAACGTGCCGACGATCGGCAGCGCGCTGTGTGCGCCCGCGCCCCAGTAGTCGCTGCGCAGCGTCACGCTGCCGTCGTCGAAGCCGACCCACGCGCCGGCCACGAGCTGCGGATGCATCAGGATGAACCAGCCGTCCGCGTTGTCCTGCGTCGTGCCCGTCTTGCCGGCGACGTCGATGCGGATCCCGTAGCGCGAACGGATATCGGCGCCGGTGCCGCGATCGACGACGTCGCGCATCACGTCGACGAGCGTCTGTGCCGCGGGCTCGGGCAGCGCACGTTCGGGCGGCGCGCTGCCGAAGGCGGCGAGCACCTTGCCGTCGCGATCCTCGATGCGCGTGATCATCTGCGGCGCGACGTACACGCCGCGGTTCGCGATCGTGCCGTACGCGGACGCCATCTCCTTCAGCGTGACGGGGCTCGTGCCGAGCGCGAGCGACGGCACTGCGTCGAGCGGGCTCTCGCGCACGCCCATCGCGCGCGCGAGCTGCACGACCTTCGCCGCGCCTTCCTGCTGCATCACCTGCGCGGTGATGCGGTTGCGCGACAGCGCGAGCGCGTCGCGCAGCGTCATCGGTTCGCCCGTGGGCGGCTCCTCGTCGGTCGGGCGCCAGACCGCGCGGCCGCCGATCGGGATCGCCACGGGGCGATCGACGAACGTATCGCCCGGCCGCATGCCGTCCGCGAACGCGGCGCCATAGACGAACGGCTTGAACGTCGAGCCGGGCTGGCGCCGCGCCTGCGACACGTGATCGAACGGCTCGCTGCCGAAATCGGGGCTGCCGACCCACGCGCGGATCGCGCCGTTGCGCGGGTCGATCGCGACGAAGCCGGCCTGCACCTGCGTCTTGCGCTCGCACAGCGCGCGCATGAATTCCCGATTGGCGCCGAGCTGCTTCAGCGCCGCGACATCGGTGAGCCCGGTGTCGCGTGCTTGCCGATAGTCGGGCGTCTGGCGGACGAAGCCGCGGAACAGGTCATTGCGCAGCCCGCAGCCGGACGGGCCGCGCCACGCGCTGTCGGCGATCGCCTGCAGCTGATCGGTCTGTCGCGTCAGCGCCTGCGTGGCCATGTCCTGCAGCCGCGCGTCGAGCGTCGTGCGCACGACGAGGCCGTCCGAGTACAGATCGTAGTTGTTGCGATCGGCCCACGCGATCAGCCATTTGCGCAACTGCACCGCGAAGTGCGGGGCGAGGCCGGGCTGCCCCGACTGCGGCTCGAAGTCGACGCGCAGCGGCTGGCGCTGCAGTTTCGCGAGCTGCCGCGGCGTCAGCATGTGCATCTGCGCCATCCGGTCGAGCACGATGTTGCGCCGTTGTACCGCGCGTTCGGGATTCAGCACCGGGTTGTAGTAGCTGTTGCCCTTCAGCATCCCGACGAGCGTCGCGCTTTCGACGATGTCGAGCTGGTCGGCCGATTTGCCGAAGTAGGTGCGCGCGGCCATTTCGACGCCGTACGCGTTGTACAGGAACGGCACGGTGTTCAGATAGGTCTCGAGAATCTCGTCCTTGCTGTACACCGACTCGATCTTGAACGCGGTGATCAGCTCCTTCACCTTGCGCGTGAGCGTCGGCGCGCGGCCGACTTCATCCGGATACAGGTTGCGTGCGAGCTGCTGCGTGATCGTCGAGCCGCCCTGGCGGTTGCCCGAGAACGTGTGCAGCCCGGCCGCGAGCGTGCGGCGCAAGTCGATGCCGTGATGCGTGTAGAAGCGGTGATCCTCGGTCGCGATCAGCGCATCGACCATGTGCGGTGAGATCTGCTTGAGCGGCACCCATTCGCGGTTGACGGGCCGGAACTCGGTGATCAGCTGGCCGTCGGCGGACAGCACGCGCGCGGGGCGGTCGATGCGCGCCTTGCGGATGTCGCCGATGCTCGGCGTGAACGGAACGAACGCGAGCAGCACCAGCAGGCCCAGCACCGGTATCGCGGCGAGCGTCAGCGCGACGCCGCGGCGTGTCGGATGACGCAGGCGATGCAGCACGCCGGCGCCCAGCGCGCGGATGCGCGCGCGGCAGGCAGCGGCGAACGGTGCGACGCGGGCGCGGCAACGGAGCCACGCGTCTCGAAGAAGCGGCACGAAGCGATTCAAGGCGGCAGGAGCGCGGATGGAAGAGGCGCGATCCTAGCAAACTGCGCAGGTGCGCCGGCCGTGAAAACGGTCGTTTGCTTGCAGGATTTACAGACGATTACGTTTGTTGCTCGCTGACAATCATTTGCGGCACGCGCGGTTGCGATTCCGCAGACGAATCGCTGCCTGCCGGCCGTTGCGCGGGTGCCGCCCGATCAGCGCTGCGCGACGCCGGTGGCCGTGGCGACCACATCCGCGAGCCGCTGCGCGGCCGCTTCCATCTGAGCGCGGCCGAACCCGCCGAAGCCCAGCACGAGCCCCGGGCGGGCCGTGCCGGGCGCGAACATCGGCGACACCGCGCGCACCGCGACACCGGCTTGCGCGGCGCGCTCGACCACGTCGAGATCGTCGATCCCTTCCGCGAGCCACAGCACGACATGCATCCCCTGGTCGCCCGGCTGCACCCACGCGCGTTCGCGCGGCAGCCGCGCACCGAGCGTGTCGATCAGCAGAGCGCGCTGCTCCGCGTACACGCCGCGCACGCGGCGGATGTGGCGGTCGAGATGGCCTTCCGCGATGAACGCGGCCAGCACGTGCTGGTCGGCAGTCGGCACGTGACGATCCATCAGCACGCGGGCGCCGCAGAACGCGGGCACGAGATCGTCGGGGGCGATCACGTAGCCGAGCCGCAGCGACGGAAACAGGATCTTGCTGAACGTGCCGAGGTAGATCACGCGATCGGGGTCGAGCCCCTGCAGCGACGGGAACGGATAGCCTTCGTAGCGCAGCTCGCTGTCGTAGTCGTCCTCGACCACCCACGCGCGCCGTGCACGCGCCCACGCGAGCAGCGCATTGCGCCGCGCCATGCTGAGCGGCATGCCGAGCGGATACTGGTGCGACGGCGTGACGAACGCGACCCGTGCGTGAGGCGCGGCGCGGATGCCGGCCTCGACGTCGAGGCCGTCGGCGTCGACCGGCACCCGCACCATCGCGTCGCGCCGCCCCGTGCTGTCGAGCAGCGCGGTGATGCCGCGATAGGCCGGATTCTCGACCCACGCCTGATCGTCGGCGCCGAGCAGTACCTGGCTCGCGAGATGCAGCCCCTGCTGCGTGCCGCTCGTGATCACGACCTGGTCGGCATGGCAGCGCACCGAGCGCGAGCGGCGCACGTAGTCGGCGATCGCCTCGCGCAACGGCAGCGCGCCTTGCGGATCGGCATAGCCGGACGGCGCGCCGGCGCCGCGTGCGCGCAGGCGGTTGCCGAGCCGGCGCCAGATGTCGTCGGGGGCGGTGAGGCCGATCGGCACCGAGATCGCGAACGGCATGGCCGGCAGCGGACGGAATTCGCCGGCGATCCGCGCGAAGGTGGCGGCCGGCTCGGGCAGGCCGGTGTGCACCGGAGGGCGGCGTGGCGCGGACGGCACGGGTTCGGGGCCGGGAAGGGGCTCCGCGAGCGCGTTCGCCACCCGCGTGCCCGCGCCGCCGCGCGATTCGAGAAAGCCTTCGGCGATCAGTTGCGCATATGCATCGACGACGGTGCCGCGTGCCACCTGCAGCGACGTGGCGAGCAGCCGTGTGGACGGCAGCGTGTCGCCGGGCCGGACGTCGCCGCGCCGCACGGCTTCGCGCAGCGCCTGCGCGAGCTGGCGACTCAGGTCGCCGGCCGCGCGATCAAGCGCGCCGAGCGACGGGATTTCGACGTTCCGGGTCGTTCTTGCCATGATTCTGGTCTGCGGAAATTGTTCCAAACCGGCTCTACAGCATAAACCAGTTTGGAGCCACAATCGCCGCATGACGGGCCAGCGCCTGATCCATTCCAACCGCTGCATGACCGTGGAGCCGACATGTACGTCCCCGCCGATTTCAACGAACCCAACCCCGACGCGCTGCGCGAGCTGATCGTGCAGCATCCGTTCGGCAGCCTGATCACGCACGGCAACAGCGGGCTCGACGCGAACCATATCCCGTTCGAGTTGCTGCCGTCCGACGGCGGGCTCGGTGAACTGCATGCGCACGTCTCGCGCGAGAATCCGGTCTGGCAGGACGTCGCGAACGGCGACGAGGTGCTCGTGATCTTCCGCGCGGGCGACGCATACATCTCGCCGACCTGGTATCCGAGCAAGCATGTCGCGCACCGGCAGGTACCGACGTGGAACTACGTGGTCGTGCATGCGCACGGCCGCATCACGGTGCGCGACGACGAGAAGTTCGTGCGCGGCGTGGTCGCCCGGCTGACGCGCACGCACGAGGCGTCGCAGCCGGTGCCGTGGAAGATGGGCGACGCGCCGGCGGATTATCTCGACGCGATGCTGCAGTCGATCGTCGGGCTGCAGATCGAGATCACGCGACTCGTCGGCAAGCGCAAGCTCGGGCAGAACAAGGCGGAGGCGGATATCCGCGGCGCGGGCGACGCGCTGGTCGCGAACGGCAACCTCGCGATCGGGGAAGCGATGATCGAGGCGGCCGACGCGAAGCGCGGGTGAGCGCCACGTCCGCGCGCCGGCCCGTTACTGCGTGCGCGTCGTGCCTTTCGCGCCTTCACCGGCCTGCGCCAGCGCTTGACGAATCGCCGCCTCCGTCTTGTCGTACCCGCCTTCGCCATAGCGCGTGTAGACGACCTTCCCGTTCGCGTCGATCAGGTACAGCGCGGGCCAGTACTGGTTGCCGTACGCACGCCACGTGTCGTAGCGGTTGTCCTGCGCGACCGGATACCGGATGCCGAAGCGCTTGATCGCATCGGCGACGTTGCCCGCGTCGCGCTCGAACGGATACTCGGGCGTATGCACGCCGACCACGACGAGCCCCTGGTCGCGATATTTCCGGTCCCACTCCTTCACGTACGGAATCGTATGAATGCAGTTGATGCACGAGTACGTCCAGAAATCGACGAGCACGACCTTGCCGCGCAACTGGCCGAGCGTCAGCGGCGCGCTGTTGTGCCAGCGGTCGATGCCGGTGAAATCGGGCGCCGCCGTGCCGGCCTGCGAGGCCGGCATGTCCGCGTCGTCGCGGGTGCCTGCGAACGCGGCGAGCCCGGCCGTGGCGGCGAGGGCGATGACGAGGGCGGCGATCTTGAATCGGGGCAGCATGGCGTTCTCCTGAGCGGGAGGCCACCGCTCGGAGGCGGTGGCCGGACGTGTTTCGACAGGCCCCATTAGGCTGCGCCGACGTATCTGCGATGTGTCCGGCAGGCCGCGCGTGTGCAATGTTGTGTGTCGTCGCGGCGGCGCGATACATTGGGATACAAACGCATGCCCGCCGTGCGGTATAAAAGCGGACATCGCCTGCCCGAATACCCCGACACCGACCACGACTCATGGACAAGATCGACCACGTGCTGATCGTCGACGACGATCGCGCGATCCGCGAACTGATCGCGGACTATCTGGAGAAGAACGGCATGCGCGTGTCGCTTGCCGCGAACGGCCGCGAGATGCGCAACGCGCTCGACGACGGCGCGCCCGACCTGATCGTGCTCGATCTGATGATGCCCGGCGAGGACGGCCTCACGCTGTGTCGCGACCTGCGCGCGGGCAAGTTCCGCACGGTGCCCGTGCTGATGCTGACCGCGCGCGGCGAGGAAACCGACCGCATCATCGGCCTCGAGATGGGCGCCGACGACTACCTGGCCAAGCCGTTTGCGGTGCGCGAGCTGCTCGCGCGGATCCGCTCGGTGCTGCGCCGCGCACGCATGCTGCCGCCCGGCATGCAGGTGACGGAAACGGCCGAGATGCTCGCATTCGGCGAATGGCGGCTCGACACGACCGGGCGCCACCTGCTCGACGCCGAAGGCACGCTGGTCGCGCTGAGCGGCGCCGAATACCGGCTGCTGCGCGTGTTCCTCGACAACCCGCAACGCGTGCTGACGCGCGACCAGTTGCTCAATCTCACGCAGGGGCGGCAGTCCGATCCGTTCGACCGGTCGATCGACCTGCTCGTGAGCCGGCTGCGCCAGCGCCTGCGAGACGGCGCGCGCGAACCGCGCTACATCAAGACGTTGCGCAACGAGGGCTATGTGTTCTCGTCGGCCGTGACCGCCGTCGACGGTACGCCATGAGCGCGCGCACGCCGTGGCACTGGCCGCGCTCGCTGTTCGCGCGGCTCGCGCTGATCCTGTGCGTGGGCCTCGCGCTCGCGCAGACGCTGTCGTTCTGGCTCACCGTGACCGAGCGCGACCAGGCGACCACCAACCTGATGATGGGCTACATCGAGCGCGAGGTCGCGAGCTCGGTCGCTTTGCTCGACCACCTGCCGCCGGCCGAGCGGGCCGCGTGGCTGCCGCGCCTCGCGCGGCGCAGCTATGCGTTCATCCTCGGGCCCGGCGAGACCGGCACGCCGCCGGAAGCGCGGCTGTCGGCGCGCGTCGAGCGGTCGATCTCGGACGGCATCGGCGGCGACTACCCGCTGACCGCGAACGCGATCCCCGGCGACCGCGAACATCTGCAGGTGCACCTGCGCCTGACCGACGGGTCGCCGCTGACGATCGACATCCGTCCGATGTCGACGGTGCCGCTGTCGGGCTGGCTGCCGGTCGTGCTGGTGCTGCAGCTCGCGGTGCTGGCCGCGTGCTGCTGGCTCGCGGTGCGGCTCGCGACGCGGCCGCTCAAGCAGCTCGCGCAGGCCGCCGATGCGCTCGGCCCCGACCTGAAGGGCGAGCGGCTGAACGAGGGCGGGCCGTCGGAAGTCGCGCGCGCCGCCCGGGCGTTCAACGCGATGCAGGATCGCATCGCGCAGTACATGGCCGAGCGCATGCAGATCCTCGCGTCGATCTCGCACGACCTGCAGACGCCGATCACGCGGATGCGCTTGCGCGCCGACATGATGGACGACGACGCGCAGGGCGCGAAGCTGCGCCAGGACCTGCTCGAGATGGAGCATCTGGTGAAGGAGGGAGTGGCGTACGCGCGGACGCTGCACGGCACCGAGGAGGCCGCGCGCCGCATCGATCTCGATGCGCTGCTCGACAGCATCGTGTGCGACTACACGGATGCGGGGCAGGACGTCGCGCTGCACAGCCGCGCGCCGCTCGCGCTCGTCACGCGGCCGAAGGCGCTGCGCCGCATCGTCGGCAACCTCGTCGACAACGCGCTGAAGTTCGCGGGCGCGGCCGAGATCGACGTGCACGCCGCGCCGGACGGCGGCGCGGTGATCGCCGTGCTCGACCGCGGGCCCGGCATTCCGGACGATCAGCTCGACGCGGTGTTCGAGCCGTTCCGGCGCGTGGAGACGTCGCGCAACCGCGAGACGGGCGGCACGGGGCTCGGCCTCGCGATCGCGCGGCAACTCGCGCTCGCGATGGGCGGCACGCTCACGCTGAGCAACCGGACGGATGGCGGCGGGCTGGAGGCGCGGCTCACGCTGAGGAGTGCAGGGTGATGGGGGGCGGCGCGGTTTCGGCTTTGTGCTGAAACCGAAGCTGACGTCGAGGCTGCGGCGCGCGACGTCACACGCGCTGCAGATGCGCATCGACGAGCGGTGCGAGCGTCTGCGCATGCACGGCAGCAAGATCGTGCCGGCCGCCGTGCAGGATATGCAGCCGGGCGTCGGGCAACCGTTCGAGCAGGCGCCGGCCGGCCGCGAGGGGGCTGATCGGATCGTCGTCGCCCCACAGCAGCAGTGTCGGCTGCGCGATGCGGCCGATTTCCCGCGACAGGTCCGCCCGGAACGTCAGGAACCAGTCGGGAAGCTGCGGATTGGCTTCCGCGAAACCGGTGCGCCAGTCCTGCGCGCCGAGCCCTGCCATGTCGAGTCCGCCGGACGTGACCGTCAGCACGAGGTGCGTGATCAGTTCGGGCTTGTCGAGCGCCGCGCGCATCGCGATCACGCCGCCCATCGATTGGGCGATCACGGCGGTCGGCCGGTCGATCGTTTCCAGAACATGACGCACGAGGCTGTCGAAATCGTCGACGGCCGGATCGCGCGGCGTGTCGCCGAAGCCCGGATAGCCGACGATCCGGCGCTCGGCCGGATGCGTCAGCAGATTGGCCAGCGGTTGCCAGAAGGCGGTGCTGGCCGATGCGCCGGGCAGGAAGAGCAGTTGCGACGGAACGGGCATGGCGGTGCGGTTTTCCGGTGAATGAAGTGAAGCGGAAGGGTGAGCCAGGCGCGTCAGCACCGGCCGGTGCGCAGCGCGACGGTCCAGTCGTCGCGTCCGCGCGATGCCGCAGTGGCGGCCGCCGTGTGCCAGTCGTATTCGACCGCATGGAATTCGACGTTCCAGCCGGCCGCCGTGCGCGACACCATCGCGTAGCGCGCATGCGGCGAGCCCGTCTCGATGCGGTGCGGATGCGGCAGGTCGTCCGCATACGCCTGCAGCCCGACGCTGCCCGGGTTGACGATCAGCCGGCCGTCGTCGAGCTTCGCCGTGCGCGGGATATGCGTGTGGCCGCACAGGATCAGCGACGCCGGTTCGTCGCCCGCACGCCGCGCGATTTCATCGGGCGTGGCCGCGCGGCAGCCATCGGGCGTCACCGTTTCGAGGAAATAGACGAGGTCGCTGGCGGGTGTACCGTGCACCATCAGCACGTCTTCGTCGAGCGTCAGGCGCTCGGGCAGCGCGGCGATCCACGCGCGATGCTCGTCGCGCAGCGCATCGTGCGCCCAGCGATCGGACAGCCGCATCGTGTCGCGATCGCCGGTCAGCAGTTGCCGTTCGTGATTGCCCTTGATGGTTGGCAGGTCGAGCGCGATCAGGCGGTCGGCCGTTTCGGCCGGATGGAGCGCGCCCGACACGATGTCGCCGAGGTTGACGATCACGTCGGCGCCGCGGCGACGCACGTCGTCGAGCACCGCGTCAAGCGCGGCGAGGTTGCCGTGGATGTCGGACAGCGCGGCGATTTTCATGGTGAGCAAGTCGAGGCGGGGAACGGCGATTGTCGCGAATTCGGCGCGGTTCGTCCAATCGCGTCGGTGACGCGACACGCGCGACGCGCGGCGAGTTTCAGTCGGTCGCGATGCGCGCGTACATCGCGAAATCGCCCGGCACGCCGCGCACCATCCGGTACGCGCGCAACAACCCTTCGTACCGGTAGCCGCATTTCTGCAGGACGCGCGCGGAGGCGGCGTTGCTGCTCAGCACGACGCCCTGGATGCGCATGAAGCCACCTTCGGCGAACGCCCACGCGGTGACGCTCGCGCACAGCGCGCTCGCGATGCCGCGCCCCCAGTGCGACGGTGCGAGGTCGTACGCGATCTCGGCCGAGCGGTTCGCGGCGGACACCGTATGCAGTCCGATCGTCCCCGTGAGCGCGCCCGACGCGTCGTCGACGATTGCGAGACGGCGGATCGAATCCGGATGAGTCGACTCGATATCGTCGAACAGCGGCAGCAGATCGTCGCGCGCATGCAGGTTCCAGCTCGTGTGGCGGACGACGTCGCGCCTCGACAGGTACGCGTACCACGCGTCGAGATCCGAGCGGTCGAGCTGCCGGAGCGACAGGCCGGGGAAACCGGCGCGGGGCGGCGCGGCGATCCTCATCGCGCACCCATCACGCACGATGCGGCGCGCATGCCGACGCGCCTATGCGGCATGACGCCGGTACAGCGCGAGCGAACCGGCCAGTGCGAGCAGCATCGCGCCGCATGTGCGTTCGAGCCACAGCGCGCCCGAGCGCTTCAGCAGCCGCACCGCACGAGCGCCGAGCAGCGCGTAGCCGAACATCACCGCCCCGTCGAGCAGCGCGAACGTGACCGCGAGCGCGACGTATTGCGGTGCGAGCGGCGCGGACGGATCGAGGAACTGCGGCAGGAATGCGGAGAAGAACAGATAGCCCTTGGGATTGGTCACCGCGGTCAGGAAGCTCTTCGCGAAGATCGACGCGTTGCGTCCGTGCGCCGTGCCGCCATGCCCGACGGTGACGTCGAGCGAGCCCTTCGACGTGAGCAGCCGGATGCCGACATACGCGAGATAGGCGGCGCCCAGCCATTTCACCACCGAGAACCACAATGCCGAGGCCATCAGCAGGGCGCCGAGGCCGAGCGCGACCGCGACGATCAGCACGAAGTCGGACAGCATCGCGCCGGCGAAACCGTAGGCCGCGCGGCGCACGCCGTAGCGCGAGCCGTTGGTCAGCGCGAGCAGCACGGTCGGGCCTGGCGTCGCGATTCCGACGAACGCGACGGCGGCGAAGATCAGCAAGGTCGTTTGATGCATGCCGATGGCTCCATGTGGAACGCGGGTGCTCGATTATCGGGCGCGCGTTGTCGCGCTGTACAGCGGCGTTCGCTGCGCGACCGATTATCTCGATTCTGGCAAGAAGTTGTTTTCATTATTGCGCTGTTGATGGGAACCGGTTCCAACTACCATGGCGGCCGTGGCGGGCATGCTCGCCGCGACGTCGCGCGCGCGTATCGCACGCGCGCGTTCCCGTGTGCGGACGCGGCCGGCGTCGCATGCCGGCGGGGCTCCCGGCCGCACGCGCTACTCGCATAGAACAACGGGCTCACCGCCCGGAGACGCTAAAAACCATGAACAAGCAACTGATCGCAGCACCGCTGCTGCTCTCGCTCGCGGGCATCGCATCCGCGCAAAGCTCCGTCACGCTGTACGGCATCGTCGACGCGGGCGTGACCTATCGCAGCAACGAACGGGTCGGCTCGCCGGGCGCCTATACAGGGCATTCGAACGTCGGGCTGACCACCGGCAACCTGTCCGGCAGCCGCTGGGGCATCAAGGGTTCCGAGGATCTCGGCGGCGGGATGCGCGCGCTGTTCGTGCTCGAGAACGGCTTCGACATCACCAACGGCACGTCGGGTCAGGGCGGTCGCCAGTTCGGCCGGCAGGCCTTCGTCGGCGTCGGCAGCAACCGTTACGGCACGGTCACGCTCGGCCGCCAGTACACGTCGCTCGACGACTTCGTGAGCCCGGTCGGCCCGTCATCGTTCATCGGCGGTTTCGGCGCGCACCCGGGCGACATCGACGATCTCGACCAGACCGCGCGCGTCGACAGTTCGATCAAGTACACGAGCGCGAACTACGCGGGCTTCACGTTCGGCGCGCTGTACGGCTTCGGCAGCCAGCCGGGCAGCATGAAGCAGCGCAACACGTGGAGCATCGGCGCGGCATACGCGGCGGGGCCGCTGCGCGTGGGCGTCGGCTACGAGCGTTCGGACAACAGCAAGACGGGCGCGACCGACCCGACGGTCGGCAAGTGGCAGAGCACCGACGACGGCCTGTTCAACTCGTCGATCAACGAAGGCTATGCGAGCGCGCAGTCGCAGCAGATCATCGCGACCGGCGCGACGTACGACTTCGGCCCGGCCGTGGTCGGCGTGAACTACAGCAACGTGCAGTACCGCAGCGGTGCCCAGTCGCTGTTCAACGGCCACGCGACCTTCAACGTCGCGGGCGTGTTCACGCGCTGGAACGTGCAGCCGCAGACGCAGCTGTTCGCGGGCTACAGCTACACGCGCGGCAGCGACGTCGACGGCATCGACAGCCGCGCGCAGTATCACAACGTCACGCTTGGCGCGGTCTACGACCTGTCGAAGCGCACCAGCGTGTACTTGCTCGGCGCGTATCAGCATGCGTCCGGCACGACGCTCGACGCGCTCGGCCGGCCGGTGGCCGCGACCGCATCGGTGTCGGACAAGGCGAACGGCCACGCGTCCGACTCGCGGTCGCAGGCGATCGTCAGCCTCGGCCTGCGCCAGAAGTTCTGACGTCACGCGCATGACCGGCCGCTCGCGTTCGATGCGGGCCGCCGGTTGCGTGGCCCGCTGCTGATCGATGTCTGTTCCACCGCCAGCGCGTGATCGACGTCGTCGATGCGCTGCCCAGGTACCTCGACGGTTGGGGCGGCGCGACGCTCGACAGCGCGAGCTGACCTGAACCGGCCGCACGCCCGGCCGGGGCGCTGCCTTCCTCATCATCGCTGTCCACCTCTCCTTCGCCGCACGCGCGGTACATCCCGCTCCTCATCCGCATCTTCATTGGCAACGGCAACCCGCCGGACGTCGCCTTATTTCATGTATTCACGATTTTCCCGGCAATGCAGCGCGCACGGGACAATATTTTTTCTCTTTCATTTTAATTTCGATTTGTAATCATTTAATCGATTCGACGGCAATGGAAGTTCAATGCGCGCGAATCAGAAAAAATGACGCGTTATGGTCAGGTGTTTCGGAATAAAGTGCCGGAAAAAGCGGCTCGCGAGAGCGCTGTCGGGCGGGGGCTGCGATACGAAGCCCGGAGCGATGCGTCTTCAGTCAGGCGGCATCGCGCGGTAAAGGAATGTAATGAATCATTCGCAGCGAAATTGAATCGGTTTTTGAAAAAATCACCAATATTTCATACGCGGCGAATTAGAGTGTAAAAAACGATCGTCCGGGAGCATCATTCATGTTATCGAAACAAATTCGTGCGGCATTGCTTGGGCTGTGCATGGCAATGCTGGCGCCGGCCGGTCACGCCCAAGCGCAATACACGACGGACTGGCTCGCGAACACGTTCGGCACGCTCGCCGCGCACGTCGGCAACGGTGCGCGCTCGCTTTGGGTCGCGCCCGAGGGCGTGATCTATACGGCGTCGCGCTGGGACGAGAACGCGGGCGGTGTCGCGATCTACCAGAACGGGCAGACGCTCGGCACGATCGGCATCCATGACGAATTCCAGGGTGGCGCGATCACCGGCAACGCGAACTCGCTGTTCGTCGCGCTCGGCTACAACCGCACGTTCGGCAGCGGCTCGGTCGGCCGCTACAACCGCAGCACGAACCAGCGCGACCTGCGCATTCCTGTCAGCACGTGGACGGGCATCCAGTACGCGGACGTGATCACGGGTCTCGCGACGACCGGCAACCTGCTGTACGTGAGCGACTTCTACGGTAACCGCGTGCGCGTCTACACGACGGACGGCGTGTGGCAGCGCGATATCGGCGTATCGGGCCCCGGTGCGCTGGCGCTCGATGCGGCCGGCAACCTGTGGGTCGCGCGCAAGAGTGCGGGTGTCGTCGCGCAGTTCAGCCCGACGGGCACGGCGATGAGCACGATCCAGATGGCGGCCCGCGCGCGGCCGGCGTCGCTGTATTTCGATGCGCCGAGCGGGCAGTTGCTGGTGGGCGACGAAGGCCCCGACATGAACATCAAGATCTACGCGCTCGTGGGCCAGCCCGTGCAGCGCGGCACGTTCGGCGTGCAGGGCGGGTATCTCGACACGACTTCGGGCATCAAGGGGCAGGTCGGCGACAAGCGCTTCACGCGCGTCGCCGGCATGGGCAAGGACGCGGCCGGCAACCTGTACGTGCTGAACAACGCGTGGGGTGGCGGCTGGGATCTCGGGCGCAATGGCAGCACCGACCTCCATTCGTACAGCCCGACGGGCGTGCTGCAATGGAAGCTGCAGGCACTGAACTTCGAGGCTGCCGCCGCGCCCGATCCCGCCACCGACGGCGCGTTCTTCTACAGCGGCAACAACGTGTACACCGGCACCGCGGGCGGCACGTTCGTCGCGAACACGATCGATCCGTTCACCTATCCGAAGGACCCGCGCCTCGACATGAACGACTACCAGCGCGGTCAACATTTCGGCCAGCTCGCGCTCGTGAACGGCACGCGGATGCTGGTCGCGACCGGACAGAATCCGGGCAACTACAACATCTATCACTTCAACGGCGCGAGCGGCTACATCGCGATTCCGGACGGCTCGATCCCCGGCAAGCCGTTCAACACGACGCTGCAGGTGACGGCCGGCTTCTCGCTCGACGACAACGGCGACGTGTGGGCCGGGCTCGATCGCACGAACAACATTTCGCATTATCCGATGACGGGTTTCGACGCGACCGGGAAACCGACATGGGGCAAGCCGGTGCAGATTCCGATTCCGCGCACCGTGCTGCCGCTCACACGAATCATCTACCAGGCCGACAGCGACACGATGATCCTCGCGCAGGGCATCTCGGGCAGCTGGGACTGGACAGCGATGAACGGGCACATCGAGGTCTATCGCGGCTGGAAGGCCGGCAACACGAGTACGCCGAACGTCGCGATCAACCTGACGAGCGCGAATCCGAAATCGATGGCGGCGGCAGGCCACTACCTGTTCGTCGGCTACGTGCACACGGTGCCGAACGTCGACGTGTTCGACCTGAACACCGGCAGCCTCGTGACCACGCTGACGAATTCGAACACGTCGGCGATGGACGTCGGCAACGACGTCGACTCGATGTACGGCATCCGTGCGTACCTGCGCTCGACCGGCGAATACGTGATCACGAAGGACAACTACAACGGGTCGAGCCTCGTCGTGTATCGCTGGCATCCGTGATCTGGCATGCCGCGCCGCTCGGGCAAGCTAGGTTTCATGGCGCGCCGAGCACGCGGCCGTTCACTTCGCGCCCGTACATCGAGGCGGGCGTGTCGTGGAATTTCGCGCGGGTGTCCTGCACCGAGCCGGTGAAACGGGGGGGGGGGACTGCGGGCGCTCGTGACTGTCCATGAAGGTCGCGACCTCCCACGCTTCCTGATCGGTCAGCGTGCCGCCGAGCCCAAGCAGCATGTTCGCCTTCACGAAACCGGCCGCGTTGCGGATGTCGCCCATGCCCGCGCCCCAGTTGAACGAGCGTGCACCCTAGAGCGCCCTAAAGA
The DNA here is from genome assembly GCF_003853825.1 of Burkholderia sp. Bp9012. NCBI lineage: Bacteria > Pseudomonadati > Pseudomonadota > Betaproteobacteria > Burkholderiales > Burkholderiaceae > Burkholderia > Burkholderia sp. Bp9012. The sequence continues at coordinate 487 of NZ_QTQA01000037.1, read as the reverse complement.
CCGGCTTGCCGCCGCTCGATTGCACCTGGCCGTCCGCGCCGTGGCACAGCGTGCAGGCCTCGGGCGCGCGGCGGCGAGCAGCGCGGTGCCGGCCGCGAGGCCGAGTGTCTTGAGCGCGCCTCGGCACGCATGCCGGTCGGACATGGCTCATCTCCCGGAATCGTTTGTGTGAGGGCGTGTCGCGTTGCCGTACGACGATGCTGCGTCGAGAATGCGTCGCCAGTCTAGCCACGCGCGCTCGATACGGAAAATCGCGATATCGGATGGGAGATATCCGGGGGGGCTGATGATTTGGCAGGAGGGCGGGGGCGGTGTGATCGCTTCAACCACCATCGGCTCGAATGTTGCAACGGGCCTTTTTGAGGATCGCCGGGTTGTTTAGGGTCTTCCAGCGGACGGCTCCGGTTTCAGTCGGCAAATTGCTCACCTTATTGATATGGATGACTGATTATGTGAGGTGGGGAGTAGAGGAGCGACTTGTATAATT
>NZ_QTQA01000036.1:0-56716 GCF_003853825.1 Burkholderia sp. Bp9012 | reverse complement strand
CGAAGAGGTAACGACTGGCTCAGTTTTACTTTGCGCGATCAGGCGCGAAGTGGCTCAGATTTCAAATGCGTTTGACAAAGGCCCAGCCATCAAAAGGGGGCCATTCCGTTTGCTGCTTCCTCAGCAGTAGGAGCGCTTGGCTTGCGAAATGGCAAGATTCCGCAGGTGGGGCAAAAATAGTCCGCCGCGGTTCGTGAACCCCAGCGATAGACAGATAGACTATCTAACGGCGTCTGAAGGCGGAATGCGTCCGCAGGAACGCGATAAATTAACGCCCCCCCCCGCATCGAGCAGACAGAGCAGTCGCACTGCCCGCACATGATCTATGTCGGCGTCAATCTCGAAGCGCACTGCTTTGCAGTGGCATGAGCCCTGATAGGTTCGTATCATCAACCACTCCCGGCGACAATCCAGCTGCTGTGCAACACTCGTAACCTGGTTCGATCGCTCTTACAGAATCCGCATGCACCTTCTTCTCACATCAGTCAACACGGTACTGCCCCGACGCTTACTGCGAAACGAACCACGGCGCAACAGCGGGCGTCCGTGGTGATGGTGCAGATAGTTCATTGCGTTTTGGATCTTCATACGCTGCATCACGAAATACGCCACCGCAAATAAAAAGGCGGCGTCCCGATCAATGCCAGGGGAGTGAATTCGATTTCAAGATAGTGGCCCGGTTTTCAGGCGACGTATGCGACACGGGCACTTTTGGCGAGCGCAGCAAGACGGCCACCGTGAGATGCTTACGGATGCCCTGGCAGCCGCGCGTCTTGAGTTCGTTGAACACCTTGAGCCAGAACTTAGCGCCCTCGGTCTGCTTGATCCAGAGGCCCAGCACGTCGCGCTGGCCGTCGGCCTGAATGCCCAAAGCCGGATAGACGGCCTCGTTGCTGACCACGCCGTCGTCGCGGATCTTGACCCGCAGCGCGTCGAAGAACACCACCGGATACATCGTCTCGAGCGGGCGGCTCTGCCAGCTCAGCGCCTCGGCCATCACCTCGTCGGTGACCGAACTGATGAAGTCGGGCGATACCTCGGTGCCATAGTGCTCGGTCAGAAACCCTTGAATCTCGCGCACGTTCATGCCGCGGGCGTACATCGCGATAAAGCGTTCGTCGAAGCCAGTGCAACGGCGTTCGTGCTTGGGGATCAGGATCGGCTCGAAGCTGCCGTCACGGTCGCGAGGCACTTCGCCCCGGACTGGGCCGCGATCGGTGATGACCGTCTTGCCGCTGGCACCGTCGCGTTCGTTGACCTGCCCGGGCGGCTTAGGCTGGCCCGAAGGATAGCCCAGATGCAGATTCATCTCGGCGCCCATCGCGCGCTCGATGACCGCCTTGTTGAACGCCAGCCTCAGGTCCTGCACCTCGGCAGCGTCATCGGCCCCTTGACCAATTGGTCCAGCAGTTCCTTGGGCAGTTCAGGCAGCGGCCCTCGGGCCGCTGCCTGACGCGCTACAGTTTGTCTTTTCTTCTTCATCGGCATATCCATGGCCTTTACACCTCATGATATGCCCCGCCCACAAAATCACGGATAAGCCCGTACACGAGGCCGGCATTGCTGGTTTCGTGTGCGCACCCAACGCAATCGCGCGGCGATTTCTCGGCCCATCGCTTCCATTTAGTTGAAACGACGCCTATGAATCACTCACAATACATGAGTGGACAGTGGCCCAAACTGGTCCGCTACGCCCAGAACGTCAACTGGCTGATTTCGAAACCACCCGTGAGAGAACGCGATACGGTCGTTCATCATCGGCCGCAAGAGCTGGTTGTTCTCCGATACGATCGCCAGCGCACTGGTCCACGCCAACCTGTACTCCCTCGTCAAGACATGCAAAGCAAACAGCATCGAACCGCACGTCTACCTCGTCTGACTGTTCGCAAAGTTGCCGCTCACTTGCTGCAACCTCTGACGAATATGCTGACCTCACACCGTGGAGCATGGCAGCTGCCTCCAACTCCTGAGGGGTGTTCTTAAAAGACCGGATACGAAGAAATGCGGAAGACTCTGCAATATTCCGCAGATGGATAAAGCCGTTCCCTCTTCCACATCACGGCAGTGAAGTCGATCTCATTGAGGACGTCGGCACCTTTCACCTCCAAATTGGCGTGTCTTATACGCAACAGTCGCCCTTACAGTTCAAGCTGGTGCACGAAGCTCAAATCCGTTTGATGTCATGCGACGCACGTGCGGCTCGTCGACCTCCATGCCCAGCCCTGCTCTTTCCGGAAGATGCACCACTCCATTGCGCACGAACGTCGAAAAATCGGTCGGGTCGTCCGTGAGCCGTAACGTGGACATAAAGGCGTGCCCCACATCGACGAGATTCCCGATCGTTACGGCGTGTTGCAGTGACGCAGCTTGCGTGACGCCGAATTCGATCATCGAGTTCATGTAGCAACGAATGCCGAATGCCTCAGCCACCGCCGCAATGCGCTGAGCGCGCAATGGCCCGCCATTTTTGCTGCTTTTAACGCTAAAGATATTCGCGGCACCAGCGCGCGCCAGCTCAGCCGAATGTGATAGTCCCGCCACGGCTTCGTCAGCCGATATAGGGATGCGGCTGTCTCTCGCCAGCATTGCCGCACCTTCCAGGTCCGACTTGATCAATGGCTGTTCAACGAACGCCAAGCGGGAGCCGCTCACTCCATCAAGAAACTCGCGAGCCTCTGCGCGAGTCCAGCCTTCATTGGCGTCGGCGATTAGCGTGATCGCGCTCCCGTACCGCGCTTCAAGCTCCGCCACGCGCCCGATCTCGCTTCGTATCGGAGACGTGCCCATCTTCAGCATGAAACTGGAGAATCCTTGGACCATTCGCTCGTCAATTACGCGAATGTCTTCGTCGGCCGTGCCGTTACTGAGAGGCCACAGCACCGGCAGCGATTTCCTCAGGGCCCCACCCAATAGTGTCGCCGCCGGGACATTCAGCCGCTTGCCCAGAATATCGAGAAGCGCCATGGTAACCGCTCCCTTTGCGCTAAGATGCCCGGTAAGCTGTGCGTCGAGTTCCTCATCGATGCTGCCGGGAGCAGGAGCAGGAGATGCCATCACGATAGGCAGCAGGGTGTCCCTCAGCGCTCGCGCGGCATCGCTTGCCGTGCCGCCAGTAAAGACATCGTAAGGATTCGCTTCACCCCAACCCTCCACGCCGTCGGCGTCCGTCAGCTTCACCATTACGGCGCTCGTTGAGACCAACGTGCCTTCGGTCATCTTGTATGGCGTAACCAGCCCCGCCTCGATCTCAAAGACCTCGGCTGCGACGATACGCGCCATTGTTTTGATATTAAAATCAAGCATTGAAATCCCCAGAAATTCTCGAACAACGACCATCGAGGGTATGAAATTCTAATATTCCTGATAAAGTTAAATTCCGCACATCATATAGCCGCCATCGGCGCGCACAGCGTCACCCATTACCAAACGGTCGAAATTTTTCCGTCCACTCTCCAAAGCCGAGTCCAGCGTGACGATGAAAATCGACTCATAGTGCCTCGACGCCGCCGTGCTCATCAAGTCCAAAATGCGCACCAAGGCGAGATTGGAGACGTTCTGGAGAACATGATTGCTCCAAGCCTCGTCAATATATGACTTGAATTGAGCGACGATCGGCGCACGGCACGATGATGCGCCATTGAAGTCTCCAACGCCTCGATGTAACACATCACCGAATCTCTTTTTCTCAGCCAGAAGCTTAATGGTCCACAATCTGATATTGAAAATATTTTTTCGCTAGCTTATCGAGCGTGCCGTCTTGCTTTAATGACAAAATCGCCATATTCAGTCGTTCTTTCAAATCGGAATCCTGCTTTCGAACCCCAAAGGCAACCCCACGACCAAATATTTTTTCATCAGTCAATGGTCCGCCGACGAATGCGAAATCTTTTCCCTCTGGTTTTTTCAGAAAGCTATCTTCAGCACTTTGCTGCGACTGCAAGGCTGCATCGATTCGACCGGCAGCCAAATCAGCAAATACTGCTGTTTGACTCGGATATGTAATAACGGCAGCACCAGCTGGAGCCCACTTTTTTTCCGCGTAATATTGCTGCGTTCCACCTTGCTGAACGCCAATGCGCTTTCCTTTCAGCGATTCTGCGTCCGGAAGGATGTGACTACCCGATCGCGCCACCAGGCGAATCGGAGGCGTATAAATTATCGACGTAAAGTCAATCGCCTTCTCACGTTGCTCTGTAGCCCACATGGCCGAATTGATGGCGTCAAATTTTCTTGCCTGCAATGCAGGAATCAACCCATCGAAAGAATTCTCGATCCATTTGCACTTCACCTTCAACTTGGCGCAAACAGCGTTTCCAATATCAATATCGAAACCCGTCAATTCTCCACTGGGCAGCTTATATTCAAATGGAGGATAATCCGCCTCAATACCAAAGCGCAGAGTATCCGCCGCCCATGTTGACGTCGCAAGCACACACAGTACAGCCGAAGCAACAAATTTTCTCATCTCCGCTCCTCAACTCATCAGAATTTTAATCGACCTAACAATTCAGTTAGTCATATGATTTATTATCGGGTGAATCAGCCTGGCGCAAGCTACCTTAAAGCAAAAACAAACAGCGAACTCCGCTCCTTACCGTTCGATATGATCCATCAGGCGTACAACACAAACCTAAGAAGATGTCCAATCGTTCATTTGAGAAAGCGGAAGAACCTCGATCATTCCACCAAAAAAATTTCCCGACGACGAATACCCATTTCCCGCTCGTGTGGCCGCCCCATATTCTGAGTCGATACATACTCATCGTATGCTCCGGCAAACCCGTTCGCATTGCGACTACCTGTGCACGCTATGCAAATTTGAGATAGGTGCAGCCATGTGGTAGCAGGACCGGTCCGCGTCGATTCACAATCTCCACACACCTCCTCGAGCGGGCGATCTTCCCGATTCGCTCGCGCTTCCTACCTCTCATACGACATCGGACGGTTACACAACCGCCTGAACCTGAATCTCGACGAGAAGGTCTTCACCCGCAAGGCGCGATTCGACCGTAGCGCGTGCGGGAGGACAGGCCTTGTCGACCCATGCATCCCATGCTTCGTTCATGTCGTCGAAAGTATCGATGTCCGCCAGCCAGATGTTGGCAACCGCGATGCGAGATTTGTCGGTACCGGCTGCTTTCAGATGGCTATCGATCTGATCAAGAATGTCTTTCGTTTGTTGACCGACTCCACCCGTCGTGTCTCGGGCGGTCACGCCCGACAGGAAAACAAACCCATTCACGACCAACACCCTGCTTAGCCTTCCATTCACTCCCTGACGATCGATCATGCAGTGCCTCCGTAAAGTTCGGATGTGCCGCCATCGACACCCCGGTTGCCATCATTTGGATGCTTCTCGCCGAACGCTGCTCGTGTTCCGACGTATCGTCTGTCACTGGACACACTCTGCGGCTCCGGCCAATTGACCGAGCGTGAGCGGCTTGATGGGTGCCCTGATCCTGTAATAGCCCACAACTTCCGGGGAAACCTGACGTTCTTGCGCAATGATTTCGGAAACGGTGAGCCCGCACAGGCGTCCTTGACAGGGCCCCATCCCACATCGATTGAACGCCTTCGCCTGGTTCGGGCCGACACATCCGAGCGCAACCGACTCCCGAATTGCACCAGCCGTGACCTCCTCGCATCTGCAAACCAGTACGTCATCGGCCGGGATTCGCGCGCGGTCACTGGGTCGATACAGCGCGTCGAGAAACGGTCGAATGTGAAGGTGCCCGGCATGCTCGGCGCGCAATCGGCGCACGCTTCGGTTAAATTCGACAATGTCGATCTTGCCGTGACGCCGAACGATTTCCAGCCCGCATATCCGGCCTTGCGCCGTTGCCGCCTTCGCGCCGGCAATACCCCCACCGTCGCCCACGACGAATACATCAGGCACATCCAGCTCAAATACGTCGTTACGGTTCGGTACCCAGCAAAGCTGATCGATGTCCCAACGATGCGATGCCTGAAGCGACCAGGAGATCTGCGTATTCGGCACGACGCCTTGATGCAGGAGCACGAGTTCTGCTTCGACATGCTGGCGCTTGTTGCCAGCAGTGAAGGTCAGTCCGGTTACAGCCTGCTCACCTTCGATACGCAGATCTGATGCACCTCGGTAGACCGGTACCCGCGCGATTCGCAGCGCGCGCAGCAGGTTCACACCTTTCATCAGATCGCGCCATCCAAGCAACGCACTCGTCCAGTGTCTCGCCGCGCGCATCCTGTCGGCCAGAACGGTCGTCTCGACGACAGCACGAATGGGCACGCCAGCGCGCAGGTATTGCCACGCAAGCAGATAGAGTAGCGGCCCGCAACCCGCGAGCACGACAGGGTGTCTCGGCACCGTGCCCGATGCCTTCAGCAGGATTTGCGCCGCGCCGGCTGTCATCACGCCTGGCGTCGTCCATCCGGGAATCGGAAATGGCCTTTCCATCGCGCCGGTCGCCAGCACGAGGTGACGAGCCGCCAGCGACTTGCTGCGACCGCACTGCGTGTAATGAATCTCGCGGTCCCTGCTGACCAACCACACCTGGGCCCCCGCTTCGTGACGAACATTGCTTTCGGACACCGCCGCTGCGATAGCGGCGCCAGCCGCGTAGTCCGGCCCGAGCAATGCGACACGCTCGTCGTCGGTATGGGCGATGGACCGATAGATCTGCCCCCCCAATGTCGATTGCTCGTCAAGCAGCACGACCGACAGTCCGGCATGCGCGACGGCAGTCGCAGCGGCCATGCCCGCGGGCCCTGCGCCGATCACGGCAACATCAACTGATTCGGCAATCATTGTCCCTGCCCCTTGCGGTCGCTCGTATCGGATTCGACAGGCGATTCGATCGATACCTGCCTTACGCCTTCCTGCGACCGCACACGCATGCCGTCCCGCGTGCTTTCGAGGCAACTCTGACAATTGGGCTGGCCGTCGATCTCCACCAGGCACTCGAAGCAAACCCCCATCATGCAATACGGTGCACGCGCGGCTCCGCTCACGGGCGTTCTGCGGAAGCGTCGAATGCCCACGGCAAGGAGAACCGCCGCCAGATTCATCCCGCCCGGCACTTCGTATGGCGAATCGTTGAAGAAAATTCGCACCTTTGGGGCATGCGCGGTGGACAATTGCTCGAACAGAGGTTCAGTCGACATGGCTAAATGTTTCGTATGGTTTCCGGAAGCGATCAGCGGCGAACGCGTGTAGAACGGGGGCTTCCCGCGCGCCAGTGATCCAGCCCGCAAGGCGCAGCGCATGCGCCGCGGCCAGCGTGACGCCGCTATGGCAGCTGATATTGAACGCGCCCGGGCACGCGCTGGACTCCTCGTAGATCGGGAAGCCGTCCGGCGTCATCACGCGCAGCGCACCCCACGCTCGCACGAGACGCACATCACGAAGCAGCGGAAATGCTTTCACGCCGCGCATCGCAATCTCCGCGAGCACATCCGTCGTGACGCCGTTGTCGAAACCGACGTTTTCGAGTGAGTCGCCCAATTGGACGGTGCCTTCGTTCGTCTGACGCACGGTGACGGTCGGGAAACGCAGAAACGAAGCGACTCTCTCGCTGATCAGAACCTGACCACGTATCGGCACGACCGGTGCCTGCAGCCCGACCATCGGCGCGAGGTCCTTGTTGCCTAGCCCGGCGGCGAGCACGACCCTCGCAGAGCACCAGCGCTCGCGCTGTCCATGGACGACGAATCCGCCCGATTGCGAGTCGATTCGCACGACGCGCTCGGAGGTGGCGAAGTGTGCTTTACGGTTGACCAGGCCCCTTCGCAGGCCGAGCAGCAGCTTTAGAGGATTGACGTGGCCGTCCATCGGCGTATACGTTGCGCCGGCAATCGAAGCGCCGATTTCGGGGATGCGGGCCCTCAGGTCCACCGCGTCGAGCACCTCGAACGGATAGTCGCCATCGGCATCGCCCGACAGCTGCAGCAGTTGCCTTCCACGCTCCTGGAGTTCCTCATCCGAAAAACACAGGTCGAAACCGCCAGGTTGCAGTAATTGCGCGTCCACGCCGGTTTCATCACGCAATTCGTCGGCGAACGCTGGCCAGAGCCGCGCGGATTCACGGGTCCAGGTCGTGTAGGCAGGTAGCCCGATTCCTTTGCCTTGCACCCACACCAATCCAAAATTGCCAACGGAGGCGCCAAATGCGTCGTCCCCCTCGTCTACGACCAACACATGGGCACCTTGCCGGGCGATGCCATAGGCAACTGCTGATCCGACCAAACCACCACCAACGACGATCACATCGTAGTGGGCCGTCGAGCGATGCGTCTTCATACGGTCCTTGCTCAAAATAACAATGTCACCGTGGCTTGCCGCCCATTGGGGTTCAAGCACGGAAGGAACAAGCAATTCCGACCAGCTTTACTTGAAGCCGATGTCGCGGCCCCGGCAACGCGTGCGTATTAATACGGATGTTGAGCGACCACCCTTATGCAGTCAAATACCAATCTGACGCCAACCTATGCCAAAAAGAGATAGTCCAGATGAAACTACGCCAGATCGAAGCCTTCCGTGCGGTGATGCAAGCCGGCTCGACGACGGGCGCCGCTGCGGAACTTCACACCTCCCAGTCCAATGTAAGCAGGCTGATTACACAACTGGAGGCCGATACGCGGCTCGTGCTCTTCGAGCGCTCCGGGGGTCGTCTCAATCCAAAACCGGAAGCCAAGGCGCTTTTTCGCGAAGTCGAGCGTGTCTTCGTCGGGCTGAAAAGTCTCGCGTATGCGGCCGACAGCATTCGGAATCTTGGCAGCGGCCGTCTACGCATTGCGTCGATCCCCGGCATCGGCATGAGCTTTCTGCCGAGAGTCGTGCAGCGCTTCAGACAGTCTCGACCAGACGTGACCGTGTCGATTCACACGAACACGTCGAATACGGTAGAGCAATGGGTTTCTTCGCAGTTCTGCGACGTGGGGATCGTCGCGTTCGTCTCTGCGGCCGCTACGTGTCAGGCCGTTGCGTTGCCTGACTCGGAGGTCGTTTGCCTCTTGCCGAAGAATCATCGTCTCGCGAATAAAAGCAGAATCGAGGCATCGGACCTTCGCGGCGAGCAATACATTTCGCTCGTGCATGGCGACGGATCGCGGGAGGAGACGGACCGTGTGTTCGAACAAGAGGGAATCGAGCGCACCCTGTCGCTCGAAGCGCAGTACAGCGCGACATGTTGTGAAATGGTGAAGCTCGGGCTCGGTGTGACGCTCGCGCATCCGTTGGTGGCGACGGACTATGTGGGCCATGGGATCAAGGTGTTACCGTTTTCACCATCGATCAATTACCCCAATTTCCTTTTGTATCCTCCGCATGGGGCCGCGTCACAATTGGCTGAGGAGTTCGCTGCGCTGTTGCGGGATCAGTTCGAGCGCGAGATAACGGGCTGGCAGCAGTAAGCGTCATCCGGCACGAAGGCAGCTGCAGCTGCAGCTGCAGCTGCGGCTGCGGCTGCGGCTGCGGCTGCGGCTGCGGCTGCGGCTGCGGCTGCGGCTGCGGCTGCGGCTGCGGCTGCGCCAGCGCAGCCGTGTGGGTCAATCAATATCGCTTACTGTTCGTCCGGAGACTAGAACTTGTGTCGGATCCCGGTGACTGCGACAAACTGATTACCGTTCGACGAAGCCGAGAACCCCGTGATGTTCGCGACGGCCGTCTTGCCGGTCGAGTCCGTTCCTGTCGCATGCTGATAGATGCCGCTGATATAGACGTCGGTTCGCGGCGACAGGAAATAGTCCACGCCGAGATTCACCTGATGGTAGGTTGCATGGTTGACGCCATAGCCTTTCATGTAGTCATACGAGGCGCCCACGGTCAATGCAGGCGTCAGCAGATACTTGAAGTTCATTTCGGCATTGTGGAACGCCGCCGTACCTTGATAGTGCAACGAATTCAGCGACGAAAGCGCACCCAGGCCGCGGAACTGCGTGTTCGTGTACATCGCGCCGATCGTCGCATGGCCAAGCTGATATGCCGCACCCGCTGCGATGATCTGCTGGGTGCGCGCTGACGCGTAGCCCGAATAGACCGTGCTGGCCGTCATGTTCGACGCGGTAGTGCTCGACGTGCTGTTGTTGCCGAAAAAGGAGTAATTCGGATCTCGCGCATTGAGATAACCTACGCCCAGCGACAGCGGTCCGCGGTCGTATCCGGCACCGACCGACCAGATCTGATTCGTGCCGGAATGCCCTGCAACTCCGCCAAGACTATACACACCGCCGAACTTCAGTCCCGCGTAGTCGACGCTCTTGAACTTGATCGCGTTGTTGACGCGGTTCGAATTCTGCAGATTGTCCAGATCGCCGGGATGCGCGCCGTAGCCGGTCGCCCATTGCGCCGCTGATTCGAAGCGCGCGGCAAAATCGACCACGACGTCATACTGCCGCCCCAACGTGACGGAGCCGAAGCGGTCCGACGCCAGCCCGACATAGGCCTGCCGGCCGAATTCGTCCCCCCCCTGCAACAACTTGCCATTCGTCACGTTGTAACCGTTCTCGATCGCGAACACGGCTTTCAGCCCCGCGCCCAGATCTTCGGCGCCACGAAGGCCCCAACGGCTACCCTGCATGTTTCCGCTCGACAGCTGATAGAGCCTGCTGCCGCCAGAGTTGCTGTTGAACGCAATACCGGCGTCGACGATGCCGTACAGTGTCACGCTGCTCTGAGCATGAGAAGGAATACTAATTACCGACAGTACCGCCGTGACGGCAAGCAGGTTTTTTTTCACGTTGATCTCCAGGGTTGAATGCAATCAGGCGCTTCGCGTGTAGTCCGAGAAGTCGGTGCCATTGCACTCTAGCGCTGCTCTTTCCGTGGTGCGTTCGAAATCAAACAAGCGGGCTTTGCGCGGGATGCAAAGCTCGCCCCCTACGTCCAGGGGGCACCGCACCTACGGATGTCGCGCCTGGGTTCGCTGCAGATCAGCGGTCAGATGCTCAAGGCAAAGCGTGGCAAGCTCTGTAAGCGGCCGAGCCGCAGAGGTTTTCACCTGCAGACGACGCTGCTGCAGGAGTGGATTGTCGAACGGCACCGCAACAAGGCCGTCTGCTTCGAACCGGTTTGCAACCGACATGAAACCGGAAAGCATGATCGCGCCCGGAATCACCTGCGTGAAGCGGTACAGCGAAGCCACATAACGGCTCGTGATCGGCGTCACGACATCAATGCCCTCGACGTTACAGGCAATGTCGAACAACTGCCGTATGGTCGTTCCCGTGTCCTGCAGGAGCACCGGATGGGCCTGCAGGTCGACCAAGGACAGCGTCTGGCGAGATGCCAGCGGATGATCCTGTGACATTAGCGCCAGCACCGGCGCAGGCAACGTGAGATGCGCTACCACATCGGGTTCGGGTTTCAGGCTGAACGACAGCGCAATCGCCGCGTCGCCGTCCACCAGCATTCGGCTCGCACCGTCCGACGACGTCACTTCGATCGAGATGACAGCATCCCGATGCTGCGTGTAGAACGCGGAAAGCGAGTTGGGCAGGAAGTCTAGTGCAAAGCCCTCAGTGCACGAGATTCGGAGCTTGCGCTCGCGGCGCGCCTTGTCCCCCTGGATTGCGCTCATCACGGCCTGCCCCTCCGCGAGGCTGCTCTGCGCGTAACGCAGCAGCATGCGCCCCGCGTCCGAGAGAACCATGCCGCGCGCGTGCCGCTCGAACAGCGGTGCGCCAACATCACCCTCCAGCTTCGCAATGTGGCGGCTCAGCGCCGAGACGGTGGCGCCAAGCTTTTCGGTCGCCGCGCTGAGCGACCCGCTCTGCGCCACCACTGAAAAGTAGTACAACGACGAATCAAGCAGGTTGCGCATGGCGTGTCTCCGCGGGGTTTGCGATTTTCGCAAATATACGTTGTTTGATTGCGAATACAAAAAACATTCGATGCCGGTAGTCTGAACGTCATCGATGCTCCACATTTTTCGACATGACACGCTCCGAAGCCCTCTCGCACGCCGCCCGCCACTATGACAGCGGCGCCTTTCATGCGGCGTTGAGCCGCCGTGTCGCGTTGCGCACGGAGAGCCAGAATCCGCAGGCGGAAGCGGCACTGCGCCACTATCTGTCCGACGAAATTGGACCGGCTCTGCATGCGCTCGGTTTCACGACGGAAATCGTCGAGAACCCGGTGGCCGGCATGCCACCCATGCTTGTCGGCGAGCGCATGGAATCCGCCGGGCTACCGACGGTGCTGATCTACGGCCACGGAGACGTCGTGAACGGCGACGAGCACAACTGGTCGCAAGGGCGCTCGCCGTGGGAGCTGCACATCGAAGGCGATCGTTGGTATGGCCGCGGCACTGCGGACAACAAGGGACAGCATTCGATCAACCTGACTGCCCTCGCTTCGGTGCTCGCCACGCGCGGCTCGCTAGGGTTCAACGCCAAGGTGATCATCGAAATGGGCGAGGAAGTGGGCTCGCCGGGGCTCGATGCGGTCTGTACGCGATACGCGGAACGGCTGCAGGCCGACCTGCTGATCGCGTCGGACGGCCCGCGCCAACGCGCCGCCGCCCCCACCATGTTCCTCGGCTCGCGCGGCGCACTGCATTTCCGGCTGCGCGTCGTCAACTCGTTCGGCGCGCGTCATTCCGGCAATTGGGGTGGCGTGCTCGCCAATCCCGCAACGGTGCTGGCCAATGCGCTCGCGAGCCTCGTCGACGGCCACGGCCGGATCCGCGTCAATGGCCTGTTGCCGCCACCGATTCCGCAGCGCGTGCGCGAGCTCGTCGGCAAGCTCGAAGTCGGCGCCGACGACGGCGATCCGCCGCTGTCGCAGGGCTGGGGCGAACCGGGTCTGAGCGACGCCGAACGCGTCTACGCATGGAATACGCTCGAAGTGCTCGCGATGCAGGCAGGCAACATCGGCAGACCCATCAGCGCGATTCCCGCCAGCGCGGAAGCGGTCTGCCAATTGCGCTTCGTGGTGGGCACCGACTGGTTGAACGCGCGTGAACTGCTGCTCGCCCATCTGCGTCGCGAAGGGTTCGACAATGTCGACGTCACGATCGAGGCCTCCGGCAATGCGACGCGCCTCGACCCGGACCATCCATGGTCGCGCTGGGCCGAAGCATCGATCGCGACCACCAGCGGCAAGCCGGTGACGATCCTGCCGAACCTCGGCGGCACGATCCCGAACGAGTGCTTTGCGACGACGCTCGGCCTCGCGACCATCTGGGTGCCGCACTCCTATCCGAACTGCCGCCAGCATGCGCCGGACGAACACCTTCTCGGCAGCGTCGCACGCGAAGCGCTGCAGATCATGACGGGATTATTCTGGGATCTGGGCGTATCCGGGCGGGCGATACACAACGCACTTCATACCGCCGCGGCACGCTGATTCCAGCCTGAGCCGACTTGACTCGACACTACTCCTCTCCGGACCACGCTCATGCAATCCATCGTCACAGATCAACCGGCCGTCCGCCAGGACAACGGGCCACTGAAGCGCCTGATCGTCGCCAGCAGCATCGGTAATGCACTCGAATGGTTCGACTTCGCCGCATACGGCTTCTTCGCGGTCACGTTATCGAAGCTGTTCTTCCCCGCGCACGACGACACGGTTTCGCTGCTCCTCACGTTCGGCACGTTCGGTATTTCGTACGTGTTCCGCCCGCTCGGCGCGCTGGTGCTCGGCCGCTACGCTGACCGGCACGGTCGCAAGGCGGGGCTGCTCGCCGCACTTTGGCTGACTACGGTCGGCACGCTGGTTTGCGCGCTGATTCCCACCTACGCAAGTATCGGCATCGCGGCACCGATCGGGCTGATGCTGGCGCGCGTGCTCATCGCGTTTTCGACGGGCGGGGAGTTCGGCAGCGGCACAGCGCTGATGATCGAACAACAGTCCGCACGGAAGTCGTTTCTCGGCAGCTGGCAGTTCTCCAGTCAGGGAGCCGCCACGGTGCTTGCGTCATTCGCCGGACTCGCGTTGAGCGGCCTGCTCACGCCCGCCCAGATCGAATCGTGGGGCTGGCGCATGCCGTTCGTGTTCGGCCTGCTGGTCGCGCCGGTCGGCCTCTATATTCGACGCCATATCGACGACACGCTGCAGCCGTCGCAAGCCAAACACGCCGCACCAGTACGCGACCTGCTTGCACACCATCTCGGCCGCGTCGCGCTCGCCGCGGGCATCATGGCCGTCTCGACCGCAGCCAGTTATCTGATGATTCTTTACATGCCGACTTATGCGGTCAAACAGCTGCATCTGCCTGCCTCCACCGGCTTCGCTGCAACCGTGCTGACGGGCGCGATCCTGATGATCTTCACGCCGCTGATGGGCCATTTCGCGGATCGTTACGGTCGCGGCAGGATGATGGTCGTTTCCGCCACCCTTACGCTGCTGACGATCTATCCGTGCTTTCGCTGGCTGATCGGTTCCCCGTCGTTCGCGGTGCTGATGGCGATCATGGTGCTGGCAGGTGCCTTGAAGGCGATCTATTTCGGGCCGCTCGCGGCAGTGCTGGCTTCGCTGTTTCCGACCACCGTGCGCAGCACCGGCCTCGGGTTCAGCTACAACATCGGCGTGATGGTGTTCGGCGGATTCACGCCGTGGCTCGTCACCGCGATGATCGGCTGGACTCACGATCCGGTCTCCCCCGCGTTCTACCTGATGGCCTGCGCAGTGCTGAGCCTGTGCTGCATCGGAATCCATCACCGGTCCATCGTCAAACACATCTAGTCCGACACCCGACATCCGGACGCAACCTCGACCATGACGCCATCCTCCATTGCAACCGACGACGACTTCAGCGGCTGGCTGATGTATCACTCTGTCGGCATCTTTCCCGGCCAGCAGGCTGCGGTAACGGACGCGCTCGCGCGTTTCACCGCCGACTGGTATGCCCCGGACGATCGCCGCTGGGCCGCCGGACTCGGCGCGCGCGATGCGCTCCTTTCGAGCTGGGCGACGCTGATCGGTGCAGACGCCGCACACGTGTTCGGGGCCCAGAACGTGACGGACGTCTTCGCACGCTTTCTCGACGGCCTCGACGACGCCGCGCTGGCGGGTCGGACCGTGCTGGTCGCCGCGGACTGCTTCCCCAGCCTGCATTTCCTGCTCAACGGTGTGGCCGCGAGACGCGGATTCACGCTGAAAACCGTGCCCGTGCGCGAAGGCGAGGCGTACGTGCGCGATGAAGACTTCATCGCCGCCTGGGATGCGGAGGTCGCGCTCGCGTTGGTCACATGGGTGTCGTCGCTGACGTCGAAGCGCGTCGATCTGGCTGCGCTCATCGCGCAGGCGCGCAGCACCGGCAGCCTCGTCGCGCTCGACATCACCCAGGGCGCCGGCATCCTGCCGTTCGATCTGCACGATACACCGGTCGATTTCGTTTGCGGTTCCACGCTCAAGTGGCTGTGCGGCGCGCCTGGCACCGGCCTCGGTTATGTCGCGCCGCATCTGCTGGATAACGGCATGCAGCCTGGCGTGCGAGGCTGGTTCAGTCAGCCGGATCCATTCAACTGGAACCTCGACACGTTTTCCTATGCAGCGGGCGCGCGTCGCTTCGATACCGGCACGCCATCGTTGCTGCCGTTCGTCGCGTCGCAGCCGGGCATCGACTGGCTGCTCGCTCAACGCCCGGGCGAGTTGCGCACGCACAATCTCGCGCTTTGCCATCAACTGATGGAGATCGCCGATGGGCTAGGCTACCGGCTGCTGTCGCCTCGCGACGACGGGCTGCGCGGCGGCAGTGTGATGGTCGAGATCCCGGCGGATCATGATCCTCAGCTGATCGTGACGATGCTGGCATCACGGCGGATCCATGTCGATTCACGTGGCCGTACGCTGCGGTTGTCACCGGGCGCGACGACTACCGCTGCCGGAATCGAGCGCGTCGCGGCGCACCTGCCGCGATGAAAACGCCGCACATCGTACGTTCGAAGGCACCGCGCCGCGAGGGCGTGTCGTGCGTGCTGACCGGACCGCCGCAGCCGACACGGTAAGACGCAACTACATCCCTTGTACCACGACACTCCACGGACGAATTATGGCAACGACCCTTCCCTTCCAACCGATCGTCGGCATTCGCGGCTTTCACGTGCCGATGTCCTGCACCGATCTGCCTGCGACGACGCAGTTCTTCATCGAGCGCCTCGGTTTTCGCATCGACGCGATTTTCCCCGCGGACAGCCCTCGCACGGCCATCCTGTCGCGCGGCAACCTGACACTGCGCGTGGCCGTCGGCGCGCCCGATGGCGTGACGAAGCTCGATGTGCTCTGCGACGACGAGATGCAGCTCGGCGAATCCAATCGGACGCTCGTTGCACCGAACGGCGTCGAAATCCGCTTGATCGCCGCCGAGCCGAAGATGAAAACGCCCGTCAACCGACAGGAACTCGTGCTGTCGCGTGTACAGGACGGCGCCGAATGGAGCGTCGGACGCGCCGGACTGCGCTATCGCGACCTGCTGCCGAATCGGCACGGCGGCGCGTTCATCGCATCGCACATTCGCATTCTCGAAGGCGGCCCGGTGCCCGATTACGTGCACTTTCACAAAATCCGCTTCCAGATGATCTTCTGCCGCAAAGGCTGGGTGCGGGTCGTCTACGAAGGCCAGGGCGAGCCGTTCGTGCTGAATGCCGGCGACTGTGTGCTGCAGCCGCCATGCATCCGGCATCGCGTGCTCGAGAGCTCGGCCGGCGCGGAAGTGATCGAGATCGGCACGCCGGCCGAACACATCACGATGGCCGACCACGACATGACGCTGCCGAGCAGCACGCTCGAGCCGGACCGCGAGTTCGACGGACAGCGCTTCGTGCGCTACGAGCAGGCACGCGGGAGCTGGTCCCAGTGGCGGATGAACGGCTTCGTCGCCTCCGACACCGGCATCGGTCGTGCAACCGATGGTTTGGCCGGTGTGCGCCTGGTTCGTCTGGAGGAAAGCGCGCAGGTCGAGCAATTGCAGCACGAATCGGAGTTCTGCTTCTTTTTCGTGTTGTCCGGACAGTTGACGGTCACGCAAGGGGCGAATGCCTATCCTCTGACGGCCGACGACAGCATTGCGATTCCGGGCGGGACACCGTACGGCTTTGCCGACTGCAGCATCGACCTGGAACTGCTCGAAGTAACGTTGCCGGCTGAGCTGACGCTGTCGTGAATCTTACGAGGCCGGCCGATGCATCGGCACGCCTGCCGCGGCTAACGTCATGAACTCGTTGGGATCACGGGCGCACTCTCGACCGTGATCGCAAATACGCGATTAGTTCCGCCAGATTCCCGCGCCGACAGCGGGATCGCGCGCGTGTCCGCAATGCGGGTGAAATTACCGGGGAACGCGGCGCGGATCTTGAGGAAGAAATATTCCTCGTCGCGGTACCCGTCGGCCCGACGCTTGATGACCTTGATGGTGTTGTTGATGCCTTCGACGACGCTGGTATTGAGCGGATGGCGGCAGCAGGCGAGGGTTCCGTGCCAGTAACCCCGCAAGCGCTGCGCGAACAGTTGCAGCGCGGCAATCCCGCTTTGCCGGGCTTGCTCGATCCAGTGTTCCCAGGCTTCTTCCGCCCAGACAGGCTTCCGGTAGAACCAGAGCCGTTTGAGTTCGTTGATATTCAAGCGTGAACGGTGTCTGGCTGGAACATGTCACTGAATCAATTCCAGGTGGGTCCGATGTATATCGATTCGCCGCGACCAGCCCCCTAAAAACGTCGCACTTCCCGCAATTGATTCGAGTTTTGGTGCGTTCGGCTGAAAGGTTCTTTCCGCCCTTTCATGCATCTTTCACAAAGCCAACATATCGTACGCGCTCTCTTGACACTTCGTGGAACATACTTGTCATGCCATTGCGTCGACGAATCTCACGCCATACGCTCGCCATCGCGGTTACCGCGACCTTCCTCGTCGCCGCATGCGGCGGCGACGACATCGGCGGGGCCGAACCACCTGCAATCGTTGCACAGATCCCAGCAGCTCCTGCTGATCCAGGCTTCATCGACAGTGCACCCGTGCCTGCTGGCGTGCCCGCATTCGTCGACACCGCGGCGACGAATCAGCGCGGCGACGCGCGCTACGCGTCGATGAATACGAATGCTGGCGTGCGCGTGCTAAACGGCTTTCGTGCGCTGTGGCAACCCCTCACGGACCTCGTCGATGCGGGCGTCAGTGCTCCCGCTGCCGGGGGTTTCCCGGCGATCGCGCCGTCGCTTTGGACCGGTCTGCCAAACGACGGCTCGCCCGGCGGAACCGCACTCAATGCGGCGGTGCTGAATGCAAACGTTCAGTATGTAGTCAATGCGACGATGCAACGCACCGCCGCGCAAGCAGAGGCCGCGTATTACGACGATCGTCGCGGCAAAGGTTACAGCGTATCGGATGGCATGGGTCCGCTTACCGACGCATGGCGCAGCGCCGCACGGCAAACGACCAGCATCACGTCGGTGCCTTCCGACGCGACGACGAAGCTCTACAGCGATACCGGCAACAACACTGGCGTAGGGGGTAGCGCCAACGCACAGTTCGGTTCCGTCGTCGACTTCATCAATACCATGGGCAACAACGGCTCCACCGAGCCTGCAAAGCGCTTCTACAAGTATGCGCGTCCATACCGATGGAGCACGAGCGTGATGGTCGCACCGACGCTCGTTCCGGCCGAGAGTTCGGCGCCCGCAACCGACGGCGGTTTCCCGAGCGGCCATTCCGCCGAAGCCATGCGCGACGCCCTTGCGATGGCCTATGTGCTGCCCGAGCGGTTTCAGGAGATGATCGGTCGCGGGCTCGAACTCGGCGAGAACCGCATCCTCGCCGGCATGCATTCGCCACTCGACGTGATCGGCGGCCGCGTGCTCGCACAGGCGGTGGTCGCCGCCAATCTCGTCGATCCGGCGAACACGGCGCTGAAGCAAGCAGCACTGCAGCAGGCGCACACCGCGCTGTACTCACTGACCAACACAACACCCGCAACCTTCACTGCTATCGCGCATGCCGGCACGGTATCGAATGATCGCTTCTCCGATTACGCGGCGGGCAAGGCAAACTATGCGCGCAGGCTGACGTTTGGCTTCGCACCGATCGGAACGACGACTGACGGCGCGGTCGTGCCGAAAGGCGCCGAAGTGCTGCTCGAAACACGGTTGCCGTATCTGAGTGCCGATCAGCGTCGAGTCGTACTGAAGACGACCGCACTGGCATCCGGCTCTCCGGTGCTCGACGATACCGAAGGCTGGGGGCGGCTCAACCTGTTCGCGGCCGCGGATGGCTACGGCATCTTTACCGGCAACGTCAGCGTAACAATGGATGCGTCGCAAGGCGGGTTCAACGCAATCGATACATGGCGTAACGATATCGGCGGCGAAGGCAAGCTGACTTTCGCCGGCACCGGCATGCTGACACTGGCCGGCGCGAACGGCTATCGGGGAGGCACCGAGGTCCGCGGCGGGACGCTTGCAGCGGGATCGACCCAGGCATTTGGTGCGGGTGACGTATACATCTCCGGCGGGAGCCTCGCGATCAAGGCCCCGGCACGCGCCAACATCAACGGCCAGTACACCCAGATGAAGGGCGCCACTCTCGAGATCGACCGCGGTACAGGTGACACAGGTCGGCTCGCGGTCGCCGGAAAGACGACCCTGGTCGGCGGCACCCTGCATGTACGGTTCGCGGCCGGCACCACCCCGAAGGTCGGCGACGTCGTTTCGCTCATCGATACGAGCCGCTTGCAGGGACGCTTCGATACCGTCGTGGTGGACGGATTCAAGGCAACCGCGCTTTACAGTTCGTCTGGCGTACAGATCCGGCTCGATGCCTAATGGCGTTGCCGGGGCGCACCTACCGCCCCGGCAATCCTGGGCAATCGGACGGGCCGATCGCTCGTCCGGTCACCTGTCGCAGCCGTGCCCCGCGTTACGGACAGTTGCCGATGACGTAGTATCCAGCCGATGTCTGCGCCAGCGTGTTCGAGTAAAAGACATTGTCCAGCCCCATGCTCTGGTTCGACCCGTTCGCATAGGCCGTACCACCCGAATCATGCGCACGGCCGGCCTGAACATGTGCATAGTTCGTTGCCGTCGTCTCGGTGCATGCGAAACTCGATTGCGTGGTTGCCGATACCGAAGACGACTGTGCGCTCTCCCCCGCACTTGGATCGATCTCGCTCACCGTATAGGAATAGGTCGTTCCCGCAATCAGCCCTGAATCCGTATAGCTCGCGGAAGCGGAAGAGCCGACCTTGCTTCCATTGCGATACACGTTGTAGCTCGTTGCGTTGGCAACGGCATTCCACGAGAGCGAGACGGTCGTCTGGGTGGTGCCGGCGACCGCCAGGCCGGTCGGCACGGAGCCAGACTGCGCCGGCCCCGACACCGCGCGAAGGTTGTTCTTAACCCAATAATCCATCAGGAAAACAGGATAGTTGATATGGGTGGCATCCACGTAGTTCGAGTTGTTTCCGCCTGATCCGGCGGGCCACGCATGCGACATCCCGGAAACGGAGATCTCATGCGTCCGAACCTTGCCGCTGCTGTCCGAATACGGTGTGTTCGTTCCGCCGCCAGGGATCGTGACTTTCGTGCCTTGGGTAAAGGTGCCGCCGTAAATGCTCCGGAAAGCTGCGGTATCGATCGGACCATAGGCCTGAGCAACCGTGTAATCCGATGTCCCCCAAACCGCGCCGGCGATCTGCGTCGAAAATTTGCTCAAGTTCGATCCCGCCCACGCCTTGCACTGATTCGCCGCCGTCGTTGCCGTGTACCCGCTCGGCACGTACCCGATCTGTGCAGTCGTCGTTCCCGGCGGCGGCCCAGCATTGATCCCGATCCCGGCGAAAATGTCCGGTGCGATACAACCCAGCACCATTGTCATGCCACCACCGGAAGACAGACCCGTGACGTACACCTGATTGGGATCGATCGCGTATTGCGAATTCGATACGAAGCGATTCACCAGATCCAGCAAGACGCCGACATGCCCTGCGCTCCGGCTCGGCGAAGTGTTCGCGTAATCCCAGCAGTGGTTGTAGTAAACGTTGCCAGTCGCGTTCGGTGCCAATATGATCGCGCCGTACTGATCGGCAATCGCCTTCCAGTTGAAGCCGGCCGTGCTGCTGTTGTTGATGACGTCGCCTGACGCGGTCTGCTGACAACCATGCAATACCAAAATCAGCGCCCGTTGACCGTTGGATGTGGTTGGCTGACTCGCCGGCCAGTAGAAATAACCCGTTAGATTGCCGCCATTGACGGAATCCGCAGCCCAGGTCTGCTGCGCGCTCCAGGTTCCAGGGCCTGGCGTGACAGCGGCCAATGCAGAAGTCGTTGCGAGCGCGACGAAGAAACCAACAAGCCACCGCCACTGGCGTCGTGAAAGCAATTGCATGACGTCTCCTTTACTTGTTTGGATACTGCATACGAAGCTGGCACGTGAGACCGTTCCGTCGTGAAAGGCCAGCCGATTCGGATCAAGCAGACCGACACAACACCGGCCGCGCCAGAGAACGGTCGAACGAACCGCGGTCGATTCCTGGCGCCGAGCGAATCATAAGCAGCATCCATGCCTGCTACCGGTCGATATTCCGGGCCCTCTCACTGACACGTATTGCAGCGGCGAGCTGCTCCTCCAGCCCGTAGCGCGTCATGCCGCCTTTCCATGGCCGGTGCGATCCATAACTGAAAGCGAGGAATCGAGACTTCATTTCCATGAATACGTCCACACAAGAAACGAAATTGATCAGGGGAACTCCCACTCCCGCGCGAATCTGCAAGTTGAGACACTGCTTCCCTTCGTCTCCAATCCGAGACGATTCGCAGCAAGCAGGACCGGACGGCACTGTCACACAACAAGGAGAAGATCCGAATGGCAACCGAGGTCGGCACGAACCTGAGCGACTACAACTACGTATGGGGGCGCGCGATGCGCTCACTCTTCGAAACCTTTAACAATTCTAGCGAGGGCACGCTGATCGTCGACCGACACGCCAAGGTCGTCTGGATCAACGAAAAATATGCCGCCCACTTCGGCTTTGCCGATCCCAAGATCGCGATCGGTCTCGATTGCGAGGCGGTCATCCCGAACAGCCTCATGCGAGAGGTCGTCGACACCGGCAAACCGATTCTGCTGGACATCATGGAAACCGAGCGCGAACCCTTCGTCGTGACGCGCTTGCCGCTGAAGGACGACAACGGCGCGATTATCGGCGCCATCGGTTTTGCGCTGTTTGGGGAGTTGAAGGCGCTCACACCGCTGTTCAGCCAGTACTCTCGCCTGCAGGCGGAACTCATCGCGGCGCGCCACGCACTGGCCCAGACGCGGCGAGCCCGATACGGGCTGGCGAATTTCATCGGCACAAGCCCCGCCAGCCTGGAAGTAAAGCGTCTCGCGCGACGTGCGGCCCAGGTCGATTCCCCTGTGCTTCTGCTCGGCGAGACTGGGACAGGCAAGGAACTGATCGCCCATGCGATACACGGTGCATCGGCGCGCGCCGACAAACCGTTCGTCGCCGTCAATGTCGCGGCAATTCCCGATTCGCTGCTCGAGGTCGAATTGTTCGGCGCGGCTGCGGGCGCCTATACCGGCGCCGACCGAAAAGGCCGTGTCGGAAAGTTCGAACTGGCTCACGGCGGCACGCTTTTCCTCGACGAGATTGGCGACATGCCGCTGTCGCTGCAGAGCAAGCTCCTGCGCGTACTTCAGGAAAAGGAATTTGAACCGCTGGGCTCGAACCGCGTGGTCGTGAGCAATGCAAGGATCATTGCGGCAACCTCGGTCGCACTGCCCGAGCTCGTCGCCGCACGTCGCTTCCGCGCGGACCTCTATTTCCGGCTCAACGTGCTTACCATTCAAACGCCGCCGCTGAGAAAGCGCACCCACGATATCGCCGCACTGTCCGACATGATCCTCGATGATCTGGCAGCGCATCACCATATAGATCGGCCGACTCTCAGCGACGACGCGCTGCAACTGCTGCGCGAGCATGCGTGGCCGGGAAATGTGCGCGAATTGCGCAACACGCTCGAGCGTGCGCTGATGTTTTCCGATCGCTCGTGCATCACCGCGAACGTGCTGGCGGCACATGTCGGCGGGAATATCGAAGCCACGCTCGCCGATGTCCTATGTGTCCGGGAGCCGCACGCGACACAGGACATGGACATCGACGGTACAAGCTACGAGGACGCAATGAAGATGTTCGAGAAGCGCTTTCTCAGTGCCGCGCTGCGATCCGAAGACGGATGCGTGTCGAAGGCGGCCGCACGCATCGGCATCGGGCGCGCAACCCTCTACAAGAAGATGGCCGCCCTCGGGATGTGACGTTGATCGACGTTAGCCGTCTTGTTCCTGTTTGAGCGCATGCCGGACCATCCACTGCGAAGCAGCCTGCACGCAGGACGCGTGTGGCGGCGTTGGCATGCGCCATTCGTCTCCGTTCGTGGACACCGCGTCTCACGCAAGAGACTTCGTCGTCGCGCTTCCGCGACCTTGCCGTCGAGGCGCGGTCGGCCGCCATGAGCGCTGCTCAGCATGGCACCATGGCCCGTAAATTGCTGATTCATTCGCCTACGAAGTCCGACACAAACACTACGACGAATCGAGACATGCATGACACACGATACGCCAATCACCGGGCAACGCGATCGCGCCGCAGCAATCGCGACCGCCTGTGCCACCGCGATGGCAACGATGGTCCTGGCGGGATGCGGTGGCGATGACACCGTCAAGCCGCAGTCCAATCAATTGCCGGCATTCGTCGCCGGCGACGTTCGAACCACGACTTACGACGGCAATACGGACGACCTGCTGACGGGTGGCCTGGGCAAGACCGGCCTCGCGTCGGCAACGCCGCCCGCATTCGCGAATGCCGCCAGCCCCACTGCGGCCGAATTGCGCCGGCTGGCCATCTGGTCCAACTATCGTGCGCTGGTCGACATGTCGTCCAACGGTGGGTATGGCCGCTTCTGGGGACCCAACGTCGATCTCGCCGGCAACGACACGCTTGGGGAAGGCAAGGTCCCCGGCACCGAATATCTCGCGTTCGCCGACGACGGCAGCGGCATTCAAAATGTCAGCCTGCTGGTACAGATTCCGACCGGGTTCGATCCCGCCCATCCGTGCATCGTCACCGCGACCTCGTCAGGCTCACGCGGCGTATACGGCGCGATTTCGGCGGCCGGCGAATGGGGCCTCAAACGCGCCTGCGCGGTCGCTTATACCGACAAGGGCACCGGGAACGGCGCGCACGAACTCGCGACCGATACCGTCACACTGATCGACGGGACACTCGCCGGCGCCGGATCAGCCGGGCATCGCAGCATCTTCACCGCCAATGTGGGTGCGGCGGCACTCGCGGCATACAACCGCGACTTCCCGAACCGCTACGCGTTCAAGCATGCGCATTCGCAACAGAACCCGGAGCAGAACTGGGGGAAGGACACGCTTGAGGCCGTGCAGTTCGCCTATTGGGCAATCAACCAGCAGTTCGGGCCGTTGCTGGACGGCTCACGTCGTGGCGTCCGCTATCTACCCGGTAGCATTGCAACGATCGCTGCATCGGTCAGTAACGGCGGCGGTGCATCGCTCGCTGCCGCCGAACAGGATACGCAAGGCTGGATCACGGCCGTGGTCGTCGGCGAACCACAGGTCAACGTGAACATGGGTGCAGGCGCACAGGTCCGCGAAGGCGGGTCGGCGATCAGTTCTGCGGGCAAACCGCTGGCGGACTACATGACGCTCGCGAACCTGCTTCAACCATGTGCCGCAGCCGCCAGCGAACTCGCTACGGCACCGTATCTAACCGCGTTGCCGCGCGCCACCACGAATGCGATCCGTGCGGCACGCTGCTCGTCACTCGCCGCTGCCGGCGTCATTTCCGGCAGCGACCTGCAAAGCCAGGCATCGAGTGCGCTCGCACAATTACATGCGGCGGGCTATGAAACCGATTCGGATTTCCTGCAGGCACCGATGTGGGATTCGCAGGCCGTACCAGCCGTTGCGGTCACCTATGCGAATGCCTATACGCGTTCGAGCGTGACCGACAACCTGTGCGGTTTCAGCTTCGGCACGACGAATGCTTCGGGCGCAGCCGCAGCACCTGCCGGTAGTTCACCGATGCTCAACGTCTTCGGCACGGGCAACGGCGTGCCGCCGACCAACGGAATCAATCTCGTTTACAACACCGGCACGAACGGGGCGGCTGACCACCGACTCGCCACCGGTGACGCGAGCTACGCGGGCGCCGCGTGCCTGCACGCGCTGTGGACGCAAGGCAATCCGGCGATGGCGACCAGCGTCTCGGCCGTGCGGGTGACCGGGAAATTGCAGAACAAGCCAACCATCATCGTGCAGGGCCGCAGCGATGCGCTCGTTCCGGTCAACCATGCGTCGCGCGCGTACCTTGCGCAGAACAGCATCGCCGACGGTACGCATAGCCAGTTGTCATTCTACGAAATCACGAATGGTCAGCACTTCGACGCATTCCTGTCCGTGGCCGGCTTCGATACGCGCTTCATCCCCGTTCACTACTACTATCTCCAGGCGCTGAACCTGATGTGGGATCACCTGACGCACGGGACGCCGCTGCCGCCGTCGCAGGTGGTTCGAACGACGCCGCGTGGCGGCGTGCCCGGACAGGCGCCGCAACTTGCCGCGGCGAACCTGCCGCCGATCATGAGCGTGCCTGCCGCGAATGCGATCCAGGTAGCGAACGGTATTGTCGATATCCCGCACTGACAGAATGATCCCCTACCCGGCGTCTTTCGCACCTCAATCCCGACGCCGCAAACAGGCAGTTGGTCTGGATGGCGGCGGGATATAACCAATCGCCAACGCACTTGACTGCTCGCCCATTCACTCGCGGCCGCAAGCCTCCGCTTGCGGCCGGCTCGGCACTCGGTGCGTTACGCGGGTGTGAATACGCCACGGAAGCGCATCTTCCCTGATGCCAGTCGATCGTATGCGTTCGTCGCTCCGTCAAGCGTAAAGGCTTCGACGATTGGCTTGACCTTCCCTTTCGCGACAAGCTCCAGCACCTCGCTCAGATGATGCAAACCGGCGTGCGTGGAGCCGACGATCCGCTGGTGCAGCATGTGGAACGGCTTTCCCTGCGACGAAATCGAGAACGGCCGGGTGAAGTCGATCCCGCACAGGACGACTCGACCATCGGGCCTGACTCCCGTCATCGCTTCCTCCGCGGACCGGAAATCATTGGTGGTCACGAGCAGAACGTCGGTGCCGCCCAGATCGCGCAATTCCGTGCCGCGTCCAACGACTTGGTCCGTGCCCAATTGCCGCGCCAGATCGTGTTGTTCGGCGAATGCGCCTGGATCGTTTGCACAAATGTCGCGCACAGTGCGGCTTCTACCGCATTCGATGCAATGCGGTTCGATACGTCGGCACAATGCAATTTGCTTGCGTAGTCAGATGGCCTCGCACCAGCACATCGCACGCCCGTCTCGCAGCGTCCCATGAGGCTCATTCATACGACGCGGGGAATTTTTCACGCACGAGCTTGAGCCATTCCTGCGCCGCGACCGAAAGTACGGCGTCTTTACGCCAGACAAAAGCAAGCCGCCAGTCGAGCTCTCGCGCTGTAAGCGCGATCAGCGTCACCCCGTCGTTGACGTGGCGATCCGCAACGAGCTTTGGAATGCACATAATGCCGGCGCCAGCTGCAACCAGCGCCAGCGCGAAATTCGGATGCGCGCTATGTGCGACCTCCCGCGGCGTAAATCCATTCGCCGCGCAAGCGTCGCGAATCCGCCGGTTAAGCAGGAAGCCCGGCTCGAGCATGACGAACGGCGCGTCGCGCAATTCATCAAGGCGCACGCGCTTGCGCGCCGCCAGCGGATGATTGCGTGGCACCGCCAGTACGATGGCGGCCCGAACGACAAATAACGATGCGAGGTCGGGCCGCACTGGCAGCAGCGTCACGGCAACTTCGATCTCTCCGGAACGCACGGCTTCTTCGAGATCTTCGCTGCCTTGCTCGCGCAGCGCGAGATCGATGCACGGAAAGCGCTCGTGATACAGCGCGATCAAATTCGCAAAGACTTCGGCGCTACCCACGGGCGCCACGCCGATTCGCAGCGTGCCGCGCCGAAGGCCGCGCAGCGCCT
The DNA here is from genome assembly GCF_003853825.1 of Burkholderia sp. Bp9012. Taxonomy (NCBI): domain Bacteria; kingdom Pseudomonadati; phylum Pseudomonadota; class Betaproteobacteria; order Burkholderiales; family Burkholderiaceae; genus Burkholderia; species Burkholderia sp. Bp9012. The sequence continues at coordinate 29,701 of NZ_QTQA01000036.1, read as the reverse complement.
GCAGATCGGAGAGCAGCGTGTCCCGCTCGTCGAGCATCGCCTGTGCGCGCCGCAACACGACCTCTCCGGCCGCCGTAAGCCGGACATTCACACCTCGTCGACCGCGCTCGAGCAGGCGTTCGCCGAGTTCCTCTTCGAGTGTATTGATCGACTTGCTCAGCGCCGGCTGAGAGAGCGGAATGGCTTCCGAAGCGCGCGCGAAGCTGCCGTGTCGAACGATCTCGGTAAAGTAGCGCAGCGCCTTCAGATCCATTGATTTCACCTCGATGCGAGTGTCGACTCTGATCGCATTTGACTAGCGCCCTGTGGGGGAAAAGCCATATGCTCTGCACGCTCATGCAAATGTTACCCGAATCTCCGGCCGGCACATCGGGGTGACACCGCTATTGCATGAACCAGCCGTGACTGACGATGAACGACTGTCCAGTCATTGCCGCAGTCGGAAAGGCGGCGAGGAATTCCACCGTGTGCGCGACGTCGTCCGTGGTGGTGAAAACGCCGTCGACAGTCGTTGCGAGCATGACGCCCCTGACAACTTCCTCTTCGCTGATGCCGAGTTCCCGCGCCTGCTCGGGAATTTGCTTCTCGACGAGCGGTGTCTTCACATATCCAGGGCAAACGACATACGAGCGCACACCTCGGGATCCGCCTTCCTTCGCGAGCACGCGCGCCATACCGAGCAGTCCGTGCTTGGCTGTCACATAGCCGACCTTCAGCGGCGACGCCTCGTGCGAATGCACCGAGCCGATGTAGATTACAACGCCCCCGCGATCGTCGCGATACATGTCGGCGAGTGCGGCGCGTGTCGTGAGAAAGGCACCATCGAGATGGATACCCATCATCTTCTTCCAGTCGGAAAACGCGAACGACTCGATCGGATTCACCATCTGTATCCCTGCATTCGATACCAGAATGTCGATCGGGCCCAGTTGCGCACGAGCGGCTTCAAAGCCACGTTCAACGGCGCCCTCACTTGCGACGTCCATTTCGACGGCAATAGCGCGCCCACCGGCCGAGACGATTTCCCGCGCGACAGTCTCCGCCGCACCTGGATTTAGATCGGCAACCGCGACAGTTGCACCCGCACGCGCGAGACGCACCGCGATCGCCTTGCCGATTCCACTTGCCGCCCCCGTCACGAGTGCGGTCTTGTCTTTCAGATTCTGCATATCAGTTCTCCATGAAGCGCATTGGCGCCTCCAAAACGACGGCGTGCGATGGCACGCGGTATGGGACGAATCACGCGTGCTCGAGCAGCGCTTCTTCAGTCTTTGACGCGCTTCGCGCGCGATTCAAATCGGATGCAAGATAGTCGTACGCAACCTCGCCAAGCCCAAGCGTCAGGTCCGCGATGAGGTGCGTGCCCGACAGCACCTCAAGCACCGGCAGATCCGCGACCGGCGCAAGCGCATGAGCATTCAGTTGAAGGGCGGCCGGGCCGGACCACGCTCCTTTGACTTCGACGTCAACGCAGTTGTATTCGACCAGTTCGAGCACGCGCGGCGTTCCGTCGACGTGCGGCACGATCTTGAGCAAAAAACCCGGTGCTTCGATCGACCGGCGTGCTTGCGCAGCATCGAGTTGCGCATATTTGAATCCCATCGTTGCCGTCGCGACGAGCGATTTCCCGTAGCGCAACTCGCCGATCAGCGCATCTCCCTGTACTTCCAGCGTCGGCGACGCGATCTTCTTCGGGAACCCCCACATCTCGCGCCCTCCTGCCGTGGGCGCATGGCAGTCGAGATACATCGAGTGCACGTACATGCCTCGCCGGCCCTCATAGGTCACCGGGATGACCTGCCCTGACTCCGTGTAGTCGCCGAAGCCCGACGAATCAGGCATGCGGATGAACTCGTACTTGACGATCGGGTTGTCGACATCGATTTGGAGCGGTTCCGGCACGAGCGCCCGCAAGCGCCTCGGGTCGGTCCGGTAGGTGACGATCAGGAATTCCCGATCGACGAAGCGGTACGGCCCGCGGGAATAGGCAGGGCTCGTCAGGGGCATCGCATATGCGTTCGCCCGAACATCACTGATTTTCATGGCTCTTTCCTGTCGCGAACGACACGGCCTTTACAGTCGAATCGTCCGTCGCATGGTTGGACATTTCGAAGGCACGATGCTTCGCGTCGCGATATCGACGCTCAGCACGTGTCGTTTCGATGAACGACAATTTAGACGATTCCCATACCATTAAAAATTGAATGTTTTTTACCTATTCAATTTCCAAAAGAAATTGAATCCATGCTGTGCGCACTCTGCCTCATTGCATGAACGAGAGAAATCGAATGCTTGAATTTCTTTCATGCATCGCACGCGATGCAGTCCTTAGACTGATCCCGTCCATTTCCACCAATATGCTCCATGAATACACCCGTCTTACGGCCGCACGTTGTGATCATCGGCGGAGGCTTTGCCGGCCTGGCAACGGCAAGGGCACTGGCTCACGACGACGTCGAGATTACGTTGATCGACCGACAAAACCACCACGTATTCCAACCTCTGCTCTATGAGGTCGCCACGGCCGGCTTCTCATCGACGACCATCGCCGAACCGTTGCGGAGCATCCTCGCGCAACAGCGCAACGTGACGGTACTGATGGACGAAGTGCTGACCATCTCGACCAACGATCACACTGTTCTGTGTGCGGGCGGCACGCTGCATTACGACTATCTCGTCGTCGCGGCAGGCGCGGGCCAATCGTATTTCGGTCATGACGAATGGGCACCTCACGCGAGGCCCCTGAAGACGGTTGACGACGCGCTCGAACTTCGAACGCGTTTGCTGACGGTGTTCGAAACGGCTGAACGTGAGCATTGGAGCGTTGCGCCGACGTTCGTCGTCGTGGGCGGCGGCCCGACTGGCGTCGAGCTCGCGGGGCACATTGCGGAACTCGCGCGCCAAACGTTACGAAACGACTTCCGCCGTGTGACGCCGACGACGGCACGCGTGGTGCTGGTCGAGGCGGCCGAGCGCATATTGAGCGCGATGTCCGCAGCCGCCTCCCGCCGCGCGCGGGTCCAGCTAGAGCGTCTAGGCGTCGAAGTCGTGACATCCGTCGGGGTCACCGATATCGACACACAGCAAGTGCGGCTGTCCAACGGCACGTCGATCGCCGCCCATTTCGTCACATGGGCTGCCGGGGTCGCGGCGTCACCGCTCGGACGCGCGCTTGGCGCCGCAGTCGATCGAGGTGGGCGCGTGATCGTGCAACCGGATTTGAGCGTGCCCGGCCATCCCGAGATATTCGTGATTGGCGATTTGGCCGCGTGCCGACAGTTGGAAGGACGGCTGGTGCCTGGCGTCGCGCCGGCCGCGAAACAGATGGGGCGCTACGTCGGCACCGTGATTGTCGCTCGCCGCAATGGCACGCCAGCACCCGGTCCGTTCACCTATCGCGACTATGGCTCGCTCGCAACCATTGGACGCAATGCTGCCGTCGCCGATCTCGGGCCCATTGCACTGTCGGGACGGACAGCGTGGTTGTTCTGGCTGTTCGTGCATATCCTTTTTCTCCGCGGCGCGCGGCTACGGATCGCGGCTACCGCCACGTGGCTATGGCGCCTGACTGTCGGGTCGCGTGCGGCTCGCCTCATCATCGCCCCCTCCCCACGGACACAGACTATGGCCCGTCCCACCCCAATCATCGATTCGGTCGAAGACAATGCATGATGTCGCGCGCGTACACAATCGATCGGACACACCACCATCGAGCCGAGGATGATATCGGGACAGTAAGGAACGAGCGACTCCCGGAGTCATCGATTACCCGGCGAGCGCGGTCACTGTAGAAACTCTGCAGTCCATGCGACTTCATATTGATCACGAAGATGGATACGTTACAAAACATGCGGGCGTTCGTCCGCGTTATTGAAGCTGGTAGCTTTACTGGTGCTGCCCAGTCACTGAACTCGAACACCGGCGCAATGTCGCGTGCGGTTTCGGAACTCGAAGCGCACCTGCGTGCGCGCTTGCTCAATCGTTCGACAAGAAGACTGGCGTTGACAACGGCAGGCGACCGATATTTGAAGCGCTGCCGACAGATTCTTGCAGACATCGACAACGCCGAAGAGGAAGCAGGTTCCGCACATGAGAGGCCGATGGGTGCGTTGCGCATGCACAGTTTTGCCAGCATCGGTCAGCACTATGTTTTGCCGGCGATCTCACGCTACCGCGCCCTGCATCCGGAAGTCACGGTCGAACTCGCACTCTCGCAACGCATGCCGGATTTGTTCGAAAGCAGCGCGGACGTTGCGGTGATCACGGCCGCATCGCTGCCCAACTCGGATCTCGTCTCGCAAGAACTTGGCACTACGTTCAGCATACTCTGCGCATCACCAGCGTATATCCATGCGCGCGGCGTACCGCAGGCGCCAGCCGATCTCGCCCGTCACGAATGTCTGATTCTGAATACCCCGGTGTTTCCAGCGCGCGAATGGGTCCTCGAGGGGCCAGGGGGCAATGAAAGGCTGGAAGTTGACGGGCCGGTCCAAGTGAACATTGCGGAGTCACTGGCCGTTGCCATTCGGGAAGGCATGGGAATCGGCATATTGCCGCTCTGTGCCGCGATCGCCGGACTGCTCGACGGCACACTCGTGCGCGTGCTGCCGAAGCACACGCTGCAGAGAATGAACATTTATGCGCTTTATCCATCGCGCAAGTTCGTGGACGCGAAGACGAAAACATGGGTGGCGTTTCTCCGCAACCACTTGCCGACGGCTCTCGCGCGCGACAAGGCGCTGCTCGATAAAGTCACGCACAAGCAAGCGGATGAACCGAACATTTCAGTTTCGGAGGCGAAGGCAAACGAGCCGTAACCGGCATTCGCAACGAAAGCACGAGGTATCAAGCAGCGATCGGCCGGGCGGCGTATTTCGCATCATCCGGCCGCCCTGAATTGCCGCAGGGTCTCCACCGGCACGATTGCATTCGCTTTCGCTTCGACAGTGGCGCAAGCTACCGATCGCGGTGACAGTGTGCATGGGGTACATGTCGGCGCAGGAAGCACATCGGGACAACAACCACTACCTGATGCACCGGTACAACTGGATACGACCGCATCAGTTCAACGACGGACTGGCGCCGGCCGTTGCGGAAGAAAAACTTAACGCAGTGTCCGGGATGAGTTGACCACTTCATACTGATGCTGCCAACTCGACAGGACTTCGATGCAATGGGCTACGCTAGCGGAATTAAAGGACACAAGAACCACACTGACGAATGACGTAATTCCGATCCTATAATTGCGGCCCTCTATATCCCATCTACGCAACGGATGTCATTGACCTGCATTCTCGAAGACTGCCGCGATGCCCTGCCCCCCGCCGATGCACATCGTAGCAAGCGCGTATCTTCCCCCGATGCGCCGCAGTTCGTGGACGGCCTTCGTGACGATGATCGCACCCGTTGCGCCGATGGGATGGCCAAGCGAGATCCCGGATCCGTTGGGATTGACCTTGTTGGCGTCGAGTCCCAGCTCCTTTGTAACGGCGAGGGCTTGGGCCGCGAATGCCTCGTTCGCCTCGATAACGTCCAGATCCGCAACCTCGATTCCAGCCCGCGCGAGCACAGCTCGCGTCGCCGGCACGGGACCGATTCCCATGTACCTTGGGTCGACGCCCGAGTGAGCATAGGCAACCAGTTTCGCAAGGGGCTTCAATCCATACGACGAAACGGCACGCCCGCTCGCCAGTACAACGGCGCTCGCGGCGTCGTTGATACCTGAAGAATTCCCCGCCGTAACGGTTCCGGACTCGCGCTTGAATACCGGCCGCAAGGCCGCGAGGTCCGCCACTTCACAGTTGAACCGGACATGCTCGTCGGTATCGAAAGTGGTCTCTCGCCCCTTGCGGTTCAAGGTAATCGGAACCATCTGCGTGGCAAATCGGCCTTCCTGAATTGCTCGCTGCGCTCGCCGGTGACTCTCTAGTGCGAGTTGGTCCTGCTCGATGCGGCCAATCTTCCACTGCTCGGCCACGTTCTCTGCCGTGACACCCATGTGGATCCCGAAGAACGGGTCATGCAGCACACCGGTCATGGCGTCGATCAGGGTGGCATCTCCCGAGCGGACACCCCAGCGGGAAGTTTGGCTCAGGTACGGCGAGCGGCTCATGCTTTCTGCGCCGCCGGCAATGGCGATATCAACGTCCCCCATCGAAATGGACTGCGCTGCGCTGACGATCGCCTGGAGCCCGGAGCCGCACAGGCGGTTGACATTGAACGCTGAACACGCGTTGTCGCAGCCCCCGTTGAGCGCCGCTACCCTGGAAAGGTACATGTCGGCAGCCTCGGTGTTGATGACGTGACCGAAGACGACTTGCTCGACACGTTGGCCGTCCAGACACGCGTGCTCCAGTGCGGACCGAACCACCTGTGCCGCCAGCATTGTGGGAGGCACCGACGCCAGCGACCCGCCGAATGCGCCAATGGCCGTTCTGACCGCGCCGATGACAAAGACGTCGTTCTTCATGCAGATTCCTGTTGGTTGACTACTGGGCCGTCCATCCGCCATCCATTGGAAGGCTGATGCCCGTGATGTTGCTTCCTGCTTCGCCCACAAGAAAGAGCACGGCGGCAGCAATGTGTTCCGGAGTAGTAAAACGCTCGCTTGGTTCTTTCTCTGATAACAGCGCCGCTATTGCGCCGAGATAAGAGAGGTTTGCGTGACCCATTTTCCTGTCGATTTGAGCGTCGAGAAGCGCAGTCTTGACCCACCCGGGACAGATCGCATTGCAGGTGACGTTCGATTTGGCGTTCTCCAGTGCGATCGTCTTCGTCAAGCCGACCACCCCATGCTTGGCAGCGACATATGCGGCCTTCTCCGTGGACGCAATCAGTCCGTGAACGGACGCCATGTTGATGATGCGACCATAGTCCCGTTCTCTCATTCCCGGCAGCACGGCCGCGCAGGTGTGAAATACCGAGGAAAGATTGATCGCGATGATGTCGTCCCACTTCGTGATCGGAAAGTCTTCGACTCGAGCGGTGAACTGGATGCCAGCGTTGTTGACGAGCAGGTCAACGTGGCCAAACGAATCCTCAACGTCCGCAATAAGACGTCGGGCTGCCGACGCGGTCCGCAAGTCAGCATCGAAGTGCCTCGGCAAGTCGGCGTGGGTCGCACGAGAGGCGACCTGGTCGACGGCGTTCGCAATTTCATTGGCCGTTCCCAGGCCGTGAAGCGCAATCCGCCACCCAGCCGCTGATAGTGCGTCGGCGATCGCCAGGCCGATTCCGCTGGTCGAGCCTGTGATGAGTGCGGTCTTCATGTGGCAGCCCGAACGATTCATGCGAGATCCTGCATGTTCAGAAGAACGGCACCCATGCGCTGTTCGTTCTCGACGATCTCGTGCGCGCGTGCACAGTCTCGAAGTGGCAGTGCCGAATGGATCGGCACATCAAGCTTGCCGTGCTCGAGAAGACGATTGATGTGTCCAGCTGCGTCGGCCCGCTCCTTGGGCGTCAGCAAATAGACCAACAGGAATTGAAGCCGGATGCCCTTGAAGAGGAATTTGTAAAAAGGCATCTCGGGCCGCATTACCCTTGCCGAACCATAAGTGACAACCGTCGCACGCTCCGAGAGGAGATCGCCCAGATACTCCGCGTTGGCACCAAACTCAACCTCAACGGCGTGATCGATTCCTCGTCCGTTCGTCGCGGCGAGCACGTCTTCGACGAAGGTGGAACTCTTATAATCGATGAATGCGTCGGCACCCGCGCTTTCGATACGCTGCTGCTCGATCGAATCATGTCCGGATGCGACAACAAATGCGCCTGCCTGCTTCGCGAACTGCACCGCAAGCCTTCCGACTGTGCCAGCGCCGCCACTGATCAGGACCGTACGTCCGGTCAGATACCCAAAAGCAAGCGTCGCGTGGCATGCGGTAAGCGCGGGAATGCCAAGCGCCGCTCCAGTCAGATACGACGTATTGTCCGGGAGCGGAAAGACGAGCTGTTCGTCGATCGCGATGTATTGAGCAGCCGTACCCATCGCGCGACGCCACTGCCCGTTGCTTACCCAGACCCGGCTTCCCGGAGAAAACCGGTTGCTTCCGGGGCCCGATTCGACAACGATCCCGGCACCGTCGCTGTGCGGAATCACGAAGGGGAAAGGAAGCTCGCTCTTCCCGGCACGAACCCCTGCTCTGGCCTTGACGTCCGACGGGTTGACACCCGACGCATACAGTTGCACGAGGACCTCACCCGGACCAGGGGACGGCATCGGGCGATCCCCGGTCACCAGAACGTCGCGTGCAGCGCCAACGCGCTCATACCATACAGCCTGCATCATTAACCTCCAAAGTTGCTGAGTTGCAAGGGGAAATTGTAGGCACGCCCCGTCGATCGAAAAAGCGCATAATACGGATCGCAGCTATCTGACTAATCGATTGATATGCGAGATTTAGATATTGACCTCGTCCGCTGCTTTGTCGCCGTAGCGGATACGCGGAGCTTCACGGGGGCGTCGAAGCGTCTTTGCAGATCCCAGTCTGCGGTGAGCACACGGGTTCAGCGGCTTGAGGAACTGGTCGGCGTCGAACTTTTTACGCGGAGCAGCCGCCAAGTAGCGCTAACCGCGGCAGGTGAGCAGTTCCTCAACTACGCCATGGGACTGCTGCGCCTGAACGACGAGGCCGTAGGCATGCTCGGCCGCAGCAGTCTGGAAGGTCAATTGCGGCTCGGCATTGTCGAGTATCTGGTTCCTCACCGCCTACCGGAGCTGCTCGCCCGGATCCGCAGGCTGATGCCGCGAGTCGAACTCACTGTCCGGGTGGCGCTCAGCGAGGCGTTGCTCCATGCGTTCGATGCGGGAGAACTTGATGTAGTCGTAGTGAAGGAACTGGAGGGGCGCGGTTCCCCCCGGCTGTTCCGCGAGGAAAAGATGCTTTGGGTCGCTGACCAAAACCTGGAGCAGCCATCGCCCATCGTCAACCTATGCTTGCTGACCGCGCCCTGCACGTTCCGGACTACGGCAATCTCAGCGCTCAATTCGAGCGGAATCCAATGGCGTGAAGCGCTAACGTTGAGCAGCATCGTCGGTGTTCAGTCCTGTGTCGGCGAGGGTCTCGGCGTGTCGGTGCTATGCGAATCCGCATTGGCCTCTGGGCTGGTCGCCCTGCCACAAAACGATTCAGCCTGGCCAATGTTGCCGACGATACGCCTCGTAACCTACGATCGCAGTCCTAATTCGCTTACCCGAGCGTTGATTGATCTGCTGAAGGCCTAGGCGGCGCTCTGGTATATCCAGTGGCCCGGCCGTAAATGGGTGCGGGGAGCGCACAGTCAGCGCAAGCGGCTTGAATTGGCACATTCTCCATGTCACAAAGCGAAAGCGCGGGGCCCGTCGGCGCGACGTGCGTGCGCGCTGATGTTGGTGGCGCGGCCGGCACGGCATTACGAATCCAAACTCACTGCACGGGATGGGCCGGTGCTGACGGCGATAACCGTTCTGTCGGGGCAAATTACCCGCTATGGGTACCGGCGGATTCAGATCTTCGTGAAACGGTAACCCGCCGAGTTTCTATTCGCGGTGGTCTGCGCGAGAAAGTCGACCAGCGAATCGTACAGGCGACCAAATATATCATTCGCGACGCCAACGTGGACCTGTCGCCCGAATATCAACCCGCCTTGCGCGAGTCGCCCGTTGTTGACATCGAAGCCGCTCTCCCCTTGAGACCACCACCGAGATCTCCGGCACCCTTCAGCCCGCACCGGCTGCCCTGAACGTAGACTCGACTTCGGACACGGCTTACGCGTGCGATCGATAGCCGCCGTCTCGCTGAGCTCCCTGGTGCGTAAGGTGCAGGCGCACGCAAGCGCTCGACGCAAAATCCCGACGAATCCCGCTCAATCACGCCCCTTACGGCGTCTGCAGCGTGCCGTCCTTCAGCCGTGTCTGCGTCCAAGTCGTCACCGTGTTCTCGCACGGATATTTCGCGGCTTCCGCTTCATCGATATCGACGCCCAACCCCGGTCGCTCGTTGGCGTACACATATCCATCCCGAAATTCGGGGAGGCCCTGAAATACATCGAGCAATGCAGCCGTCGGCCCCTTGAGCTCCTGAATCACGAAATTGGGCGGCTCAGTCCCGGACCATTCCTGCACACCGAAATTGCGCGCGGCGAGATCGATATGAATGTTTGCTGCATGCCCGAGGGGCGACATGTCGCCCGGGCCGTGCCAGGCTGTTCTCACGCCGAACTGCTCCGCGAAAATCTGCAGTTTGCGGCCGGCGGTAATGCCGCCGATCTGGCTGAGATGAACCCGGATGAAGTCGATCAACCGCTCAGTTATCAGGAAGCGCCACTCGTAGGGGTTGTTGAACAACTCGCCTTGCGCGAGCGGCGTCGATGTCTTTTCCCGGAGCTGGCGAATCCATTCGCCCTCTTCAAGCGCGATTGCATCTTCGAGAAAGAACAGGTCGAATGGCTCCAGTTCACGCGCAAAGCGAATGGCCTCGATCGGCTTCAGGCGCTCATGAACATCGTGGCACAGCTCGACGTCAAAGCCGATCCTGCTGCGAATGCCATCGAACAACTTCAGCGTGTCACGCATGTATTGCTTGCTGTCCAGATAGACGCCAGCGACCGCCCCGCGCGGCGCGCTCGTCGGCGCCTTGCCGTATCCGCCGCCGCCATAACCGCCACTCTGGCAGCGAATGTGCGTGATGCCTTGCTCACGATACTTCTGGATGTTCTCGCACAGCTCGCCGAGATCGCGGCCGTCCGCATGCCGGTAGACCGGCACGCCTTCACGGCATTTCCCCCCGAAAAGCTGATACAGCGGCATGTTCGCCATCTTGCCCTTCAGGTCCCACAGCGCCATGTCGACGCCCGAAATCGCATTGTTCTCGATCGGGCCGTTACGCCAGTATGCGTTCTGGTGCATCAACTGCCAGAGTTCCTCGATGGCCTCCGCATCGCGGCCGATCAACAGCGGTCGCAAATATTCTTCGATGACATACTTGACGGCGACATGCCGGTACGCGAACGTCGCGCATCCAAAGCCATGCAAGCCGGGCTGGTTGGTCTCGATCTTCACGACGATCAGATTGATACCTTCCGGCGCGGTCAGGATGACCTTAACGTCAGTAATCGGAGTGGTCATTTCTGTCTACCAATAGCGAGTCAATGAATCGGGAGATGCGGCACACTTCACGTGCGGCGCAGCGAGACGGCCGGTTCCTCGTCCGGACGCTGCCCGGAACGGGCAGGAACGGTAATCATCAGGATTACCGATAGCAGCAGTGCAACCGCCATGAAAATGTACGAAGCCGACGGGCTACCGGTTGCGCCATTCAGATAGCCGACGACCCACGATCCGAGGAACGCACCCAGTGCGCCGCTCGAATTGATGATGCCGATTGCACCACCCAGCACGTTATCGGCACCAGTTCGGGCACCAGCGCGAAGAATGGCCCGTACGGCGCATACATCGTCGCGCCTGCAATCACGAGCAGCGTGAACGAGATCCAGAAGTGCGAGCCGCCGACCAGGAACGACGCAGCGAGCGCAATCGTGCCAATCAGCAGCAGCGGCCAGACGAACAGCTTGCGGTTGCGTGTTTTGTCCGACAGCCACGACGCGAGCAACATCAGGATGATCGCGGCGAAGTACGGAACAGCGGCGAGCCAGCCGACCGACACGATGTCGATTTTCGATGCACCCTTGAGGATCGACGGCAGCCACATGATGAAGCCGTACACCCCGATGCTCCACAGCGTATGAATCGCGCAGCATTTCAGTACGATTGACGAGCGGAATGCGGCCTTGTAGTCGCGAACCGGCGCGATATGCGCCTGCTCTGCTTTCAGACGCGTGTCAAGTTCGGCCTTTTCGTCATTCGTCATCCATGGCGCATCGGCCGGACGATCCTTGACGGTGAACCACCAGACCACCGCCCAGGCAAGCGCGGGCAATCCTTCGATGACGAACATCTCGCGCCACCCGAAGCTGCGAACCAGATAGCCCGACACAACCGACATCCACAACACGGTCACCGGATTGCCGAGAATCAGGAACGTGTTCGCGCGCGAGCGTTCCGTGCGCGTGAACCAGCGGCTGATGTACATCAGCATCGACGGCATGACTGCGGCCTCGACGACACCAAGCACGAAGCGCAGGACCATCAGCATCGGTATGTTGCTGACCATCCCGGTCGCTGCCGCGCACAGGCCCCACAGGATCAGGCTGATGAAGATCAGTTTCTTCACGCTGTTGCGCTGCGCGTAGATCGCGCCCGGCACCTGAAACAAGCAGTAGCCGAGGAAAAACAGCGAGCCGATCAGCGACGACATGCCATGGGTGATGCCGAGATCCTTGTCGATCCCGGCGGCCACGGCGAAACCGTAATTCGCGCGATCTAGATAGGCAAGGCTATAGGTGACAAAGATGATGGGCATCAGATACCACCATCTTTGGGGAGCTACAGGTTTGGCGCTTTCCATGATGTCTCCGGATAGGTGTGGTGCGTGAACGCTTGGCGGATGCGCGGGCTGCTTTTGGTATGCATGTTCTTCGCGCGAATCTGATTTCAAAGGACGGCCAGCCAGCCGCCATCGACATAAATGATCTGACCGTTTACGTAGCTCGACGCAGCCGATGCCAGGTACACCGCCGTGCCGACGAGCTCTTCCGGCTTGCCCCAGCGCTGCGTCGGATTGCTGCTTTTGACCCACGCGTCGAACGCCACATTCTCGACGAGCGGTTTGTTCATGTCGGTCAGGATGTAACCGGGGCCGATCGCATTCGCCTGAATGTTCGACGCGGCCCATTCGGCGCTCATCGCACGGGTCAGCATCTTGATTCCGCCCTTGGCGGCCGTATACGCCCCGACCGTCGCGCGCGCGGCTTCGCTCGTGAGCGAGCCGATATTGACGATCTTGCCGCCGGTGCCGCGCGCGATCATGCGTCGTGCCGCCTGCTTTGCGACGATGAACGCGCTCGTCAGGTTGGTATCGATCACCCGTTGCCAGTCGCCCAGTTCGAGTTCGACGAGCGGCTTGCGAAACTGGATACCGGCGTTGTTGACAACGATGTCGATCTGCACGCCGTCCTGGTCCCATTGCGAGAACGCGTCGGCAACGGCCTGCTCGTCCGTCACGTCGAACGCCCGACCCAGCACGTCGAATCCCTTGTCGGCAAGCTGGCTGACCGCCGCGGCAACCGTGTCGGGCTGCGTTCCGTTCAGGACGACGCGCGCGCCTGCCGTTGCGAGCCCCTCCGCCAGCGCGAAGCCGATGCCGCGCGCCGAGCCGGTGACGAGCGCCGTGCGGTCGCTCAGGTCGAATAGTGAATTCATTTGATCGTACTCCTCTCTATAATGCGAGATCGCGCACGCTTACTCGTCGCGATCATCGCCGGTCGCGATGATGTCGGCGTCGATCTCTCGTAAGGGTGTCAGGCGCGCCGGCCGGCACCAGCCCGATTCAGTGCAGCGCGATCCTCGAAGTCCTGCTCAGCGCGCCTGATGAGCGTGAGCACTGCTTCTTCCGCGGCGGCTTCATCGCCCTTTTCGATCGCGACGCAAAGCGCTTCGTGCATCGGCAGCGATCGGGCCGGGCCGCCGGCGATCTCCGAACTGAGCTCGAAGCTCGTCAGCAGGATCGACGACAGCGCGTTCTGCATCTGCTGGACAAACTGATTGTGACAAGCGGTAAGGATCGCACCGTGGAACGCGAGATCGGCAGGAACATATTCGCCATTGCCAGCGACCGCACGCTCCATTGCCCGATAGGCGCGCCGGATCGCGATGCGGTCTTCGTCAGTCGCGCGTTTCGCGGCGAGTTTGGCCGCGTTCGGTTCGATGATCAGGCGCAATTCCATCAGGTCCTGAATCAGCCCTTCATCAACCATGCCGGCCCGCGCGCGCCAGGTAATGACGTCGGGATCGAACAATTGCCATTGCGCGCGTGGCAGCACAATCGTGCCATATCGGCGACGCACTTGCAGCATGCCCTTGGCGGACAAGGACTTGACCGTCTCGCGGATGGTGATTCGGCTGACCTGCAACTCTTCGGCCAATTCGTCTTCGGAGGGCAGGATGTCGCCGGGTGCCAACTGGCCGGAGCAGATTCGCTCGCCTATCTGATTCAGTACTTGCCGATGAAGGGTAGCCATGTTGCCCCTCTAGATCATACGTATGATGTAGAAAGATAGGCAAGTTGCGGGACTCCGGCAATCCGGGTAGACCCGGAGTTGTGCGGAGTGGGGGCCGTGCCGCCCATCTCACGGCCCAACCGTCTGACTGGACTGCGACCCTCGGCACAATCACGCCCCCCTCCCGGCATGGTCGCGCAGGCCCGTCCAAACGCTGCATCGGACACGGCGAGCTGACACGCTCCGACCGAGGATCCACCGGAGCGGTCGTGTCAGTCAGTGGGCATCAAGCTCCGCGGACAACTAGCTCCGGCACTTGACGGCGGCGGTTGTTCCTTCCAACTGCTCATCGTGGTGAACCATGTCTCAGCTGACGCGAGTGACTCCGTCGGCCGCCTCGAACAGGCATCGGTCGTAAAGGGCATACCGATCGCATCGGAGCAACATACCGTCGGTGGCGACATTGTGTCCTGCGCGCCAATTGCGGCCGCACAGGTGGGCAATGGCCCATTAAAAGGAAATGACCGGCTCTGCATTCAAACCGACCATTTGCTATTTGACTCTGAGAACGGCTGGAGGGCAGGTCAGCACGACCATACCGCAGGGATGCTCCTGGACCGGTGACTGGTAGGTGTTCGCACTGTCGCGCAGTGTCCCATCGACGGCCACACTAGTTTTGTGATCACAAATTCAGTGATTTTTGCGATAATACGCAAGAATTCAAATTTTTGTGATCACATATGAGTGACATGCCATGAATGCCGCTTTGAGCAACTTCCTGACCCAGCACCGCATCCATGAGGTGGAGTGTGTCATCCCCGACATGACCGGCATCGCGCGCGGCAAGATCCTTCCGCGCGATCTGTTCACGGCGTCGGGCGAGATGCGCATCCCGAAGAGCGTGCTGCTCAATACCGTGAACGGGCAACAGCCCGACAACGGTCCCTTCGTGGGCGATACCGACCCCGATATGGTCTGCAAGCCCGACGCCGCGACCGTGCGCATCGTGCCCTGGGCAGCCGAACCGGTGGCCGTGGTCATCCACGACTGCCTCGAGTGGGACGGCCAGCCGGTGCAACTCTCGCCCCGCGCGGTACTACGCCGCGTGCTGGCGCTGTACGAAGCACGCGGCTGGCGGCCCATCGTGGCACCCGAGATGGAGTTCTATCTGGTGGCGCGCAATCAGAACCCACATGAGCCTCTGCAGCCGCCGCTGGGGCGCACTGGAAAGCCCGAGGTGGGGCGGCAGAGCTACTCCATCGACGCGGTAAACGACTTCGATCCCTTCTTCATGGAACTCTCCGCCTTCTGCGACCAGCACCAGCTCGGCGTGGAAACGCTGATCCATGAGGCCGGCCCGGGCCAGATGGAGATCAACTTCAGCCACGGCGAACCGCTCGACCTGGCCGACCGCGTTTTCCTGTTTAAGCGCACGGTACGCGAGACGGCGCTGCGCCACGGCGTATTTGCCACTTTCATGGCCAAACCCATGGAGGGCGAACCGGGCAGTGCCATGCACATCCATCAGAGCATCAACGACGGCGAAGGCCGCAACATCTTCAGCAACACCGACGGCACAGCCAGCGAACTCTTCCACCACTTCATCGGCGGTCTACAAACCTTTATCCCGCAGGTGATGCCAATGCTGGCGCCCTACGTCAATTCATACCGGCGGCTGGCGCCCTACATGTCGGCACCCATCAATGTGCGCTGGGGCCACGACAACCGCACCTGCGGCATCCGCGTTCCCAAGTCCGGCCCCAGCGCCCGCCGGGTTGAAAACCGCGTGCCCGGCGTTGACGCCAATCCCTATCTGGCCATGGCCGCCACGCTGGCCTGCGGCTACATCGGCATGCGCGACCGGCTGCATCCCAGCGAGCCCACCGACGGCAGCGCCTGGAACGTCGCCCACGAACTGCCGCGCCATCTCGAAAGCGCTATCGAGGCCATGCGCGCCTGCGATGCCATGAAGGAGGTACTGAGCGAAACCTTCGTCGACGCCTTTTGCGCCGTGAAGGAACTGGAATTTTCCACCTACAACCGGGTGATCAGTTCGTGGGAAAGAGAGCACCTGTTACTGCTGGTATGAGGAGCCCACAATGAACCGCATCATTCAACATACCGGCATTGAGCGCGAACGCGTACAGGCCTTGCTCGCACGCGAACGCACCGAGTACACGCAACGCAACCCGAAGTCGCAAGTGATGTCCACACGCGCCGCACCGCAGCTGATGTTCGGCGTACCGCTGCACTGGATGAACGACTGGTCCACGCCTTTCGCGCTGCACGTGGCCCAGGCCCAGGGGGCACAACTCACCGACGCTGACGGCCACACGCTGGCCGATTTCTGCCTGGGTGACACCGGCGCCATGTTCGGCCATTCGCCCGCCGTCGTTACCGAGGCACTGGCGACCCAGGCACAGCACGGCCTGACCACCATGCTGCCCAACGAGGACGCATCCGTCGTAGGTGAATTGCTGGCTCAGCATTTCGGCCTGCCGAAATGGCAGTTCGCCATGACCGCCAGCGACGCCAACCGTTTCTTGCTGCGCTGGGTACGTGCCGCCACCGGGCGGCGTACCTTGCTGGTGTTCAACGGCTGCTATCACGGCACGGTCGACGACGTCTTCGTCGACCTGGTGGACGGGCAACCCACGCAACGCGCCAGCCTGCTGGGCCAGGTGCACGATCTCACCGCCACCACACGCGTGGTGGAATTCAACGATCTGGCCGCGCTGGAAGCCGCGCTGGCACCGGGTGACGTGGCCTGTGTCCTGGCCGAGCCAGTGATGACCAACATCGGCATGGTGCTGCCCGAACCGGGTTACTGGGCGCAAGCGCAAGAGATCATCCACCGCCACGGCAGCCTGCTGGTACTGGACGAGACCCACACGCTCAGCAGCGGCCCCGGCGGCTACGCGCGCGCTCACGGCCTGCAGCCCGATGCCGTGGTCGTGGGCAAGGCACTGGGCGGCGGCATGCCGTGCGCGGCCTATGGCTTCAGCGCCGCGCTGGCCGAGCGCGCCGAAAACGCCAAGCGAACGGCACCGTCGGGCCACTCGTGCATTGGCACCACGCTTACCGCCAACCTGCTGGCCATGGCGGCGATGCGCGCCACCCTCACCCACTTGATGACGCCCCAGGTCTTCGCCCCCATGCATGCCCTGGCCGAGCAACTGGCAGCCGGGCTGAGCACCATCCTCGCCCGTCAGGGCTTGCCGTGGTGCGTCACCCAGGTCGGCGCCCGGGTAGAGTTCCAGTTCTGTCCGCAGCCGCCGCGCAACGGCAGCCAGGCCGAGGCGGTCATGGATGCCGAGCTGGAGCACGCCCTGCATCTGGCCTTGCTTAACCGCGGCGTGCTGATCACACCCTTTCACAATATGATGCTCGTTTGTCCCGACACGACCCCGACGCACGTGCAGCGCCTGCTCACCGCATTCGACGCTGTGCTGACTTCGCTCACCGCCACTAGCGATTCATGAGTAACGACATCGAGCCCACCACCACTCAGCAAGACACGACCTACGCCACATTGCGGCAATGGGTCACTGTAGGCCGCTTCCTTCCCGGCGAACGCCTGAAGATCCGCAACGTGGCAGCCGAGATGGGGGTGGGTCAGATGCCGGTGCGCGCCGCGCTGCAGCGTCTGGCTGCCGAAGGTGCGCTGGTGAACGTGCCCAACGCCGGGATGATCGTCCCCAAGCTTACGCTGCCCGAGTTCGACGATCTGCTGCAAATGCGCATGCTGCTCGAAGGCGAGGCCACCGAGCGTGGCTGCCTGAGGCTGGAGCCAGCCGAACTCGCCACACTGCGCAAGCTTTGCCAGCGCATGGCGCAAGCGTTGAAAAACCTCACGGATCACCCGCCTCGCAGCAGAACGCCCGAGGGAGGTAAACACACGCTGAAGCAGCCCGCCGCTTCTTTGAGAGCCGACCAAGCCACCGATTACCTGGCCGCCAACGAAGACTTCCATGTCCTGCTCTACAAGGCGGCCGGCTCGCCCTTGCTGTTCGAGCTGATCGATACGCTGTGGCTGAAGGCCGGCCCAATCTCGAATCGCCTCTTCGACACGTCGGAAGCGTCCGCCGTGTTGAACGACGCACACGAAGACCTGATGGATGCGCTGGACAGGCGGGATGCCGCAGCGGCGCGGCGAGCAGTGGAGCGCGACATCTTCGTAGCGGGACAGTTTCTGAGGTCAACGCTAAAACGCGCTTGACCGCAGTGACCTGAGGCGGAATGTTGTGACCAATCAGGCAGTGAGTCTCGCTTCGATATTATCGGAATCCAGCCAGGCTCGACGGACCGTGGCAGGAGGTTGATAACGATGAGCGCTATGGGGCCGACGCTCGTTGTAAAACTGTCGCCAGCGTTCGATGAGTACCTTGGCCTCGGCCCGGCTGCGGAACCATTCGCGATTCAGCAATTCGTCGCGCAGCTTGCCGTTGAAGCTCTCGACGAATCCGTTTTGCCACGGGCTGCCGGGCGCGATGAAGGCCGGGCCGATTGCAGCATCTCTCAGCCAGCGCATGACCTTGGCGGCGGTAAATTCGGCGCCGTTATCCGACCGCACAAACGCCGGCTTGCCGTACAGGCGCATCAGTCGCGACAGCGTTAGGATCACATCCTGCGAACGCAGGCTGGCGCCGATCTCGATCGCCAGGCACTCGCGGGTGTAGTCATCGATCACGCAAAGCATCTTCAGCGCTCGCCCATCCACCAACTGGTCGTGCACAAAGTCGTAGCTCCAGACCGAATTGGGCTGGGTGGCACCAGGCAGGCGTATGTCGTTGCCGCAACGACGTCGGCGAGGGCGCCGCCGCGGAATGTTGAGCTGCAAGGCTCGCTACATTCGTCGCACACGCGATTCGCCCAGCGCCAGCCAAGCCGACATCCGTCGGTAGCCGAAGCGCGGCACCTCCTGCGCAGCCGCAATCAGTTGCTCGCCCAGACGCCGGTCTTTCTCCGGTTGCTTGAGCGTATAGGTCGCCACCCGGCGACTCAGTCCCAGGTAGCAACATGCCTTGCGTCGCGATAGCCCCCGCCGAGTCAGGACTTCCACCGCCTCGCGCCGGCCCGTCGGGGTGGACATTTTTTTCGACTGAATTCCTTCAGGCCGTCGATCAGCATCTGCTCGGCGATCTGGCGCTTAAGCCGATCGTTCTCCGACTCCAATTCCTTGAGCCGACGTGCGTCGGCCACGTCCATTCCGCCGAACTTGTTGCGCCAGCGATAGTACGTCTGTTCCGAGATGTTGTGGCGCTTGCATAGATTCTTCACCGGTTCATCCCGGCTCTCGGCCTCGCGCAAAATGCGAATGATCTGCTCGTCGGTAAATCGCTTCTTCATCGAGTTCTCCTTGCCTCTAGGATAAAAGAGAACTCACTTGCCGGATGGCTACAAGAAACGTCTCAGGTCACTCACGCCCGAGCCACATCCCATTTCCGCAGGAAGATCGCGCCAGCGAATGCCGGTCTTCAGCACAAACAGAATGCCCGTCAGCGCTGCGCGATTCGGCACGGGCTTGCGACCCGGGTACTTGAACCGACGGGGCTTGACAGGTGGTAGAAGTGGCTCGATTAGTTTCCAAAACTCGTTGTCTATGATCGGCTTGCCCATCTCCCTGATCCGGTTGTCACGACGGCTCAGGTTAACAGGTCAAGAGAAAAGTTAACAGTAGCTACGCGTCTTTTTGAAACCGTCTCTAAATCAAATCCAACAAGCAACAATCGCACCATCCCGAACAATCGGGAAACTTATCCACGGAAGGAGCGTCATATCGACACGCTCGCGAATCTTGCATCTACACATTTCAATTTAGCGCCACCTCGGGTTTTGAACACGATCGCGTTCCCAACATCGCAACGTTACTTTGGCCTCGATACGTATAAACCAGGGATAGCTTCACTTGCTTGGAGTGGTTTCTGCCGGCAGAGTGCAACGTATTGCAGTGGAAGAAAACCACATCTCCTGGCTCAAGCTCCGGGGCTACTGCCCGTCGAAGCTCCTGGTCGTTCTCCGGTAGATCGGCACGAAAAAATCTCGCATCGTCGAGCTGGTTTGATGCCAACATCAGTCTGTGCGACTCCGGCACAAACCAAAGCCCTCCGTTCTCCGCAGACTCCTGGCCCAACGCAACCCATACGGAGACAAGGTCATCGCGCTCAAACGACCAGTATCGCGAGTCGCGATGCCAGCCCGTCTTGCTTCCAAACGCAGGATGCTTTGTCATGATGCAATTGTGATGCGCGAGCGAGAGGTAAGGCGTCTCGCCAAAATACATCTCCATCCAGTTGCGAATATCGGACGATGTTGCCAATCTGGCGTATAGTAGATCGCGACTATACGCGTCCAGCAAGCGACGCACGGTGCCCCCTCCGGGCGCGCTCTTAGACTCTGGAGCACCAGGGTAACGCAAATCTGCTTCGAACTCGAGCGGATACCGTGCAGCGACTAGTTCCCGCTGTGACGCTATGAGCAGGGAATGCAAACACGTTTCATCAACAAAGCCCTTTGCTACAACGAATCCACGTTCGCGCAGTTCCTGCACCTGCGCCTCCCTCGACTCCGGATTTTTTTTGACCATCTTAGATTCTCGACTGTCGATCGATTTCTTGTTCATTTTTCAGGGACAAATTCCTTGGGTCCCATCGAAGTGAAATTGTGACGAACTATAGAACTCTCCTCCGTGTGCCCAGTTTTGCCTCTCGACATCAACGAACAGGAGATCAACGGTATCGATTGGACACTTCAAAATCTGCGCCGCGAGTCTCGTTACCTCTTTCACAAATAACGCTTTCTGATCCAGTGTGCGTCCGGCTGTGAGCTCTACTCTAATAATCGGCATTCCAGAATCCTCACCTTTCGTTTATGAGTGCAAGGGCAACACTTCGGCGCCTCACAAGACATGACGACCGCGCGAAAAACATCCGCAAAGCAAAGTTTCATTCGTCAATTTTAACAAGCGCGAGTCACACTCTGAAGACAAGCCACCTAACAGTAGGATATGCGCCCCAAATTATACCCTCGATGAATCTTCCAACCATCGTACATATAACGCCATCAATTCAGACTGCGTCGCTATATGAAGCTTTGCATATGCATTCTTGCGATGGCTCTTGACAGTCGTTATCGCAATATTCAACCTCAAGCTAATCGATACTGAAGAGTGACCCTGAAGAATCAGACGAACCACTTCCGCCTCACGCAAGGACAAGAGATCCTTACCGAATGATTCAAATGCAACGTTAACCGTACTATCGTCAGCCGGTTTCGCCTCCCGGGCGAAGCGCGCCCAATTTGCACGCGTGATTGCTGAGAGAAACGGCGCCACCTTCTCGAGATTAGAAACCTCCCACGCCTCGAAGCCGGACGATGAGTTGGGTCGGAGAAAGCTCATCTCGGCCATGTCTCCTTCCGAAAGCTCAACGAGAAGCAACAGCTCCTCTCTTTGCTCAGGCCAACCACGGGTGATGTAACGCATTTCCTCTTTCTCAGACCATGCCGCAGGAACGCTCTTGAATGTTTGCGAGATTGGGTATTCCTCAGACACCAGATCCTTCATTCTGTAGACACCCGGCGATATACCATCAAGGTATGCTTGATAGCATGGGCTCAGTACATACGAGTACTCGACATAGTTGGTCAACCCTTCACGATATGGGGTATCGCCGAAGGTATCGAACAGGAGCACTGGTCGAGTCTTGCCCCGATAGGCGACGATCGAAACCATCTCGAACGCTAAATTCATTTTCACCAGCTGAAAGGCCGCATCGTATGACCTGTCAGTACCAATGAAATCGATTGCCTCGCCGATTCGTGTAAATTCGGGCCCGGCTCCGAGAAGGTTGATCGACATAAACCGCCCTCGAGTTGCAGTGGTGCGTGAATCGCGGCGCCGCTCTAGCGACCGTGTACATTCGTCAACGAACACCTTCGTCGATAAACGACGCCAGCGAATACAGCCAGCGTTAGTCCAAGACAGCCGCGGTAACGACGATCTCAACTGTACAACCGGCAACAGCCAGTTTACCCTCGACCGTGGCACGCGGAGGAGGATCGCTCCGACTAACCCACGCGTCCCAGGCTACGTTCATCGCCGAGAAATCCGCCATGTCAGCAAGGAAGATTTGAGCGAAAAGGATCTGGTGCTTGTTGCTACCCGCCTCTTCGAGAAGAGAATCAATTGTTTCCAAGATTCTCGCGGTCTGCTTTGTTGCATCCTGATTCGGCTCTTGTGTGACTTGTCCCGCGAGACGAACCACCCCCGCGTGGACACTGGCCGCTGACATCCTGGGCCCCGGATAGAAACGTTTCACAACCATGTTGATAACCTCAACACTAACGACATCATAAATTCAAGCGGTTGAAGCCCGCTTACTTCAACGCCCCAGCGAGAAACTTCGCCAATCGTTCACTTTTTGGATGCCCGAATATATCGGCTGGTGCGCCACGCTCTTCCACAATTCCCTGATGGAGAAACATCACCTCGCTCGAGACTTCCTTCGCAAACGCCATCTCGTGCGTGACAACGACCATCGTTCGCCCGTCCTTAGCGAGTTCCTTCATGACTGAAAGCACTTCGCCAACCAGTTCTGGGTCGAGTGCTGATGTCGGCTCATCGAACAGCAGAACCTCAGGATCGACAGCGAGCGCTCTAGCAATCGCGACACGCTGTTGCTGACCACCAGACATGTGCGAAGGGTACATATGTGCGACCTTGTCCGGGTCTAGCTTCACCTTTCGGAGCACATCGAGTGCACGCTCCTGCGCGTCCTTTCGGGAACGCTTCTGCACTCTGATCGGCGCCAGCATCAAATTCTCCATCACTGTCAAATGCGACCAGAGATTGAAGTGCTGAAACACCATAGCGAGTCGCGTTCGCATTCTCTCAAGTTGGCTATAACTGACAGGAATGATTCCGTCTGGAGTTTCCTTGGTTTGCAGTAGTTCGCCGTTCAGTCGAATCACGCCAGCGTTTGGCCGCTCGAGCATGTTAATGCAACGTAAGAAAGTGCTTTTACCTGATCCGCTGGAGCCGATGATGCTAATCACATCGCCCTTCTTAGCATCAAGCGAGACACCTTTTAGGACCTCGTGCGCGCCGTATCGCTTATGTACGTTTTCAACCGAAAGTGCATTCATGATCGTTACTCTTGTTCCGATTAATACTGTCACGCGTCCTGGAATTTGGCGGCCGACGAACTTGTCGATGCCATCGCAGTGCGCTCCGAACCGCGCGGCCGGACGTGGGCCATATATCGCCTTTCCAGAGCACGGAAAATTCTCAGAATTACGAATGTGCACAAGCTATACAGCAACAACGCAAACAGGTACGGCTCAAAAGGTGCCGCATACTGCATGCTAATCGCTCGTGCGACACCGCCCATGTCAAGCAGCGTAATACCTGATGCCAAAGCTGTCCCGTGTAACGTAAATACGACCTCATTGCAGTACGCCTGCATCGCACGACGCAGCGCGCTCGGATAGATCACGTATCGAAGCCTCCCCCACTTGCTCATCCCAATCGCCACAGCTGCCTCCACCTCGCCGGATGGAGTTGCCTTTAGCGCGCCCGCGAATATTTCACAGCTGTAAGCAGCAGTATTCAATCCAAATGCAACCCACGCGCAGACGTATGCTTCCTGCAAATATGTCCAAAGCCAACTATGACGCACGAATTCGACTTCGGCGAGACCATAATAGATGACGTACATCTGAACGAGGAGTGGGCTTCCGCGGAACACATACGTGAAAAGCCAAACCGGGGTTGATAGCCAACGCGATCTCGAGATGCGCATTACAGCAAGCGGCAATGCCAATACAAGCGCAAACGCAAGCGAGATTAGGAGAAGCTGCACGGTCAACCATAACCCCGTCGCGACATCGCCGTCGGTCCATAAGAATAGCCTGAGATTATCGATAACAATGTTGAAATTCACAGCATCACCTCTCGAACACCGATCGAAAATTTCATTTCGAGTCGCCTCAGAACCCAGAGCGAGACAGTCGTAAGAGCGAGATAAATCGCACCAGCGATGCAGAAAAACATTAGAATATGATGCGTCGCACGACCAGCTGCTGTAGACAGGAATACCAGTTCGTTCAGGCTTACCATGGAGGTAATAGCGGAGGCCTTCACGAGAGCGAGCCAGTTGTTACTTAGACCAGGGATCGCGAATCGCATCATTTGGGGGTAAAGGATGCGAAACAGCACCGTCCGCTTGCGTAATCCAAATGCGTAACCAGCCTCAAGCTGGCCAGTTGGAACTGTGAGTATTGCGCCACGAAAAGTCTCTGCGACATATCCCCCGTAGACCACCCCGAGGATGATCACGCTTGCCGTATAGGAGTCGATATCGATCGATCGCCCTGGGGATATCTTGCTCACTGCATAGTTAAGCGCGGCTTGACCGCCGTAATAGAGGAACAACAACCATACAAAGTCAGGGGCGCTTCGTGAGAGCGAAGTGTACAGCGACGCGGCCGCATTCAGCACGCGATTCGGTGCAGACTTACACATAGCTGCGACGAATCCTAGAACAACAGCTACAACCAACGAAGCCAATGCAACGTTGATCGTTGTCATAGCGCCAACTCCGATCGCGTGGGCATATCCGTATAGCATGAAGCATCTCCACAAACAGCGGGGGAGAGGAGTCTCCGCGCAATGGCCAACTCTCCGCCCCCTTCAACTTTCGTACCGAAGCCAAAAACGCTGCGGATCAGATTCCCGAATAGATGTCGAAATTGAAGTAACGCTTCGCGATACGATCATATTCGCCGCTCGCACGGATCGCATTGATTGCGCTGTTCAAACGATCTCGAAGCTGGGAATCATCCTTGCGCACGCCGATCGCGATACCAGAGCCGAAGTATTGTGAGTTTGTGACGGGCTTTCCGGTAAAGGCGAAGCCGCTGCCTTGCGGTTGGTTGAGGAACCCGGTTGCGAGCATCGTGCTGTCCGCCAGGACGGCGTCGAGGCGCCCGGCGGCGAGATCATTCAAGCCGTCCTCATCAGACGGATACGTAACAATCTTTGCACCTGCAGGAGCCAAGACCGCCTTCGCAAACGATTCGTGAGGACTAGAACGCTGCATCCCGACCTTTTTCCCTTTCAGGGTTTCCGGTCGGGTAGGATCAAATGAGGAACCGGAACGCGCGACCATGCGAGACGCCACGCTATAGTACTTCTCGGTAAACGATATCTTCTGGCGACGTTCCGCTGTATCTGTCATCGACGACATGATCGCATCGAACTTGTTACTCGTGAGAGCCGGAATCATGCCATCCCAATTCTGGACGATCCATTCGCATTTCGCCTTGAGCTGCGCACAGAGCGCATTTCCGATATCGACGTCAAAACCACGCGGCTTTCCATCCGTACCCATTTCGTTAAATGGAGGAAATGCCCCCTCGACACCCATACGGATCACATTGCTCCCCTGTGCATGGGAAGCCGTCGTTAAAACGCAGGCAATAAGTGCCAGCATCGATACTGATTTTTTCATCGCTTGTCTCCTATTTTTCCTCAACATGGACGTTAAATTAATATTCATCCACACATTACAATTTACAACACTGACTTTCGGATATTTTACCGATCTCTATCGTCGATATTGAACTACCGAAGCGCGAGTCGCCAACGTGTTATACAGGTTTTGCGCCCGCTCATTCGTCTCGTCGGTCTGCCAGTATGTACGGTAACAGTTTCGCAGCTCCGCTTCCTGAAAAACCATATCGAGAAGCAGACGGGCGATTCCATGCCCCCTATTTTCTTCCGATACGAATAAATCCTCGACGAGACAATTCCATGTCTCGGCCCAGCTTGAGCGATGAAAGAGATAGATGACAAATCCTGTCATCCGCCCTGCTCTGTCTTCGCTAATTGCGCACAGATGATCTCCACCCAGCGTCGTAATCCGAGCCCATGTCGCCTCAGTGACCCGCATAGGTATGTCCGCTTGGTAAAATCGAAGATACGAGTTCCAAAGCGGCAGCCATTGTTCAAAATCCGAACGGACGGCTGCTCGTACAATTACACTGTCCATACCCTCACCTCTTGATAACCCGACTTATCGGCCATGCGACGCTGCTTTTTTCCGCCATACGCGCGGATCCACGACCTGTTTGTGGCGAATTGAAATGAGATGCCGAAGCCACTAAACAGCACATGGCTTCGGCGTCTCTGAGTGATTACTTCCATTCCCGAGGTCGGAGCTGCAGGGAGCGGCCACTATAAGTTGCGCGCCACTCCCCCACGCGCTGGAGTGCGGCTTCGCGTCACAGTTGCTCTCTTACGGCCGCGGAAATGCCTGCCAGCCCCTTTCGGAGTTCATCTTCCGTCGGCCATGCAAAGCCGATGCGCATGTGCAGCTTCGACATTTCGAACCAGTTTCCAGCACCGACGTACGTATGGTGGTTCTGCAGCAGCGATCGATAGAACTCGTCCGCATTAAACGTCGACGGCACTTTCAAACGCGGAAAGCAAACGACTCCGCCCTGGGGCTCCACCCATTCGACGTTCGGATCCGAGTTGATCCAGTCGCGAGTGATTCCTAAATGACGAAGATTCCTCTTGTTGCTCTCGGCCAGCCAACTGTCGCGCTCTTTGAGAACTGCAAGCCCGATCGCTTCGTCAACGACCGACCCGCAAATGCCGATTTGTTCTTTGGCTGCGAGAAACAACCGGTAAAGCGCCGGGCTGCGCGTCGTTAGCCAGCCGAGACGAATGCCGGGGGTACCATACGCCTTTGACAGGGACGAAACCGAGATGAAACGATCGCTGATAGTTGCCGCAGTAGGGTACGGGGTACCGTAGGTCAGATCGCGATACGTTTCATCGACAAGCACGAGGCAGTCGTGCTTGTCGGCGATCGCTTTGAGACCGACGATTTCGTCCCACGTCATCATAGTGCCTGTCGGATTGTGCGGGCAGGTCACACTGATATATGCCGTGTTCGGCCGCACCGCGCGTTCGATCGCTTCGAGGTCTACCTTGAACCCTTCTTCAAACTCCAGATCGATGTACGTCGTTTCGCAACCAATCGCGCGCGGCGTCTCGATGTTCGTCGCATAATTCGGGCGCACGACTACCAGATGTGAACCCTTGTCAAGCAAGGATGTAGCGATGATGAACAGAGCGCCCGCTGCCCCGTTGCAAATCAAAACGTCATCCGATGTGACAGACTGAGCGCCACTTTGTTTCGCGATAAGCTCTCGCAGTTGCTTGTCACCTCGATGTTCGCCATACAGCAGAACGAGGTCATCGAGATTTTCAACATTAAAATCCCGGAACTTTCGGTCCGAGATCGAACTTTCTGACAAGTTGTACTTGATCTTCTCATAACCCAGTTCTTCCGGCGATTCCTCTTCGAGGATCATACGCACGTATTTCATAAACCCTTCCTGTTAGTTTGTGAATCGGACTGATGCCTTTTCGTCGAAACAATTGCACCGTGTTCGACCAATCTTCACCGGACATAACTCTTTGTTCCATCCCCCCAGAGGAGGAGTCAATGCCATAGCGATAGAATCGCGCAAGGCTATCGGATACTCTCTCTAGCCCCTAAGTTATGTCCAACGATTGATCTGACGTTAGCCCTAGCTCGGACTTCCGTCGCATAGTGCCGGAGCGCAGAGCTTCACATGCGCTCGACCGATAAGATCTCGAGGTACGCGATACCGCTAGCCCTTCATGTGGGGGTACCGATAGTCCGTTGCAGGCACGTAAGTCTCTTTGACTGTGCGAGGAGACACCCAACGCAAAAGGTTGAGCATCGAACCGGCCTTGTCGTTGGTACCACTCCGGCGCGCGCCACCAAAAGGCTGCTGTCCAACGACCGCGCCCGTCGGTTTGTCATTCACGTAGAAGTTGCCGGCAGCAAATCTGAGAGCCGCGCTTGCTTCGTTGATTGCTGCCCTGTCAGTCGAGAAGATGGAGCCGGTGAGTCCGTATGGCCCGGTTTCGTCGACGAGCTTGAGGATCTCAGGCCATTCTTCATCGCGATACACATAGACAGATAGGACCGGCCCGAAGATCTCCTCCTGCATCGTCGGGAATCGAGGATCATTAACCTCGATGACCGTAGGCGACACAAAGTAGCCCTTTCTCGCGTCACATTGGCCACCGGAGATGATTGTCGCCTCTCCGGAACGCCGGGCGATATCGATATAACCATTAATTCGGTCGTAGGCACGTTGATCGATAACAGCGCCCATAAAGTTCGAGAAATCGCGGATATCCCCCATTTTCAAGGAGGAAAGGTCGTCGAGCAGACGTGATTTAACCCGGGGCCAAAGCGATACAGGGATATACGCACGCGACGCCGCGCTGCACTTTTGCCCCTGGTATTCGAATGCACCCCGCAGCAATGCGGTGCTCAGTGCATCCGCATCCGCCGACGCATGCGCGAGAACAAAGTCCTTCCCCCCCGTCTCGCCGACCAGCCGCGGATAGCTTCGGTAGTTGGGAAGCTGCTCCGAGACAGATCGCCAAAGACTATCGAATACGGCAGTCGAACCCGTAAAATGGATGCCGGCAAATGAGGCGGAGCCGAGTACAACAGACGACACCGTTTTCGCGTCCCCGGGGACAAAGTTAATAACCCCAGGTGGGAGGCCGGCCGCCTCGAGGAGTTGCAGAACAAAGTAGTTGCTAAGAGCGGCAGTGGCTGCCGGCTTCCAAAGCACGGTATTGCCCATCAGCGCGGGGGCACAGGCCAGGTTGCCTCCGATGGCCGTGAAGTTGAATGGTGCGACCGCGTAAACAAAGCCTTCGAGAGGGCGATACTCAAGCGCATTTCGCGCGCCTGCCGCGGAGATGGGTTGGACTTCCTGCAGCTCTCGCGCGAACTGCACGTTCCACCGCAAGAAGTCGATCAGTTCACACGCCGAGTCAATTTCAGCCTGGTGCACAGTCTTGCTCTGACCAAGCATTGTCGCGGCATTCAGTTTGTGACGCCACGGGCCTGAGAGCAGATCGGCCGCCCGGAGGAACACAGCCGCACGCTCCTCGAGCGACCAGCGGGACCATTCCAGTTGGTTTTCACGATGCGATTGGATGGCTGTCTGTACGTTTTCCGCCGATGCCTGTTGCACGTTTGCTAGCACATGATGATGGTCGTGCGGGCACCTGACCGGTAGTCGTTCTCCACCTCCAATTTTCGTACCATTGACGACGACCGGGATGTTTACCACCTCTGCAGCCTGGCGCAGGAGTTCGCTTTCGAGGGCAGCGCGCTCGGACGAGCCGGGAGCGTAGGTGAGAATAGGTTCGTTCTGTACGTGTGCGGATACCATAACTCGTCTCCAATTCTCTAAAAGTTCAGGGAAATCGGAAACGTATCCAATACTGCCACCCACGACCATCCTTCCAAGGGATGAGACGATCGCCGACGCGGCCGGCAGTCGCAGTGGCAAGACGAATCTACCATTCGTCCTTAGACGGGGTGCTGAAGGAAGCCGATGCAGGCATGAAGGTCGCAGACCTGTGCCGCAAGCACGGCATATCGGACGCGACGTTCTATATATATGGACTGCTCCCAATAGCAAACGGAAGTTGACGGACACGGAAGTCGATTGCGTACATATATCCGGCGTCAGG
>NZ_QTQA01000035.1:0-58659 GCF_003853825.1 Burkholderia sp. Bp9012 | reverse complement strand
GCAGCCGCTTCGCCGCGCTGTCGCGCTTCCTGCCGTCGGGCCGCGGCATCGCGATCGGCGTGCCGTTCGTGTGGCTCGTGGTCTTCTTCGCGCTGCCGTTCGTGCTGGTGCTGAAGATCAGCTTCGCCGACCAGATGCTCGGCATTCCGCCGTACACCGCGCTCGCGCGGCTGGAGGCCGGCACGGTGCAGGTCGCGCTGTCGCTGAAGCATTACGCGCTGCTGCTGCAGGACGACCTGTACCTGAAAACCTACGTCAGCTCGCTGAAGATGGCCGCCGCGTCGACGCTGATGTGCCTGCTGGCCGGCTATCCGATCGCGTATTGCATCGCGCGCTCGGCGCCGGCCCGCCGCAACCTGCTGATGATGGCCGTGATGCTGCCGTTCTGGACGTCGTTCCTGATCCGCGTGTATGCGTGGGTCGGGATCATGAAGGACGACGGGCTGCTGAATCGCACGCTGGCGGGACTCGGCGTGATCGCGACGCCGCTGCGCCTATATCACACCGACGCGGGCGTCTACATCGGCATGGTCTATTCGTATCTCCCGTTCATGGTGATGCCGCTGTACGCGCACCTCGTGAAGATGGACCTCACGCTGCTGGAGGCCGCCAACGATCTCGGCGCGACGCCGTGGTCCGCGTTCTGGCGCATCACGTTGCCGCTGTCGAAGAACGGCATCGTCGCGGGCAGCCTGCTCGTGTTCATCCCGGCAGTGGGTGAGTACGTGATTCCCGAACTGCTCGGCGGCGCGAACACGCTGATGCTCGGCCGCGTGATGTGGGACGAGTTCTTCAACAACATGGACTGGCCGATGGCGTCCGCCGTGACGGTGACGATGGTGCTGCTGCTGCTCGTGCCGATGGCGCTGCTCCATTACAGCCAGACCGAAGCGGAGGCGCAGAAATGACGCGCGCGAATCGCATCCTGTCCGCGTGCGTGCTGGGCGTGGGCTTCCTGTTCCTGTACGTGCCGATCGTCAGTCTCGTCGTCTATTCGTTCAACGAGTCGAAGTTGGTGACGGTGTGGTCGGGCTTCTCGCTGAAGTGGTACGGCGCGCTGCTACACGACGGCGAACTGCTCGCGGCCGCGTGGCTGTCGCTGAAGATCGCGTTGCTGACGGCCACTGCGTCGGTCGCGATCGGCACGTGGGCCGGCTTCGTGCTGGCCCGCATGGGGCGCTTTCGCGGCTTCACGCTCTACGCGGCGATGATCAACGCGCCGCTGGTGATTCCCGAAGTGATCCAGGGCATCTCGTTGCTGCTGCTGTTCGTCGCGATGCAGCAGACCTTCGGCTGGCCGGCCGGGCGCGGCTGGCTGACGATCTGGATCGGCC
This sequence comes from Burkholderia sp. Bp9012, assembly GCF_003853825.1. Lineage (NCBI taxonomy): Bacteria > Pseudomonadati > Pseudomonadota > Betaproteobacteria > Burkholderiales > Burkholderiaceae > Burkholderia > Burkholderia sp. Bp9012. The sequence goes on along the minus strand of NZ_QTQA01000035.1, from coordinate 57,325 downwards.
ACGTGATGCTGTGCCTGTCGTTCGTCGCGGTGATCGTGCAGTCGCGTGTGAAGGCGCTCGACCGCTCGATCGAGGAAGCCGCGCTCGACCTCGGCGCGAGGCCGTGGAAAGTGTTCTTCGTGATTACGCTGCCGCTGATCGCGCAGGCGCTGGTGTCAGGCTGGCTGCTCGCGTTCACGGTGTCGATCGACGACGTGATCCTGTCCGCGTTCCTGTCGGGCCCCGGTTCGACGACGCTGCCGCTCGTCGTGTTCTCGCGCGTGCGGCTCGGTCTGAATCCGGAAATGAATGCGCTCGCAACGGTGTTCATCTCGGTCGTGACGATCGGCGTCGTCGTCGTGAACCGCACGATGCTGGCCCGCGAGCGGCGGCAGGCGCGCGATGCGCGTAGGTGGCATGCGGCGTCCACGCCGGATGCGCCTGCGTCACCGGCCGCTTCGGCGCCTGCGCGCCCGTCGGCCGCGCACCCCCGGCACGCCCCCGCACCGCATCCCGTGAAGTGAAGAACGACCAGGAGACTTTCCATGAAGAAGAAGCATCTGTGCGCGCTGATCGCCGGTGCGCTGCCGGGGCTCGCCCTTGCGAACTCGAGCGCCGACCAGATCAGGGCGCTGCAGCAGCAACTCGCCGTGCTGCAGCGGCAGATGAGCGCGATGCAATCGCAACTCGCCGCGAAACCGGGGGGCGTGCCGGCTGCATCCAACGCAGCGCCAGTAGCGACCGGCGCGGCCGCCGCCGACGCGTCGGCGCCCGGCTACGGGCAGGCGCAGGCCCTGCTGACCAACGACGACGTGACGGAAATCCGCCAGCAGGTCGCGAACCAGCAACTGAAGGTCGACTCGCTGACCGACGCGGCGCGCACGGGCCCGATTGCAGGGCTGTCGGTGACCGGCTACCTCGACCCGACCTACGTGTACAACCGCGGCGCCGGCACGTCGTCGTTCCAGTTCGCGAACCATGAGAACGCATATACGTACTACAACAGCACGTTCGGCGACGTATTCCTCGACATCAAGAAGACATTTGGCGTTGGCCCGACCGCGCCGTCCGCGGAAATCACATTGATGCCGAACCGCGGCGCGGGCCTGGCGATGATGACTGGCAGCGGCGCGGGCGGGCTCGACATCGTGAACACGGCGGTCGTCACGGTGCCGCTGTCGGGCACGACGGCGTTCGTCGGCGGCCTCGTGCTCGGCTTCGGCGGCTACGAGTACCAGCAGTCGAACCAGATGCTCACGCTCACGCACAATCTGCTGTACGATTTCTCCGACCCCGGTTCGTCGATCGGCGCGGGCATCAACTACCAGAGCGCGGACGGCCACTGGGCGTGGAAGTTCTTCGTCGGCAACGAGCAGTTCCGCAGCGCGGGCGCGGTTACGCAGACGGGCGTCAACGCGCTCGGCGACCCGATTACGACGAGCAACAAGGTGCCGACCTTCACCGCGCGCGTCGACTACATGCACGGCAGCGCGCTCGATATCGGCGGCTCGATCAACATCGGCCGCCAGACGCTGCCGAGCGCGATCGATCCGGCGACCGGCAACGTGCGTTACGGCGTCGGCGGCAACGCGCCGAGCGCGTACGGCGCGTTCTTCTTCGGCGAAGCCGACGCAACCTACACGCTCGCCGACGCGCAGTACAACGCTGAGATCGACTATGGCCAGCAGCAGCACGGTGCGTTCAACGGCGGGCTTGCGCAGTGGTTCGGGCTGTCGCTGCTCGCGCACCGCAAGTTCAACGCGCCGGTGATCGGCCGGATGGGCGCGACGCTGCGCTATGACCTGCTCGTGAACCGGAAGAACGGCGGCGGCGGTTCGTCGATCGGCCTGAACGGCAACGGGATGGATCCGAACAACGGCTTCGGCATCGACGCGGACTGCCTTGCGCTGTCGAAGACGAACGGCGGCGTCGGCTTCGAGTGCAAGGGCGCGACGCGGCAGGCCGCCGCGTTCGACCTGCTGTTCTACCCGACCCAGCAGGTGACGGTGAAGGTCGAATACCGGCACGACTGGGCGAGCAACAAGGTCTTCCTGCGTCACGACGGGTCGTATGCGAAGTCGAACGACCTGCTCGCGACCCAACTCATCTACGCATTCTGACGCGACGCCATTCGCGAGTCTCACTCATGCTCAAGTTCAAAAACCAGCAACATGTTCAGTCGTACTATGCAGCGACGGTCAACAGCCGTGTGCACCATCCGCAGCTCGACGGGGGCGTGACCGCCGACGTCTGCGTGATCGGTGGCGGGCTCACCGGCCTGTCCGCGGCGCTCGATCTCGCCGAACGCGGCCATTCGGTCGTGCTCGTCGAGGCGTCGAAGATCGGCTGGGGCGCGAGCGGGCGCAACGGCGGCCAGTTGATTGCCGGGTACGCGTGCGACATCGATACGTTCTCGGCGTACCTGCCGGACGACGACGTGCGGCGCGTGTGGGCGATGGGGCTGGAGTCGGTCGATATCGTCAGGCAGCGGGTCGAGCGGCACGGCATCGATTGCGACCTGACGTTTGGTTACCTGATTGCCGCGAACAAGCCGCGCCATCTCGATGCGCTGCGCAAATGGCGCGATACCGCGGCAAGCCGCTTCGACTATCGCGGCTACGAAATCGTCGAGCGTGCCGACATGCAGCACTTCGTCGCCTCGGACCGTTACGTCGGCGGCCTGCGTCACGACGGCAGCGGCCACCTGCACCCGCTGAACTACACCCTCGGCCTCGCGCGGGCGGCACGCGAGGCCGGCGTGACGATCCACGAGGACACGCCCGCGCTCGCGCTCGAGCGTGCCGCGCCGTACCACCGCGTCAGGTGCGCGCACGGGAACGTGGACGCCCGCTACGTCGTGCTGGCGGGCAATGCATACCTCGGGCAGCTAGCGCCGGCGCTCGCGCGCAAGATCATTCCGGTGGCGACTTACGTGATCGCGACGGAGCCGCTCGGCGACACGCGCGCGGCCGAGACGATGCCGGCCGACGCGGCGATCTGCGACTGCAATTCGGCGCTCGACTATTTCCGGCTGACGCGCGACCGCCGGCTGCTGTGGGGCGGCAAGGCCAGCAGCTCGACAAACACGCCGCGCGACCTCGCGGCCGCGATGCGGCGCGACATGCTGAAGACGTTTCCGCAGCTTGCCGACGTGCGGGTCGATTATGCGTGGGGAGGCCTGATCGACGCGACGATGAATCGCGCGCCGCATTTCGGCCGGCTCGAGCCGACCGTGTATTTCGCGCAGGGCTTCTCCGGGCATGGCGTCAACGTGACCGGCCTCGCGGGGCGGCTGATCGCGGAAGCGATCGACGCACAGGCTGCGCGCTTCGACCTGTTCGGGCGGATTCGCCATCGCGACTTCCCGGGCGGACAACTGCTTCGCACGCCCATGCTGGCGCTCGCGATGGCGTGGCACCGCGCGATGGACCTGCTCTGACCCGCGTGGGCCGCCTCGTCCGGCCGCGCGGCACCGCAACATTTCGAACTACTCATGCCCTGGAGGCAAACATGACCAACATCACGAATCTCGTCGACCTGATGCGGGCGCCGGCGAAGCTCACGCAGAGCCGCGTGCCGAGCGGGCTGCTGCTCGACGGCAACCCGATGCAGACGCTGTCGCATCACTACATCAGCCCGTGCGGACAGTTCAGTTGCGGAATCTGGGAATGCACGCCCGGCCGCTGGACGATCGACTACGACGAATCGGAGTATTGCGAAATGCTGAGCGGCGTCGCGATCGTGCGCGATGCGGACGGCCGCGAGCGCGTGCTGCGCGCCGGCGACCGGTTCGTGATCCCGCCGGGTTTTCGCGGCACGTGGGAAGTCGTCGAAACGTGCCGCAAGGTCTATGCGTCGCATTCACCGCAGGCCGACCAGCCGCGCGCGTAATGCGCGGCCGGCTTGCGACAACTATCGAGATCAACGAGGAGCAACCCATGACTCAGGAATTGTGGCGTCTCAGTGCGGCCGAGATGGCCGCGCATGTCGCACGGCGCGACGTGTCGGCGACGGAACTCACGCGCAGCTGCCTGCAGCGGCTTGAACAGGTGAACCCCGTCATCAACGCGATCGTCGACGTCATGGCCGACAGCGCGTTGCAGGCGGCATCCGATGCCGATGCAGCGATTGCGCGCGGCGCGCCGCTCGGCCCGCTGCACGGTGTGCCGGTGACCGTGAAGATCAACGTCGACACGGCCGGATGCGCGACGACCAACGGCGTGCGCGCGTTTTCGGACCTGGTCGCACACGAGGACAGCCCGGTGACCGCGAACCTGCGCAAGGCCGGTGCGATCGTGATCGGGCGCAGCAACGCGCCGGCGTTTTCGTATCGCTGGTTTACCGACAACGAATTGCACGGCCGCACGTCGAATCCGTGGAATCCGGCGCTGACGCCGGGCGGTTCCAGCGGCGGCGCAGCCGCGGCGGTGGCCGCCGGCATCGGCGCGATCGCGCATGGCAACGACCTGGGCGGTTCGATCCGGTACCCGGCGTATGCGTGCGGTGTCGCCGGGCTGCGGCCGAGCACCGGGCGCGTCCCTGCGTACAACCCGACGCAGTCGAAGGACCGCACGCTCGCGGTGCAGCTCGCATCCGTGCAGGGGCCGCTCGCGCGCACGGTCGGCGACCTGCGTCTTGCGCTCGATGCGATGGCGGCCGGCGACGCGAGCGACGCATGGTGGATGCCGGTCGCGCCGGTCGCGCCGGTCGCGCGCGAGGCCGCGTTCCCCGCGCGCGTGGCCGTGTGCACGGCGCTGCCGGGCGTGCCGTCCGATCCGGTGGTCGTCGACGCGATCCGGCAGGCCGCGCGCTGGCTCGAGGACACCGGCTGCATCGTCGAGGAAGCGGAACCGCCGCGGATCGCCGAAGCGTGCGAACTGTGGCTCGACCTCGTGACCAACGAAGCGCGCAGCGGGCTCGGCGACGTGATCATGCAGCACGGCGACGCGGCGATCCGCACCGCGTTCGCGAGCCAGCGCAATCTCGCGGCGCCGCTGGATCTCGCCGCCTACATGAACGGCCTCGCGCGGCGCACCGCGCTGCTGCGCGACTGGCAGCAGTTCTTTACGCGCTATCCGCTGCTGCTGATGCCCGTGTCGTGCGCGCAGCCGTTCGAGATCGACGCCGACCAGCGTGGTGACGACGCGATGCGCGAGATCATCGGCCGGCAGGGGCCACTGCTTGCGACCGCGCTGCTCGGGCTGCCGGGGCTGTCGGTGCCGACCGGCATTCGCGACGGCGTGCCGACCGGCGTGCAGCTCGTCGCCGGACGCTTCCAGGAGGCGCTGTGTCTTGCCGCGGGCGAGGCGATCGAGGCGCGCGCGGGGATCTTCACGCCGATCGATCCGGTCACCGGTTCGTGATGCACGACTTTTCATGGGAGTACGAATGAATCAACGGACATACGAAGACTGGCAGGCCCGCGCGGCCGTGTTGCGGATCGAAGGGCGCGCGTTCATCGACGGCGAAGCGCGTGACGCGCACGCCGGCGCGACCTTCGCCTGCGTGAGCCCGATCGATGGCCGCGTGCTCGGGCACGTGGCCGATTGCGGCGGCGACGATGTCGACGCAGCGGTCGCGGCTGCGCGCCGCGCGTTCGACGCGCGGGTCTGGGCCGGCATGAACCCGCGCGTCCGGAAAGCCGTTTTGCAGCGCTGGACCGCGCTGATGCGCGAGCATCTCGACGAACTCGCGCTGCTCGAGACGCTCGACACCGGCAAGCCGATCGCCGACACCACAGCGATCGACGTGCCGGCCGCCGCGCATTGCGTCGAGTGGTATGCGGAAGCGATCGACAAGGTCGGCGGCGAGGTCGTGCCGGCGGACCATCATCTCGTCGGGCTCGTCACGCGCGAGCCGATCGGCGTCGTCGCGGCGGTCGTGCCGTGGAATTTCCCGCTGCTGATGGCCGCGTGGAAGTTCGCGCCGGCGCTCGCGGCGGGCAACAGCGTGGTGCTGAAGCCGTCGGAGAAATCGCCGTTGACCGCGATCCGCGTCGCGCAGCTCGCATGCGACGCGGGCGTGCCGCCCGGCGTGTTCAGCGTCGTGCCGGGCGGCGCGGAGCCGGGCAGGGCGCTCGCGCTGCATCGCGATGTCGATTGCATCGCATTTACCGGGTCGACGCGCACGGGCCAGCAGATCATGGCGTGCGCCGCGCAGTCGAACCTGAAGCGCGTATGGCTCGAACTGGGCGGCAAGTCGCCGAACATCGTGCTTCCCGATTGCCCCGATCTCGACCGCGCCGCGCAGGCCGCTGCCGACGCGATCTTCTTCAACATGGGCGAAGTGTGTACGGCCGGCTCGCGTTTGCTCGTGCATCGCGACATCAAGGATGTATTCGTCGCGAAACTGGTCGAAGCATCGCGGCGTTTCGCGCCCGGGCATCCGCTCGATCCCTCGGTGACGATGGGCGCGATCGTCGACGGCATCCAGCTCGAACGCGTGCTCGGCTATATCGAGGCGGGGCGCAGCGAAGGCAGGCTCGTCACGGGCGGTACACGTGTGAAGGAGGAGACGGGCGGCTTCTACGTCGAGCCGACGGTCTTCGAGGTGAAGCCCGATGCGAAGATTGCGCGCGAGGAAATCTTCGGGCCCGTGCTGTCGGTGATCGTGTTCGACGACGTCGACGAGGCCATTCGCATTGCCAACGACACCGAGTACGGGCTGGCCGCGGCCGTGTGGTCGGCCGACCTCGCGACTGCGCACCGGCTTGCGCGGCGCCTGCGGGCGGGCACCGTGTGGGTCAACTGCTACGGCGACGGCAGCGACGACATGAACTTCCCGTTCGGCGGCTACAAGCAGTCGGGCAACGGTCGCGACAAGTCGCTGCATGCGCTCGACAAGTACACCGAGCTGAAATCGACGATCGTGCGGTTGTAGTGTCGGGTGCGGCGCGTGGCCCCGGCAACGAGGCCGCGCGTTGCACGTATCGTGGAGCGGCTTACTGCTCCGCGCCTTCCGCCTCCGCCGTTTCGCCGAGAAACCCGCCGCTCTGGTGCGCCCACAGCGCCGCATAGATGCCGCCAGCCTGAAGCAGTTGCTGGTGCGTGCCTTCCTCGACGATGCGCCCCTCGTCGAGCACGATCAGCCGGTCCATCGCCGCGATCGTCGACAGCCGGTGTGCAATCGCGATGACCGTCTTGCCGCTCATCAGGCCGTCGAGGCTGCGCTGGATCGCGATCTCGACTTCGGAGTCGAGCGCGCTGGTCGCTTCGTCGAGCACGAGGATCGGCGCGTCCTTGAGCATCACGCGCGCGATCGCGACGCGCTGCCGCTGGCCGCCCGACAGCTTCACGCCGCGCTCGCCGACCTCGACGTCATAGCCGCTGCGCCCGTGCCGGTCGCGCAGCCGCTCGATGAAGTCGGACGCTTCCGCGCGCACGGCCGCGTCGTGCATCTCGCGCTCGGTCGCGTCGGGGCGACCATACAGGATGTTCTCGCGCATCGTCCGGTGCAGCAGTGACGTATCCTGAGTGACCATCCCGATCGCCGCGCGCAGGCTGTCCTGCGTCACGTGCGCGATGTCCTGCCCGTCGATCCGGATCGCGCCGCCGTCCACGTCGTAGAAGCGCAGCAGCAGGTTCACGAGCGTCGACTTGCCGGCGCCCGAGCGGCCGATCAGGCCGATCCGCTCGCCCGGCCGGATCGTCAGGTTCAGCCCGTCGAACACCGCGCGCTCGTTGTCCTCGTGCGCGAAGCGCACGTTGTCGAACACGATACCGCCGCGTTGCACGACGAGCGCCTTCGCGTCGGGTGCGTCGACCACGCTGCGCACCTTCGTCAGCGTGTTGATGCCGTCCTGGATCGTGCCGACGTTCTCGAACAGTTCGGTCATCTCCCACATGATCCAGTGCGAATAACTCGACAGGCGCAGCGCCATCGCGATCACGGCCGCGACGACGCCCGCGCTCGCTTCGCCATGCATCCACAGATACAACGCGAGGCCGGCCGAGCCGACCAGCAGCAGCGTCGACAGCAGATGGTTGACGACCTCGAACGCGCTGACGAGCCGCATCTGCGCGTCGCCGGTCGCCTTGAACGCCTCCATCGCGCGGCGTGCGTGGTCGGCTTCCCGCCGCGTGTGCGAGAAGAGCTTCACGGTCGTGATGTTCGAATACGCATCGGTGATGCGGCCCGTCATCAGCGCGCGTGCGTCGGCTTGCCGGCTGCCGACGGCACCCAGGCGCGGCACGAAATACGCGCAGGCCGCGCCGTAGCCGAGCGCCCACAGCGCGAGCGGAATCATCAGCCGCCAGTCGAAGCTCGCCGCGAGCGCGAGGATGCCGATCAGGTACGCTGCGACGCCGATCACGACGTCGACCGACATGAACAGCGCATCGCGCACGGCAAGCGCGGTCTGCATGATCTTGGTCGTCACGCGGCCGGCGAACTCGTTCGCATAGAACGACAGGCTCTGGTCGAGCATCAGCCGGTGAAACAGCCAGCGCAGCCGCATCGGGAAGTTGATCGCGAGCACCTGGTGCTTGACCATCGTATGCAGCGCGATCAGCAATGCGCTGCTGGCAAGGATCGCCGCGAAGCCAGCGAGCGTGCCGAAGTGTCGGCCGCCGAATTCCGCCGGTGTCGCGGACGACAGCCAGTCGACCACGCGCCCCATCATCGCGAACAGCGCGGCTTCGTACGCGGCCAGCGCGGCCGAAGTCAGCGCGATCAGCAGGATCCAGCCCCGCGCGCCTTTCGTGCACGCCCAGACGAACGAGAAGAATCCCCTCGGCGGCGTGACGGGATCTTCGAGCGGGAAAGTCGGCAGGCGCCGTTCGAACCACGAATACATCAACTGTTCTCCTTATTCGGTCCGGCGAAGTGGACGGACCCGTGATGCAGGTGCCGGATGCGACGAGATATCGGGGCGCTGGCGCGCACATTCGACCAACCGACGATTGCGTCGTGGTCGCGTCGCCTGGCTGGGAGTGTCGCATTGATTCGATTGGGCCGCAGGCCGGTTGTAAGCAGCCGCGGCTGGGCGGGGCGGGTGTGACCGCGCCCGGGGTTTCGAGGCCTTACCCTTCCACCTCATAAAAAGTCCTTGACTATCTATCTATGAGTAGATAAAGTTCGATCCATGGAAACGAAACCGACCGTCCGCGAACAGATTCTCGACCACGCGATCACGCTGATGATGCTGCGCGGTTACAACGGCTTCAGCTATCGAGACCTGTCCGACCTGGTGGGCGTGAAGACGTCGAGCATCCACTACTACTTCCCGTCGAAGGACGACCTCGTGCTGGAAGCGGTGGCGGCCTACAGCGACGAAGTCCTCGCGGCCATGCGGGCGATCGATCCGGCGCTGCCGGCCGACGTGAAGTTGAGCCTGTACACGAAACTGTTCGGCCGGACGCTCGGCGACGGCAACCAGATTTGCCTGTGCGGGATGCTCGCGGCCGACATCGAATCGTTGCCGGAGAACGTGCGGCAGGCCGTGCAGGCGTTTTTCAAGGCCAACGAGAACTGGCTTGCGGAATTGCTGGCGCAGGGCGCGAAGGAACGCACGCTGCAGTTCAGCGGCAAGCCCGAAACGGCGGCGCGCACGTTGTACGCGGCGTTCCAGGGCAGCGTGCTGGCCAGTCGGCTGTTTCACACCAGGGCGCGTCTCGAGGATGTCGAGGCCGTCTGGAAAGTCCGGTCCTGACGGGCGGGGCGAGCAGTCAGGCGGTTCGCCGCCTTTTGTCGGGTTTTGCTGTCTATCTTTTGGTAGATAGATTATCGGAGCAGGTGGATCGACCGCCTGCATTTTTTGGGGATGTTTATCTATCTATGAGTAGATAAACAAGCGTGATGCCGGCGGCAAGGCTTTCGGTACGCGGTCCCCGGGTTGGAAGGCTGTTTCACTCACTGGTTGAAAAGGAGTCTGTCATGTCGATCGAAAAAGTGTTGTACCGCGCCCATGCAAAAGCCACCGGCGGCCGCGACGGCCGTGCCACGGTGCCCGAAAGCGGCCTGGACCTGAAGCTGACCACGCCGCGCGAACTTGGCGGCGCGGGCGGCGCAGGCGCGAATCCCGAGCAACTGTTCGCGGCCGGCTATAGCGCGTGCTTCATCGGCGCGATGAAGTTCGTCGCGGCCCGCGACAAGATCGCGATCCCCGCGGACGCCGCCATCGAAGGCAGCGTTGGTATCGGCGCGATCCCGAACGGCTTCGGCATCGAAGTCGAACTGAAGATTTCGTTGCCGGGCCTCGATCGCGAGACCGCGCAAACGCTGATCGACCGCGCGCACATCGTCTGCCCGTACTCGAACGCGACGCGCGGCAACATCGATGTCACGCTCACGCTCGCCTGATCAATCGCACTGCGAACCATTAATCGTCATTCATCGGGTTGAACCCGGGAGTTTCATCATGAAGATCGTCAAGCCGCTGCTGATCGCCACCGCTGTTGCAGCCACGTTGTCCATCGCGTCCACCGCATTTGCCGCCGGCGCCGAAGCCGCTCGGCCCGATGTGGCGACGAGCGGGTTCCTCGCCGCGCTGAACGGCCAGAAGGGCCCCGGACTCGAAACGTTGAGCCCCGCGAAGGCACGCCAGGTGCTCGTCGACGCGCAGAAAGGCGCGAAGGTCGACCTGTCAGGCGTCGACGTGTCGAATCGCACGATCGAGCAGGACGGCTTGTCGGTGCCGATCACGATCGTTCGCCCGCAGGGCGCGACGGGCACGCTGCCGGTGTTCATGTTCTTCCACGGCGGCGGCTGGATTCTCGGCGACTTCCCGACGCATGAACGCCTCGTGCGCGATCTCGTCGTGCAATCGGGCGCCGTCGCGGTGTTCGTGAACTACACGCCGTCGCCGGAAGCGCATTACCCGGTCGCGATCAACCAGGCGTATGCGGCGACGAAGTGGGTGGCCGCGCACGGCGCGGAGATCGGTGTCGACGGTAGCCGCCTCGCGGTGGTCGGCAACAGCGTCGGCGGGAACATGGCGGCCGTGGTGTCGCTGATGGCGAAGGACAAGGGCGGCCCCGCGATCCGCTTCCAGGGCCTGATGTGGCCCGTCACGGACCACAACTTCAATACGGGCTCATACAACGCGTATCAGCAGGGTCACTTCCTGACGCGGCCGATGATGAAGTGGTTCTGGGACGCCTACACGAAGAACGAAGCGCAACGCAACGACATCTACGCGTCGCCGCTGCGCGCGAGCACCGCGCAGTTGAAGGGCCTGCCTCCCGCGCTGATCCAGGTCGCGCAGTTCGACGTGCTGCGCGACGAAGGCGAAGCGTACGGCCGCAAGCTCGATGCAGCCGGTGTCGATGCGACGACCACGCGTTACGACGGCACGATCCATGATTTCGGTCTGTTGAACGCGCTGGCCGCGGATGCACCGACGAAGGCCGCGACGAAGGCGCTGGCGAATGAAATCGCGACGCGGCTGAAGTAACGCGGCGGGTGGCATTCGAATGCGAACGACGAAACGGCGGGCTCATGCCCGCCGTTTCTGCATGCGGCCGACGGGCGCGGTGAAAGGCGGCTCCACTGGCGTCCGGACCGGCGCTATCGCTCCTTCGTCTTGCCCGGTTCCTCCCGATCTCTTGCCTGATCCAACCAGATTGAAACGGTCGAAGCGGGATCGTGCGATCGCACCGTCGCGGCTGGTTGCGAGCATTGTTGATACGATCGCGCGTATCGTCCACGTCGGCGCGGCACGCCGCCGGCAAATCGGTCGCGCGGCCGCCCGGTATCGCGACCACCTTCGGGAGAGCGGTTCATGCTGCAGGCGTTCGCGGTCTTGCTGACCTTCCAGTGTCTCGGGGAAGGGGTGTCCTATCTGTTCGGCCTGCCGGTGCCGGGCCCGGTGATCGGCATGCTGCTGCTGTTCGGCTTCGTGATGCTGCGCCCGCAGGTGGCCGACGCGATCGAGCCGACCGCGCTCGAGCTGCTGCGCCATCTGTCGCTGCTGTTCGTGCCGGCCGGCGTCGGCATCATGGTGTCGGCCGATCGCGTGCGCGGCGACGCGGTTGCGGTCGTCGTCGCGCTGGCGGTGAGCACGACGCTCGCGATCGCGGTGACGGCGCTCGTCACGCGTGCGCTGCTGCGGCGCCAGCGCCGCACGGGTGGTACTGCGGAGGGCACGCAATGACGGCCTTCCCGAAACTCGGCGCGATCTGGGTGTATCTCGCCGCGAGCCCGCTGCTGGGCCTGACCATCACGCTGGTCGCGTATCTGTTCGCACAGGCCGTCTATGCACGCGCGCGCTTCAACCCGCTCGCGAACCCGGTGCTGATCGCGGTCGCGCTGATCGTCGTGCTGCTGACGATCACGCACACGCCGTATCCGACGTATTTCGAGGGCGCGCAGTTCGTCCACTTCCTGCTCGGCCCGGCGACCGTTGCGCTGGCGCTGCCGCTGTATCGCCAGTGGGCGAAGTTGCGGCGCAGCGCGGTGCCGCTGCTCGTCGGGCTGCTGGCGGGCTCGCTGACCGCGATCGTGTCGGCGGTCGGCATCGCCGCGCTGTTTGGCGCGTCGCACCAGACGATCGCGTCGCTTGCGCCGAAATCCGCGACCACGCCGATCGCGATGGCCGTCGCGCAGGAAATCGGCGGGATTCCGTCGCTGACCGCCGTGCTGGTGATCTCGACCGGAATTTTCGGCGCCGTGTGCGCCCGCGCGATCCTGAACGCGCTGCGCATCGAGGAGCCGGCGGTGCGCGGTTTCGCGCTCGGCGTCGCGTCGCACGGGATCGGCACCGCGCGCGCGTTCCAGGTCAGCGAGGAGGCCGGCGCGTTCGCGGGCCTCGGGATGGGGCTGAACGGCGTGCTGACCGCATTCGTCGTGCCGATCCTGCTGCCGGTGCTGTCGCGCTGGATCTGAGCGGCGGCTGGTGCTGGCCGCGCGCGATGCTATCGGTTTCCCTGATGGCACGTGCGCCGCGCCGTCTGGCCGGGCGCCTGCCGCGCATGTATCGTTGCCGTTATCAGGAGAATTCAGGAACCGGCACGGACATTTGCGCAGCGATCGGCTAACGTTGCATCGGCGCCGTGGTCGCACGCCGACGTCCGTCGCGTGCGTGCCGGCGTTCGACCCACAACCAACAATCGACAAGGAGATCCGGCCATGACGAAGGCTCGCGTGGTTTCGGTGGCAGTGGCAGTAACGGCGTCGTTCGGTCTGCTGTTGACCGCCGCGCCGGCGGCATACGCGCAGGATCCGGCGTCCGCACCGACGCAGAAGCAGCTCGACAAGGCGCAGAAGAAGGCAGCCCGCAAGGCGGCCCGCGCGCGCCACGCGAAGGACCTGAAGGCGATCGGCACGGGCACCGGCTACCGGCTGACCAACGATCAGAGCAACTATCCGCAGAACGCGGTCGAGAAGGCGCCCGCGACGAAGGCGGCGCCCGCTGCTCCCGCCGCGCCGGCATCGGGCCAGTAACGGCCGGCGTTCGCGCGACGGAAAACGGCGCCGGGTCGACCGGCGCCGTTCGTGCTCGTGCGCGCCGTGGTCCCGGGGCTTTCCGGGACGGACGGCACCCGCGTTACGACGCGAGCTTCGCGGCGAGTTCCGCGACGTGCTTGCCCTGGTAGCGCGCGATGTCGAGTTCGTTCGCGCTCGGCTGACGGCTGCCGTCCGCGCCCGCGAGCGTGGTCGCGCCGTACGGCGTGCCGCCCGTGATTTCGTTCATGTTGACGAGCCCGCTGCACGCATAGGGTACGCCCACGATCACCATCCCGTGGTGCAGGAGCGTCGTGTGGAACGACGTGATGGTCGTTTCCTGGCCGCCGTGCTGCGTGCCGGTCGAAGCGAACACGCTGCCGATCTTGCCGACGAGCGCACCCTTCATCCACAGGCCGCCTGTCTGGTCGAGGAACGTGCGCATCTGGCCGGCCATGTTGCCGAAGCGGGTCGGCGTGCCGAAGATGATCGCGTCGTAGCCCGCGAGTTCGTCCACGGTGGCGACGGGTGCGGCCTGGTCGACCTTGACGCCGATCGCCTTCGCCTGGTCGACGGGAATGGTTTCAGGCACGCGCTTGAGCGTGACCTCGACGCCGGGCACCGATTTCGCGCCTTCCGCGACGTGCTGCGCCATCGTTTCGATGTGCCCGTAGGACGAGTAGTAGAGAACGAGTACCTTGGCCATGTTGCGAATCTCCGATTAAGAAGGCCCCGCGTTCAGCGGGGCCCGATGTTCCGAACGGGCGTCATGCCCACTCGGCCGTCACTTCGACCGGACGCAGGTCGAATACCAGCACTTCGGCATCCTTGCCGTCCGCGAACGTCAGCACCTGCTCGTCGCGGATACGTGCGCCGTCGCCTTCGCCGAGCGTCACGCCGTTGACCGTCACGCTGCCGCGTGCGACATGCACGTAGGCGAAGCGGTCCGGTGCGAGTTCGAGCGTTGCGCGTTCGTCACCGTCGAACAGGCCCGCGTAGATGCGCGTGTCCTGGCGGATCCTCAGCGAACCGCCGTTACCGTCGGGCGACACGATCGGCGTGAGCTTGCCGCGCTTGTCCTCTGCCGCGACGTTCGTCTGCTGATAGCGCGGCTCGGCACCTTTCTCGGCCGGCCCGACCCAGATCTGCAGGAAGTGGACGGGCGTCTCGTGCGAGTGGTTGAACTCGCTGTGACGCACGCCGGTACCCGCGCTCATCAGCTGGACATCGCCCGGCACGATCACCGACCCGGTGCCCATCGAATCCTTGTGCTCCAGCGCGCCATCGAGCACGTACGACAGGATTTCCATGTCGCGGTGCGGGTGCGTGCCGAAGCCGCGGCCCGGCGCGACGCGGTCGTCGTTGATCACCAGCAGGTCGGAGAAGCCGACTTGCTTCGGATCGTAGTAATTCGCGAAAGAAAACGTGTGACGGGAGCTGAGCCAGCCATGCTCGGCACGGCCACGTTGGTTTGCTGCACGAGTCTCGATCATGATTTTTTCCTGGATGTCGCCGGACCTCGGAAGTGGGGCCGGCCGTTCGTTGAGATGAATCTTAGGTCAATCGATTTGACAAATAAATGGCTGTAGAGATAATGACTGTCACTTTGGAGTGGACAATATGGAACTCAACGACCTGAGGATCTTCGTTGCGACTGTCGATGCGGGCAGCTTCACGGCGGCGGCCGATCAACTCATGCTGTCCAAGCAGTTCGTGAGCCGGCGCACGATGGCGCTCGAGGCAGCGCTCGGCGTGCGCTTGCTGCATCGCAATACGCGCAATCTCGCGGTCACGGAATCGGGGCAGGAGTTCTATGCGCGCGCGCAGCGGATCCTCGCCGAGGTCGCCGACGCCGAGCAGGCGATGTCGGTGCGCAGCACCGAGTTGCACGGCTCGCTGAAGATCAGCGCGCCGCTGTCGTTCGGGATCACGCACGTGTCGCCACTGATCGCCGAATTCCTGTCCGCGCATCCCGCCGTGCGGCTCAACGTCGACCTGACCGACCGGCGGGTCGACCTGATCGGCGAGGGCTTCGATCTCGTGCTGCGGATCGGCACGCTCGAGGATTCGACGCTGATCGCGCGCCCGCTCGGCGCGTGGGAGATGATCGCGTGCGCGAGCCCCGCTTACCTGAAGCGGCAGGGCACGCCCGCGACGCCGGCCGACCTCGCCGGCCACACATGTCTGATGTATGGACGCGAGCGGCGCGTCGGCTGGGAATTCCGGGTCGACGGCGCGTCGCGCACGTTCGACGTACAGGGGCCGCTCGTCGCGAACAACGGCGAAGTCGTGCGCGACGCGGCGATCGCGGGGCTCGGCATCGCGCTGCTGCCGCATTTCATCGTCGGCGCGGCGCTCGACAGCGGCGCGCTCGTGCCGGTGCTCGACGCGTATGCGCCGTCGCCGATCACGCTGAACGCGGTGTTTCCACAACACCGGGAAGGGTTCGTCACGCTGCGCACGTTCATCGGGTTTCTGGCGGAGCGGTTGGGCGGGCGGAGGTAGCGGGCGCGGTGTGCGTCGGATGGCGTTTTTTTGATCCGGCGAAGGAGACGTTGCGCGCGCGGTGGAAGTCGCGACGGCTTTCGTCGAGCGGCATGGCGAGTGGCGTGACCTCGTCGGCGGCCGGCATGCGGGCCCGTGCGTCGAGCGCGGCGATGGTCTCGTTTCGGCGCTCGTGTGCCGGTGTCGGATGGTTTTCCATTCGCTCGCGCGCGGTGCCGCGCGACGATTGATCGGTGGCGCGCATTCGCGTTAGGCTTCGCCGGAGGCGACGGCCGGCAGTGCATGCCGGGCCGGGTGTTTTTACCGCGAATCGCATCGAGCACGTAGCTTCTACTCACCGCCATTCACGACGAGTCCAGTCCAATGACAATGAAGAATCGATCGAATGCTCGCGCGGGCGAGCGAGGGCAAGCCAGGCTTCACCGCCGGCATGCGCGGCGTGCGAATCTGCGATCCGTCATGATGTTTGCAGTGCTTATGATCTCGCCGATGGCCGCGCATGCGGCCGGCTTCGATTGCGCGAAAGCCGCTTCGCCGACCGAAAAGGCCATCTGTGCGGACGCCGGGCTGTCGTCGCTCGACGGCGAACTGGCGGCTGCGTGGAAGAAGGCGCTGGCGAAAGGCGGCGATACGGCCGCGCTGAAGGCCGCGCAGCTGAAATGGCTCAAGCAGCGCGATCGCTGCGGCAACGATGCGCCGTGCCTCGGCGACCGCTATCGCGAGCGGCTCGCGAGCCTGAACGGCACACCGCTTGCCCCCGATCGGTGGCAGCAGACGTGGTATCGCGACAGCGCGAACCCGTCGTTCGGCGGCGTGCTGACGTTCACCGGCACGGCACCGCGTCTTCACTTCGAATTGAGCGGCAACAACGGCGCGAATACCGGCGGTCTCAGCGGCGATATCGAACTGCACGGCGACAGCGGCACGTTTCGCCAGGATCGATGCCGGCTCGATTTCAGGCGCAAGGGCGGGCGCGTGCAGGTCGCGCAGCAGGGCGGCGATGCCGATTGCGGCGCCGGTGCGGGCGTCGTGTATTCGGGCGACTACGTGACGGCGTCGAAGGCGCAGGCGAGTCAGGCGCCGGATCTCGTGACCCTGAAGGTGCTGGCCGATGCGCGGGAGAACGCGATCGCGCACAAGCTGCTCGGCGCCGATTATCAGACGCTCGTCGACACGGTCAATTCCAGCGCGGACGAACAGGATCTCGACGGCCTGAATGCCGGCGTGAAGTCGTACTGGGTACGCGGCATCGCGACGACGAACGCCGCGATCGTGATGCGCCGGGGCACCGATCTGTGGATCGGTCTGCTCGTGTTCGATGCGCAAGACAAGGTGCGGATGCGCTATTACACCAGCGTGCCGGCGTGGAAAAAGACCGTGCCGAAGACCATTCGCGCATGGCACGACAATCTCGACAAGACGCTGCCGGTCGATTTGATGTGATCCGGCAGCCTGGCGCGTCGGCCGATGTGCCCGGCCGCAATAATGTCTTTGTTACGTGACAATTGTCCACTACATAGCGACAGCAAATCTTGCTTCGGCGGATTGATGATTTCCGGTGAGACAGTAGACTGCACCCGTGCTTCGCCAGAACCGCACCGCAGCGCGCCATGACGGCGCGACCGGACGGATTCTTCGGCAGCGGGCCGGCCGGCCCGCAGTTCGATCGTGCGAGGCGGGTTCGTTGCCGATCCGTGGGTTCGCCGTTGCGGCGGCCATCGGCACCGAATGCGTCAAACCGTCAATTCAAGGTGATTGCTATGCGTTACGTTTCGCTGGAGTCGAAGAAGGACGAGCTGCTGCTGGCGGCTCGCGTGCTGATGATGATCCTGTTCGTGCTGTTCGGCTGGCAGAAGCTGAACGGCTTCTCGGGCACGGTCGCGTACATGGCATCGACGGGCGCACCGTCGCCCGAGCTGTCGGCGGTGATCGCGGTGGCGGTCGAGCTGGTCGGCGGCGCGCTGATCGCGGTCGGGTTCTATACGCGTCCGCTCGCGCTGGTGTTCGCGGTCTATACGCTCGCGACCGCGTTGATCGGGCATCGCTACTGGGCGCTGCAGGGCATGGACCAATACCTCGCGATGATCAACTTCTACAAGAACATCAGCATCATCGGCGGCCTGCTGTTGCTCGCGGTGAGCGGGCCGGGGCGCTATTCGTTCGACCGGAAGTAAGCGGGTGCGAGGCTTCGTGCCGCACGACGGGCCCGGTGCGCGGAATCGCGCACCGGGCCTTGTTTTCATCGATCGCAATTCGTCGACGTGCGATCGAAATCGACATTGGCCGCATGTTCTCGTATAGATTGGGGGCCCTCATCCCCTTTCATCGTTGGCTACCGTGTCGCATCCGACCATCCTTCTCATCGGCGCGTCCGGCCTGCTCGGCCGCGCGGTTGCCGCATCGCTGTCCCGCGAATCGTCGCTGACGCCGATCGGAACGATCCGCAATCCGGACACCGCGGGCGCGCGGCGGCTCGCTTTGCCGCCGGAAAACGTCGTCCGGCTCGACGCGCTCGATCAGCCGGCGCTCGAACACCTCTTTGCAACCCGTCGCCCGGCCGCCGTGATCATCTGTGCTGCCGAACGTCGCCCGGACGTCTGTGAACGCGACCCCGCGGCCGCGCGTGCGATCAACGTCGACGCACCGGCCCGCATCGGCGCACTCGCCGCGCGCTACGGTGCGTGGACGCTCGGCATCTCCACCGACTATGTATTTGACGGCAAGGCTGCGCCGTACCGCGAAGACGCCGCGCCGAACCCGTTGAACATCTACGGCCGTACCAAGCTGGAAGGCGAGGCCGCATTGCTCGCCGCATCGCCGCTTGCCTGCGTGCTGCGGCTGCCGTTGCTCTACGGCCCGATTGTCGACTGGCGCGAGTCGGCCGTCACGAGCCTCGTGCCGGCGATCGTCGCGTCCGCGCGACCGGGCGCGGACGCAGTCGGGATGGACGCATGGGCGATCCGCTATCCGACCTACACGCCCGACGTCGCGGCGGTCATCCGCGACCTGACGCTGCGCCATCTCGCGGGCTCGCCCGTCACGGGCATCCGTCATTGGTCGGGCGAGGAGCCGATGACGAAGTACGACATCGCGCAGCGGATCGCGGCCGCGCTCGGCGTCGACGCGGCGCTCGCGCCGATCGACTCGCCGGCCGATGCGACGCCGCGTCCGTACGATTGTCACCTGGATGCATCGCGCGTGCGCGCACTCGGGATCGATCATGCGACGCCGTTTGCGACAGGGCTGCAAGCCGTGCTGCGCGACGCGCCGCGGCTGCCGTAAGCGCGTCGGGTTGCATGGTGTGGCGTCGCACCGCGATGCCGCAACGCGTGGCAGCGGCCGCTCATCGCCGGTGCAAGGCAAGACACGCCACCGCGCAATATTCCCGTTTGGCGGGAAGCGTCGGGGCCGCGTGGCGGTGTGTCCGGTTCGCCGACGCCCTGACGCATTCGAAAAATCACGAGAGCAAGAGAGGACCCATCGTGACGTGTCTTCGTCTCGGATGCGATCGCGCGCGCGACCTCGCGCGTGCCCGTTCCGGGCGAGGCCGACAGCTTTCTTGCCGCGTCACCCGGAGAAGTGGAACGTTACGTCATCCATATCGATGTCGACACGTTCCATGCGTTGCGACTCGACGAGCACGGATTTTCCGCAGCCGGATTCACAAGACTGCGAACCGCGTGCGACCGTCTTCGGTCCGCGCCGACAATGCAACCCGGGCGACGATGCTGAATGACATGGCCGACGTCGGTGTGTCGCCGATCGCGTTCAGCGAACCGCTCGCGCGGCAGGCGCCCGTGTCTCGCGCTCGACTGGCCGTTCGACCGCTAGCGAGTCGATGCGCGCGGCAGCGACTCGCCGCTGCATCCACTACACGCACGCGTGCAGCTTCGGCACGCAAACCGCTGCACCAGCGCCGACGCTCGCCAGCTGGCGCAGGCAAGTGTGCGCCGGACCGCAAAAGTCCTCGAACATGACGGATGCGCACTGCTATCATTCGCGCCATGCCGCGCCTGTGCCCGGGCGCGGCGCCAGGTGGCGAGGAGGTCGCCACCGATGGCTCGCCGCGCGCTTGGACGCGGCGCGTCATGTGTTGCGTGCCGATCCCGTGTGGATTTCGACGACGGCGTAGCGTTCGGCACACTTCGAAAGTCTTACAGGTCCAGGCCAACGAGTCACATATCGCAACACCGATTGACGGAACTTCGTGATAGGTTCGGCCATCGGAGGTTTTTTGAATAAAAACATGCCCAAAGAGGATGAATACATGACCCAGGCTCTGCGGGATCTCGAAGCACAACTTCGGGACCTGAATATCAAGCTGTCGGAAGCCAAGCAGAAGGAGAAGCAAGCCGCGCTCGCGGCATTCAAGGAGCAGGTCGAGTTGTTGGGCATCTCGCAGCAGGAAGTGCTGAGCGCCCTCGGCTACATCGTCCAGCGAAAACGCAAGGCGCCAGCCAAGTATTACGATCCGACGACCGGCCGTTCGTGGTCGGGCCGTGGCCCGCGACCCAAATGGCTCGAAGGCAAGGATATCGATACGCTGCTCGTCGATCGCGAAGCCAAGACCTGGTGGCCCGGCGACGATCAGGGTTGAGGCTGCACCGCACCGGCACCGCTCCGGTGTCGTTCGACCCGCGCCGGAGGCGACGTCGGCCTCGCAACACCCGCTTCATCGCGTTCTTTTGGTGTCCCGCCTGACTGCGGGATCGCCGGTTTCAATATCTTTCAGATTCATTTCATGCGCTGCCTGCTTCCATTCCCGGAAGCGGGCAGCGCGGCGCTTTCCGCGTGTGCGTCCGGCGCCCGTCATGCGCGGGAACAGGCTTTAGAATGTCGCCCGGACATTTCCGGCAGGACACCATGGCAGCAAACATGAAATCTTCGGCGCTTGGCGATCCGGCGGCGCCGCGCGACGAGCAGGTCGGGGCATACGCGTGGAAGGCGCTGGCCGGTTCGGCGATCGGCTATGCGATGGACGGCTTCGACCTGCTGATCCTCGGCTTCATGCTGCCGGCGATCACGGCGGCATTGCAGCTGACGCCCGGGCAGGGCGGCGCGCTCGTCACGTGGACGCTGATCGGCGCCGTCGCGGGCGGCATTCTGTTCGGTGCCCTGAGCGATCGTTACGGCCGCGTGCGCGTACTGACCTGGACGATCATGCTGTTCGCGGTCTTCACCGGCCTGTGCGCGTTCGCTCAGGGTTTCCGGGATCTGCTCGTGTATCGGACCATCGCGGGCATCGGCCTCGGCGGCGAGTTCGGAATTGGCATGGCGCTCGCGGCCGAAGCGTGGCCGGCGAGCAAGCGGGCACGCGTCTCGTGCTACGTCGCGCTCGGCTGGCAGGCCGGCGTGCTGCTCGCCGCGCTGCTGACGCCGATGCTGCTGCTCCATGTCGGCTGGCGCGGGATGTTCGTGGTCGGCGTGCTGCCCGCGCTACTCGCGTGGATGCTGCGCAACCGGCTGCACGAGCCGGAAGTCTTCGTGCAGCGCGCGACGCGGCCGCGCGCCAACGCGTTCCGGATGCTCGTCGCCGACGCCCGCACCGCGCGCACGAGTCTCGGCATCGTGATCCTGTGCTCGGTACAGAACTTCGGCTACTACGGGATCATGATCTGGCTGCCGACCTTTCTGTCGAAGCAGATGGGCTTCTCGCTGACGAAGTCGGGGTTATGGACGGCGGCGACCGTCGTCGGGATGATGATCGGCGTCTGGGTGTTCGGGCAGCTCGCCGATCGCATCGGCCGCAAGCCGACGTTCCTGCTGTACCAGCTCGGTTCGGTCGTGACGGTCATCGTGTATGCGCGGCTGTCGGATCCGACGGCGATGCTGTGGGCCGGCGCGCTGATGGGGATGTTCGTCAACGGGATGGTCGGCGGCTACGGCACGCTGATGTCCGAAGGCTATCCGACCGCCGCGCGCGCGACCGCGCAGAACGTGCTGTGGAACATCGGCCGCGCGGTCGGCGGCTTCGGGCCGGTGGCGGTTGGCGCGCTGGCCGCGCACTACTCGTACCAGACGGCGATCGCGCTGCTCGCCGGCCTCTACGTGCTCGACATGGTCGCGACGCTGTTCCTGATCCCGGAACTCAAGGGCGTCGAACTCGAATGATGCTGCGCGGCGCGCGCCGGGTTTCGCGACCCGGCGCCACGGCACGGTTCAATTCAATTTCATCACCGGAATTCACGATGCAACGCAACAACCGAACGATCGGCGTGATGGGCTCGGGCAAGGAACCATGGCTCGCGTTTTCCGAGCCGCTCGGCGCATGGCTCGCGCAGGCCGGCTTCAACCTGCTGACGGGTGGCGGCCAGGGCGTGATGCTGGCGGTCGCACGCGCATTCGTCGGCGTGCCGGGGCGGGCCGGCCGGTCGATCGGCATCGTGCCGACGCAGGCCGATCCGCACGCGGGCTTCGTGCCGCTAGACGGCTATCCGCATCCGTTCGTCGAGATCCCGATCCTCACGCCGCTGCCGCGCCGCGAACCGGGCGCCGATCCGCACACCATCAACCGGAACTACGTGAACGTGCTGAGCAGCGACCTGATCGTCGCGCTGCCCGGCGGGCACGGGACGGCCGAGGAGATCGCGCTCGCGCAGCGCTGGCGAAAGCCGCTCATCTGCCTCAGGCCGGACGGCGAGTTTCGGGAACGCGCCGCGGGCGTGACGTGCACGTCGTCGCTCGACGACGTGATCCGGTTCATCGACGCAACATTCGCGGCGGCGTTGCCGTATGCGGAGCGGGCGCAGGGATAGTGGCCGTGGCCGTCGCGCCGTTGCCCGACGCGAGCTGCCCCGTCAGCGCCCGGTCTTCAGTTGCGCCCACAACCGGTTCTGGAGCCGGCGAATCTCGGGCGGAATCGGCTTGAGCAGCGTCATCTTGCTCAGTACCTCGTCGGCCGGATAGACCGACGGATCGCGCGCGATCGCGGGCTTAACGAAGGATGTCTCAGGATTTTCCCTAGTCATTCGAGTGCCGATGGGTTCGGTCGGCGAATATGAGCGCACGGGTCGTGCGTGACGCGAGCCGGTCGGAATGCCGCTGAAGTGATGAGAATATTCGACAGATTGCCGGGCGGCATTTGCCGCATGCGCGGCTCGCGAGCGAAGTCGCGAATATCGGCCGCGACGCGAAGAAATGCGTGTGCAGTCGTCAAGCGACCCGGATCCCCAGATTCTCGATCAGCATCGCGGCCTGGTCATACGAGATGGTCGCGCCGCGCAGCACGCCCGACGCGAGCAGCTTCGGCGTGCCGCCGAGCTCCACGTCGCGCAGGTCGGCTCCATCGAACCGTACGTCGTTCAGATGCGCGTTGCGCAGGCTGCCGCCTTCGAACACGGCATCCCGAAAGTCCGTGCCGGCGAGATCGGCATCCGAGAAGTCGAGCGCCACGAGCCGCGTCTTCCGGAACGAGAAACGTCGCAGGCTCGCGCCGACCAGCAGCGTGTTCGAGAATTCGATGCCGAGCGACTTGCATTCCTCGAAGTCGGCGCCGGTGAGCCTGCATTCGTCGAAGCGTGCGGAGCCGAGCTTGCTGCGGCGCCAGCTCGTGTTGTTGAGATCGCAGGACTGAAACTGCGCGTCCTCGAGATCGGCCGACGCGAAGCTCGCCTGGCGCGCGCGGCAGCGAATCCACGCGGTCTGCGCGAGCGTCGCGCCGACGAACGACGCTTCCGCGAGCGCGCAGCGCTCGAACCGCACGCCGCGCAAATCGAGCCGCGACAGGTCCGCGCCTTCGAGGTCGCAGTCTTCGAGACGAATCGGCGCGGGCGAGCCTTCGACGAGAAGCAGCAGGTCGGCGCGATCGAGTGTTCGGCCGGAGACGGAAGCTCCGCAAGTCGTCATGGGGAAATCCAGTGTGAGTTGAAAGGTACGTGGCCGGTATCGGATGGCATCGACCGGGTTGCGCGACATCGCGCGCGCTGCCGTTCAGCGCGCCGCCTTCATCCTGGCCGCGGCCGGCTTGCCGGCCGGCTCGCGCCGGAACGTCCACAGGATGCGCATCTGCGCGCGCATTGCCTGCTCGTCAGCCGGAATCAGGGAGTACGCCAGCGCGATGCGGCTGATCAGCGCGATGACGTCGTCAAGTGCGGGCACCTGCGCGCCGTGCAGGGCAGCGTATTCGCGGTACGGCTGTTCCAGCACGCGTTGCCACATCGGCGCGACGTTCTCGACGATGTAGCCGAACACTTCCGTCGAGACGCTCGTGGCGAGATAGTTGTGGTGAAAGCCGCCGTGATGACGATCGCGGTAGCGCACCGCGAAGCACACGCTTTCCGCGCAATAGGCCTCGAAGTCGTGCTCGAAGCCGGTGAGCGCGCGCTGCATCTCGTCGAAGAAAGCGGCATTCTCGACGCCGATCACGCCCTGGATCAGTTCCTTCTTCGTGCCGAAATAGCGGTACAGCGTGCGTCGAGAAATGTTCGCGCGACGTGCGACGTCGTCGATCGACAGACGGTCGATCCCGTGCTCGATCATCGCGTCGAGCGTCGCGCGCAGGATTGCATTTCGCCCGTCGTTGACACTGTCCATCCTGCTGGCGTCGCCCCAGCGCAGTTGCCGATCCATCCTTTTCCTCGATGCCGCGCGTTGCGCTGCGTGTGCCGGTGTGCCGACCGAATGCGTCGGTTCGGAATTCTCGCACACTTTGTCACAAATTAATTAGTCTGTGACATAGCGTTGGGCGCATCAACCCGCCCGGCGCGTTCTTGAGCGGCGGGCGCGAGACGCCGGATTCGCGCGCTTTCGTGCATCATGCGGTTGCATCGGCCCGTCGAGCAGCAGGGCCGTGCGAATCATTGCGTCCGCAACCGATCCGGAGAACCGACCGCCATGCATTCGAATCTCTTTCGCCTTCGTCGCGCCCGCCTGCTCGCCGCGCTGACGCTCGTCACCACTGCCGTCGCCGCGCACGCGGCCGACTGGATCGTGTCCGGCAACGACGGCAAGTACCAGCGCGTCGAAGGGCGCGATACCTATCTCGCGTCACCGCCCGCCGACACGCTGACGCTGCTCGACGCGAGCGTATTTCCGCCGAAGGTCGCGTTGCAGGTCGATGTCGAGAACGGCATCCAGGGGCCGCCGCAGGCCGTCGCGATCGCGCCGGGCGCAAAGCTCGCGCTGGTCGGCGCGCCGACGCGCTACGACATGAACGCGAAGCAGCTCGTGTACGACACGTTCCTGCAGGTCGTGGACCTCGATGCGTCGCCGCCGGCGATCACGCGTATCGAACTCGGTACGCACCCGCAGGGGATCGTGATCGACCGATCGGGCCGGCTCGCGCTGGTGGCGAACGTCGACGGCAGCGTGTCGATCCTGCGGATCGACGGGACGCAGGTGACGCTCGACGGCAACCTGAAGATCGGCAAGAAGCGGCTCGCGGGGATCAGCTTCACGCACGATGGCAAGCATGCGCTCGTGTCGCTGCGCGATGAGCAGGGCGTCGCGGTGCTGAACGTCGACGACGGCAAGGTGACCGACAGCGGCACACGACTGAGCACGGGCGTCGCGCCCTATACGATCGACGTATCGAGCGACAATCGCTGGGCCGTCGTCAGCAACGTCGGCCTCGCGGGGCTGCCGGGCTACACGGGCACGCTCGCGGGCGATGCGGATTCGGTCGCGCTGATCGACGTGTCGCGCACGCCGTTCCGCACGGTCCAGTACCTGACGGTGCCGTCGCTGCCGGAGGGCGTCGCGATCTCGCCGAACGGGAAGTGGATCGCCGTGCAGGCGATGGACGGCTCGAACCTGACGGCCGACAACCCGGGCCGCCGCAAGCTCGGCAAGGTGGTGCTGTTCGAGATCCGCGACGGTCGTGCGGTGCAGACGAGTGAAGTGCCGGGCGGCGAAGCCGCGCAGGGCATCGTGTTTACCGCCGATAGCCGGCACGTGATCGTGCAGTTCAACGTCGAGCGCCAGCTCGCGCTGTATGCGGTCGAAGGCGGCAAGCTGCGCGATACGGGCAAGCGCATTGCGCTGTCGGGCGGGCCGTCGTCGTTGAGGACGTTGCCGCGGTGATGTGTTGAAGCGTTGACGGGCTGGTCGATGCGCGCATCGAGCCGGGCCGGGATGCGGGGCTGCGCACGCAGCCCGACGCTGCGGCGCTGGCGACGGTCAGCCGCCTTCCGCAAGCCGGACGGCTCGCGCCGCTACGCGTCGCGCAGCGCCAGCCGTTCGCGCACGCGGGTCATTGACCGAGCAACGCCGGCAGGTTGCCTTCATAAAGATGAACGCCCACGTGGACGGTCTTGAACCACGAACACGCATACAGCTTGCCTCCGCACATCCGCCATTTCCTGCAGAAAGACAGATCCTCCGACAGCGAGCGCCCGTCGGGTTCCCTCAGGAATTCGAAATGCTCGTACATGGTGGTCGAATTCGGCGACAGGTTTTGATAGCTCGGCGGGAACTGGACCTTCGTCTCGGGAAAAGCTTGCGCCATCTTCTCGAACACGCCGCGCGCGATCATCATCAGACCGGCGCCGCCCGAGTGGATTTCGGAAACCGAATCGAGCTGGATCCGGGGCGCGGAACCGTCCACCGCATACACGGTCTGGCTGTAATCGGAGCTGAACAAGGCGAGCCGTTCGGGCGGTGCCGACGGATCCGAGCGCGCGGCCTCGGCGACCGCCGGCCAGTTGATGCTCTTGGACGGATACAGCCCGAGCATCACGTCGTGCTGCTGTTCGAACATCCGGATCACGTCGCTGCCGCGAAAGCCGATGTCCGCATCGATGAACATCATGTGCGACAGGCCGCTATGCAGGAAACGCTCGACCGCGACGTTTCGTTGCTGATGCAACAATGCGGTGCCGCTCACGTAGAAGTATTCGAACGCGAGGCCGGCACTCAGGCACGCACGCTGAAGCTCCAGCAACCCGTTCACGTAGGGCAGATAGCACATGCCACCGTAAGCGGGCGTGGCGACGAAAATGCCTTGTTTCATGGTCGGATGGCGGTCGTGGGTGATTGCCGTGTTCGCACTGCGCGAGGATGACGATTCTGACCAGCATCTTACGCTGCGTCACGGCCCGCCGGTCGGCATTTTTCAGCGCAGCGGCAAATCGCGTCGCTGCACGCGCCGTCGCCGTTACGGACGCAACAGGTCGAATCCGCCGAATACGACCACGCCGCTAAGCGCAATCATCGCGACCGAATGCTGGCCGAAATAGAGAATCGCGGCAGCGAGCCACGTGGTCAGGCAGAAGGCGCCGATGCGGGCCATCGTGAGTTCCTCGAAATGCGTGATGAAGGGCGTGCGTGCCGGAGTCGGCGCGTCGTCATGTCGATGCGGGCGCGGGGCTCGCGCATCGACGGCGCCGGAGGGCATCGCGTATCGGGCCCGACCGGGCGGGCGCTAACGCGGGGGTAGCCCGCGAGACCTTTGCCGGAAGCAGCCGGTGTGCTGCGGCAGCAGGCCAGCGGGCGATTTTACCAGCGTCGACGGTCGGCTAATCTGGCCCCTTCGCGACAATCGACCGTACGCGCTTGGCAACCGCCGCTTCAAGGCACTTCGGAGGTCGGGGCTAAAGTTTTATCTGACGAATACCGTAAACAAGTTGCAAGGTATTCCCTGTTCAACCAACCCGAGTTGCACACTCATTACGGACCGACACGATGCAGATCGATCTTTCTTCCGCCGCTCAGACTTCGCTTGCCACCGGTCAGGCGACTGCCAACCCATCCGGCACCGGTGCCGCGCCGACGGCGACTTCCACCGCGTCGTCGTCGACGGGCAGTGCCGCGCCGGCCGGCGGCGCGGGGCAGACGCCGGGCGCGTCGGGATCCTCGGCCGCGGATCCCGCAGTCACGCAGCTCAAGCAACTCATCGAGCGCTTGCAGAAACAGCTTGCGCAAGTGCAGCAGCAAATGGCGGCCGCCGCGCAGCGCGCGAAGAACGATCCGGCCGCGGCGATCGAGCAGCAGACGCTGAGCGCGGAAGCCAGCACGATTTCCGCCGCGCTGTCGACGGCGATCGCGCAGCTCGCGCAGGCGATCCAGAAGTCGGGCGGCTCGACGTCCGGCGGGCTGGTGTCGACGCAGGCCTGACGGCACGGCGCCGCATCGTCCCGCCGCGCGCGCACGCGTCGCGGCACGCTACCCCGCGCATTACAATCCGAAGCTCGTCTCCCTCGAAAGGACGGCAGAACGATGAATGCGGAATTCACCGACGACGATCTCGTCCGCTTCGACGCGCAAGGCGGCACGCCGCTGCCGGCGGCCGACACCGAAGGATGGCTGGACCACGACGGCGCGCGCATCTGGCACGCGTCGTTCGGCCATGGCGCGCCGGTCGTGCTGCTGCACGGCGGCCTCGGTCACGGCGGCAACTGGGGTAACCAGGTGCCGGCATTGCTCGCGGCCGGCTACCGCGCGATCGTGATCGACAGCCGCGGCCACGGTCGCAGCACGCGCGACGATCGCCCTTATTCCTACGAACGCATGGCCTCCGACGTGCTCGCGGTGCTCGATGCGCTGCGCATCGGGCGCGCACGCTTCGTCGGCTGGAGCGACGGCGCGTGCGTGTCGCTCGTGCTGGCTGCCCGCGCGCCGGAGCGTGCGGCGGGCGTGTTCTTCTTTGCGTGCAACATGGATCCGGGCGGCGCAAAGGAGATGGTGCCGGGCCCGCTGATCGACCGCTGCTTCGCGCGGCACCGCAAGGACTACGTGCGGCTGTCCGCGACGCCGGGCGAGTTCGATGCGTTCGTCGCGGCCGTCAGCGAAATGATGCGCACGCAACCGGATTACAGCGCGGCCGACCTCGCGGCGATCGCCGTGCCGGTCGCGATCGTGCAGGGCGAGCACGACGAATTCATCCGCCCCGACCATGCAGCGTATCTCGCACACACGATTCCGGGTGCGACGCTGACGATCCTGCCGGACGTGAGCCACTTCGCACCGCTGCAGCGGCCGGCGCGCTTCAACGCCGCGATGCTGGCATTTCTCGACCGGTTGCCGAACTGACGTCCGCATGGCCGGTTCACGCGCCGCATAAGATTTTCTTTAGGCTCGCGCAAAATTTCATCGATTGTTGGCAAGCGGCCGGCGGGGGATAGTCCTGCTCGACAGGCCGGCTGCCCACGGTCCTCGCGCGGCGCGGCCGGACCTGTTGTTCACGCAACCATCATAAAATCGAAGGAACCGCAATCATGCGATTCAACGCGATCCGCATCGCCGCGACCCTGTTCGTCGCCGCGTGCGCCGCTGCCATGGCTGGCCGCGCGGCCGCTGCCACGCAGGACGAAATTCACGACACCGTGACCCGCCACGTCGCGCCGCTGATGAAGCAGTTTGCCATTCCCGGCATGGCGATCGGCGTCGTCGTCGACAGCAAGCCTTATGTGTTCGACTACGGCGTGATGTCGACGCAAACCGGCAAGCCGGTGACCGGCGACACGCTGTTCGAGATCGGCTCCGTCAGCAAGACGCTGACCGCGACGCTTGCGGCGAACGCACAGGAAGGCGGCGAGCTGTCGCTCTCGGACCCGGCCGGCAAGTACCTCCCCGCGCTGCAGGGCAAGCCGTTCGGCGTCGTCACGCTGCTCAATCTCGGCACGCATACGCCCGGCGGAATGCCGCTGCAGGTGCCGGACAGCATCCGCGACGACGCGGACCTGATGCGTTATCTCGACGCGTGGCGGCCTGCATACGCGCCGGGCACGCGTCGCACGTACTCGAACGTCGCGATCGGGATGCTCGGTTTTCTCACCGCGAAGGCGATGCATGAAGACTTCACAGTGCTGATGGAACAGAGGCTGTTCCCCGCGCTCGGGATGACGCATACCTACATCGACGTGCCCGCCGCACGCCAGGCCGATTATGCGCAGGGTTATACGCAGGACGGCAAGCCGATCCGGATGACCGGCGGCATGCTGTGGCAGCCGGCGTACGGCGTCAGGACGACGGCGGCCGACCTGCTGCGCTTCGTGCAGGCGAACATGGGGCTCGTCGAAACGTCGCCGCGGCTGCAGCGCGCGCTCGAACGCACGCATACCGGCTATTTCCGTGCGGGCCCGTTCACGCAGGACCTGATCTGGGAACAGTATCCGTATCCCGTCGCGTTGCCGACGCTGCTCGCGGGGAATGCCCCGCCGATGCTCCACAACGCGACACCCGCGACCGAACTCGAGCCGCCGCTCGCGCCGCGCGCGGACACGTGGATCAACAAGACGGGGTCGACCAACGGCTTCAGCGCCTATGTCGCGTTCGTTCCCGCGAAGCGGATCGCGATCGTGATGCTCGCGAACCGCAGCTTCCCGATCGAGGATCGCGTGAAGACCGCGTACGGGATCGTCGAGTCGCTGCACGGCAAGCCGTAACCTGAGTCGCGTCCGCCCGCGTGGTTCGGCAACTGGACCGGACGAGTGCGCGAACCGCCGGTCGGCAAGGGCATGCGCGGCCGGCGCCGCTGAGTGGGTTCGGTCGCCGCACAGCGAGACGGGACCCGCGCTTCCTCTCACGCCCGTTCTTGCGACGATCGCCTTGATCGTGCTGCGCACGGTGCCAATCCGCTCGCCGTGCGTGCCGCTGCCGATGTCGGTCGTGATGGTCATTTCCGCACGCATGAGCGTGCCTTGGATATCCCCATTCCCAGATTGCCGCACGCGCCGCATCGCGCGGATGCGGTGCGATCGATTCAAGCAGTCATCCTCAATATTGTGGATGCCGTCGCGAGGCGGAGCATCTACGATCGTCAGCGAAGGATCGCAATGCGGATGCAACCGACGCGGCACAACGGCGACGTTTCGAAGGCTGCGCGGCAATGATCCGATGATATGAACTAAATCGTTGCGCGGATCGGCGGTGTTCTGACACAGAGCGCGCGTACCGTGACGGGAAGCGAGTACGACGTGTTCCCCGAAAAGACCATGCGGTGACGCGGCGATGACGACAGGCCAGGGCAGTGTTGCGGGGGGTATCGATCAGATGCTCACGAGAGACTATGTGGAGCGCGAGCTCTCTCATATCGAGAGAATGGTCGCGCTGCTGGAAAGCGATGCCGATAGCGGCGATGCGGCGATGCCGTGTGCGATGCGTGTGAGTCGTCCGAGTTACTGGCGCGGGCGGATCGAAGCGCTGCTGGCGATCCCCGACATGCCGCGCCATGTGACGGAACTCGCCAATGGCCTGCTCGCGAAGATCGACGGGATGGAGTCGCGCCTGGCGACGGTGAAACCCTGACCGAGTGGGCGCACGCCACGGATGGCGCGAAGCGCATCCGGCCTTTATCTATTATCGAGATAGTCCATATTCCGGATATCGCGTTGCGGGATAGCGCGTGCCGCCGCCAAACTTGCGCAAAATCAATTCCACCCGGAGACATTCATGCGTACGCAAGTCGGCATCATCGGCGCGGGGCCCGCGGGCCTGCTTCTTTCCCATCTTCTTCATCTGCGCGGCATCGAGTCGGTCGTCCTGGAGTCGCGCAGTCGCGAACAGATCGAGTCCACCATTCGCGCCGGCGTGCTCGAACAGGGCACGATGGACGTGTTGACCGAAGCCGGCGTCGGCGACCGGATGAAAGCGGAAGGCGCACTGCATCACGGCTTCGAACTCGCGTTCGAAGGCAAGCGCCGCCGCATCGATCTCACCGAACTGACCGGCAAGGCGATTACCGTCTACGCGCAGCACGAGGTGCTCAAGGATCTCGTGGCCGCGCGTGTCGCGGCCGGCGGTGCGCTGTACTTCAACGTATCCGGGACGACGATTTCCGGCATCGAGACCGATGCACCGTCGATCCGCTTCGTGCACGACGGTGTCGAACAGACGCTCGACTGCGATTTCGTGATCGGCTGCGACGGCTCGCAGGGCGTGTCGCGCACGATGATCCCAGCCGAATTGCGGCAGGACTACGAACGGGTCTTTCCGTTTGGCTGGTTCGGCATTCTCGTCGAAGCGCCGCCGTCGTCGGACGAACTGATCTATGCGCGCCACGAGCGCGGCTTCGCGCTCGTGAGCACGCGTTCGCCGAACGTGCAGCGCATGTATTTCCAGTGTGACCCGAAGGATTCGGTCGACAACTGGTCCGACGATCGTATCTGGGCGGAGATGCATGCGCGTGTCGATTCCGCCGACGGCCAGCGGGTCGTGGAAGGCCGGATCTTCCAGAAGAACATCGTCGGCATGCGCAGCTTCGTGTCGACGACGATGCAGCACGGCCGGCTGTTCCTCGCCGGCGATGCCGCGCATATCGTGCCGCCGACCGGCGCGAAGGGCCTTAATCTCGCGGTGTCCGACGTGCGCATCCTGACGTCCGCGTTGCAGGCGTTCTATGACGAAGACCGCACCGACCTGCTCGACGCATACAGCGAAACCGCGCTGCGCCGGATCTGGCGCGCCGAACATTTCTCGTACTGGATGACGCGCATGATGCATCGTCTCGACGACGCGTCGCCGTTCGAGCAGCGTTTGCAGGTCGCGGAGCTCGAGCACGTGACGACTTCGCGCCCGGCGGCGATGGCGATGGCGGAAAACTACGTCGGTGCCGTCGCGGTCTGACGTGCCGCTAGCGGGTCGGCTGTTCCGGTCGCGACACCCTGGCGTCGCGACCGGTTCCACCGGCTGAATCGGGCCGGTTCAAGACTGGCCGGGCATCAGCTCGCGATGGGCCGATTCCCTGAATTCGCCCGGTGTCTGGCTGGTCTGCTTGCGGAAATAGCGGCTGAAGTACGCGCTGTCCGCAAAGCCCATCTCGTGCGCAATCTGCTTTACGCTCAGATTCGAATAAACCAGCTCGCGTTGCGCTTCCCGGATCAGATGCGCGTTGACGACCGCCGTCGTCGAAATCCCCAGCTCCTCGCGGCAGACACGCGCAAGCTGCGCGGCCGTCACGCCGAGCCGCTCCGCATAGAATTCCACCGGTCGATGCTCGCGAAAATGCGCGTCGATCAGCTCGCGAAAACGTCGCAGCAACGTCCCGCGCCGGTCGATGCCGGCATGCGACGGCGCTGCCGCGAGATCGCTCAAGCGCGCGACATGCACGACCAGCGCGACGAGCAGCGCCATCCCGGCCGCGCCGCGGCCGCGTGACGTGCTGCGGAATTCCTGTTCGAGCAACGCGAACAGCGGCATCAGCATCGACACGCTCGCGTCCGGCCCCTTGACCGGAATCATCGCCGCACGTTGCAGGGTCGACAGCGCGCCCGGCGCGACCGTCTTGACCAGCTTTTCCAGCGCGTGCTGCACGACCGTGACCACGAGGCCGTCGATTTGCGGCGAGAACTCGAAAGCATGGACCGTCTGCGCGGGCAGCAGCACGAGGCACGGCGGCGCGAACGTGTGCTTCCCGCTCTCGATCACGACATGCCCTTGCCCGCCGCGGATGTACAAAATCTGCAATAGCGCATCGTGGCGGTGCGCGGCGATATGCCAGTCGTTCGGCCGGCTGCGCTCCGGTATCCATTCGAAGTTGAACGCGTCGTACCAAGGCGGACGAGCCGATTCGCCATACAGATCGTAGTTAGGGATTCTCCTCATGCCGCGCGGCCTCCTGTGTACAAATTGTCCTGTTGCTTGCGGCGTTTGTCCAGTTTTCGCGCGATGCGCGCTTCTATACTTTTCTCATCGACGTAGCGCTTGCAACTGACGCATCGCGCGACGTTCCGGCAGCGTATGCCGGATCGATCCGGACATTTCAAGTCTATTTAAAGAGGAAACCTAATGATATCGCAAGCAGACACCCGACAGGCGGACTGGCTTCGTCTCGACGGGCAGGTGTGTGTCGTGACGGGGGCGGCGGGCGGCATCGGTACATCGATTGTCGAAGCGCTCGTGGCAGCCGGTGCGCGGGTCGCGTTGCTCGACCGTGACGCGGACAGGACGATCGCCGTCGCGGAGCGGTTGCGGACGGCAGGCGGCGATGTCGTCGCGATCGGATGTGACATTGGCGACGCGGCGAGCGTGAGCCAGGCCGCGGAACGCGTCGAGCGCGATTTCGGTCCCGTCGACGTACTTGTGAACAACGCCGGCCTGTTGCGTGCCGGCGGCATCGAGACGATCAGCCTGAACGCATGGAACGCGATGCTTCAGGTCAATCTCACCGGCTACATGCTCTGCTCGCAGGCGTTCGGCCGCGCGATGCTGGCACGCGGCTCGGGCTCGATGGTGCATGTCGCGTCCATCGCGGCGCGCTACCCGCAGACGCATAGCGGTGCGTACAGCGCGAGCAAGGCAGCGGTCGCGATGCTCGCGCGGCAGCTGGCGGCGGAGTGGGGGCCGCGCGGCATCCGCAGCAATACGGTGTGCCCGGGGATGATCCGCACGCCGTTGTCCGAAGCGTTCTATCAGAGCGGCGACATCGAGGCGCGACGCAGCGCGATGACCGCGAGCCGGCGCATCGGCCGCCCCGACGACATCGCGAACGTCGTCGCCTTTCTCGCGAGCCCGCGCGCCGCGTATGTGAATGGGGCGGAACTGGTGGTTGACGGTGGACTCGACGCGATGCTGATGGATCTCGTTCCGCGGCCTGGCTATGAGGCCGGTGCCGGCGCAAGGTAGTTCAACGACATTGCCGCGCGTGATGCAGACACGCCGCATTCAGCGGCGTGGCGGCGCGGCTGTTCCATCCATGGAGGAAGACATGATGAACGATCGGCATCGTTCGAAGCACGTCACGTGCGATCTGCTCGTGATCGGTTCGGGAGCGGGCGGCCTGTCCACCGCGATTACCGCGCGCAAGGCCGGCCTCGACGTGATCGTCGTCGAGAAGGACGCGTGCTTCGGCGGCACGACCGCGTTTTCCGGCGGCGTGCTGTGGATCCCCGGCAATCGCCACGCGAGTGCAAACGACGTGCGCGATACGCGCGAGGCGGCACGCACGTATTTGCGCGGCGAAACGGGCGCGTTCCGTGACGACGCGGCAATCGAGGCCTTTCTCGAGCACGGCCCGCGCATGCTCGAATTCTTCGAGCGCGAAACGGACGTGAAATTCGTCCCGACGCTGTATCCCGACTATCACCCGGACCAGCCAGGCGGAGTCGACATCGGCCGCTCGGTCGTCGCCGCGCCGTACGACGCGCGGCGGCTCAGGCAGGATCTCGAGCGCCTGCGTCCGCCGTTGAAGACGATCACGTTTATCGGGATGATGTTCAATTCGTCGAATGCGGACCTGAAGCATTTCTTCAACGCAACGCGCTCGCTCAAGTCCGCGTGGTACGTGACGAAGCGGCTCGCCGCGCATCTGAAGGATCTCGCGCTGTACCGGCGCGGCGTGCAGATCACGAGCGGCAACGCGCTCGCTGCACGACTCGCGAAGTCGGCGCTGGACCTCGGGATCCCGATCCTGACGAACACGCCCGCACGTGAACTGGTGACCGACGGAGGCCGCATCGCCGGCGCGACGGTCGGGGCGGAAGGCGAGACGTATCGCATTACCGCGCGCCGTGCGGTCGTGCTGGCAAGCGGCGGCTTCTCGCACGACGTCGCGCGAATCGCGCGTGCGTATCCACACGTTGCGCGCGGCGGCGAGCATGTGTCGCCCGTGCCGGCCGGCAACACCGGCGACGGCGCGAAACTGGCCGAGCAGGCCGGCGGCCGCGTGGAGATTCGCTATCCGCAACCGGCCGCATGGATGCCCGTTTCGCGCGTGCCGCTCGGCGATGGCCGTTTCGGGGTGTTTCCGCATCTGCTCGATCGCTACAAGCCGGGTGTCATCGGCGTGACCCGTCGCGGCACGCGTTTCGCGAACGAATCGAATTCCTACCACGACGTCGGTGCGGCGATGATCGCCGCATGTCGCGACGAGACAGAGACGGCGATGTGGCTCGTGTGCGATCGCGCGACGATCCGCAAATACGGGCTCGGCTTTGCGAAGCCCGCACCGGTGCCGCTCGGGCCGCTGCTGCGCAACGGCTATCTCGTGCAGGGCCGTACGTTGGCGGAACTCGCGCAGCGGGCCGGTATCGATGCGGCGAATCTGGAGGAAACCGTGCGGCGCTACAACCGCGACGCCGCGCGTGGCGAGGATCCCGAATTCGGCCGCGGCACGACGTCGTTCAACCGCTATCTCGGCGACGCGGACCATCGTCCGAATCCGTGCGTGGCGCCGCTCGGCGACGGGCCGTATTACGCACTGAAGGTCGTGATGGGCGATCTCGGCACCTTCGACGGAATCCGCACCAACGCGGTCGGGCAGGTGCTGGCAGCCGACGACCGGCCGATCGCCGGCCTGTACGCGGTCGGCAACGATCGCGCCAGCATCATGGGCGGAAACTACCCGGGTGCAGGGATCACGCTCGGTCCGATCATGACGTTCGGCTACCTGAGCGCGCGCCATATCGCGGGGCTCGTCGACCTGACCGGCCTCACCGAACCGACACCGGGCGCTGCCGTGGCGCATCCCGCCGACGCGCGCGCGACCGCGTGAACCCGGAGCACACCATGACTACCGCGAAAGCATTCATCGACCATCGCATCTATACGATCCGCCCGCGCGGCATGGCGGAATTCATCGAGATCTTCGACCGACTCGCGATGCCGATCCAGGTGAAGTATCTCGGCCCACCCGTCGGCTTCTACATGAGCGACATCGGCGCTTTGAACCAGGTTGTCCACCTGTGGGGCTACGACAGCATCGCCGATTACGACGCGCGGCGCACCGCGCGCGATGCCGATCCGAATTGGCCCGCGTACCTGCAGGCGTCCGGCCATCTGATCGTCGCGCAGGAGAGCCGCATCATCCGCCGCGTCGAGTTCCCGAGCCTCGCGTACCTCACGCGCTGAGCCCATGACGACGACACCCCGATACGACATGGGCGCCATTCGCGTGGAGAGGGGGGCAATGATGACGAGCTGCGCGGACGGCATTGGCGCCGGGGATTCGCCGCCTGGCTGACCTGCGCACGTCACCCGGACGCCGGGCCTACAACGAAACATGAACATGGAGATGTCCGCGTGCGTGCGGCGTATCAGCGCCGTCGTGCACCGGATCGAAGGAGACACACGATGAAAACCCAACCGCGTACGCTCGACGTGCAGTCGTTCATCGACGCCGAGCGCTTTTCCCCCTGCCAGTGGCTGATCCTGATCCTGTGCTTTCTGGTCGTGGCCGCCGACGGCTACGACACGGCCGCGATCGGCTTTATCGCGCCGGCGCTGACCCACGACTGGGGCATCGCGCGCAGCGCGCTCGGCCCGGTGATGAGCGCGGCGCTCGCCGGGCTCGGCATCGGCGCACTCGCCGCCGGCCCCTGCGCCGACCGGCTCGGCCGCAAGACCGTGCTCGTGCTGTCGGTTGCGTGCTTCGGCGCGTGGAGCATGGTGTCCGCGCACGCGCAGTCGATCGAGGCGCTGACCGCGTTTCGCTTCCTGACCGGGCTCGGCCTCGGCGCGGCGATGCCGAACGCCGTCACGCTGATGGCGGAATATGCGCCGGCCCGGATCCGCGGCGTGGCCGTCAACGCGATGTTCTGCGGCTTCTCGTGCGGGCTCGCGGTGGGCGGCATCACGTCGGCATGGCTGATTCCGCACTTCGGCTGGCAAAGCGTGCTGACCGCTGGCGGCATCGGGCCGATCGCGCTGGCGGTCGCGCTCGTGATGTTGTTGCCCGAGTCGGCGCAGTATCTCGCGGCACGACCCGGCACGCATGCGCGCATCGCGCGCATCCTCGCGCGGATCGCACCGAACGAGCGCTTCGACGACCGTGCGTTCGTGGCCGCCGGCGCGCGCCCGCAGGCCGGCGGGGCGTCCGCGCTCGCGCAGGTGCTGTCCGCGCAGTTTCGTTCGCGGACGCTGATGCTGTGGGCGGCCTACTTCATGGGGCTGCTGATCTATTACCTGCTGACCAACTGGATGCCGACGCTGCTTCGCGATGCGGGCTTCAGCGCCGAAGGCGGCGCGCTGATGACGTCGCTGTTCCCGCTGGGCGGCGTGCTCGGCAACCTCGGTGTCGGGTGGCTGATGGATCGCTTCAATCCGAACCGGACGATCGTGATTGCGTATGTCGTCGCAGCGCTGCTGGTGCTCGTGGCGAGCCGCACGATCGGGCATGCCGCGTGGCTCGGCACGCTGATCTTCCTGTGCGGCACCGTGGTGACGAGCGCCGTGACGTCGATGTCGGCCTATGCGGCGAGCCTGTATCCGACGCGTTGCCGCGCGACGGGCGTGGCCTGGATGCTCGGCATCGGACGGATCGGCGGCGTGGCCGGCGCGTTCGCCGGCGCGATGCTGATGGGGTTCGGCTGGCGCTTCGGCGATGTGTTCAGCCTGCTTGCGGTACCGGCGCTCGTCGCGGCCGGTGCGTTGCACGCAATCGGCCGCTGCCGCACGGAACTCACGGAACAGGAGCGCGCGAGCGGCGCCGCCGTGCAGCAACACTGATGCGGCGGATGCCTGCCGAGCGTGTGCGGGCGTGCTGCTTCAGGACGGGTCATAGACAAGAAAAAAGCCACGGAGCGATCCGTGGCTTTCCCTTTCCATCACGCAGCCGTGTCATGGCCGCATACTGCACTGCATCGTGCGAGCGCGCTTACGCGATGCTCTTCGACCAGTTCGCGTACCAGTTGCGGAACAGCGTGTACTGCGCTTCCGCGTAGTTCCGTTGCGCGTCGCTCAGTGCATCGGTTTCGTTGAAGTGCAGCGTGTATTCCTTGTCGCCGTTCAACACCATCAGGTGCTTGTAGAACAGGACCAGGTCGCAGCCTTCGTCGAACGAGGACAGCACGGCCAGCGCCGCTTCCAGTTCCTTCGCACGGACGCGTGCCACCGCATCGCCTTGCGCAGCCTTCTTGCACAGGTCGACGAGTTGCAGCACTTCGCGCGGCAGCGCGTTGCCGATGCCGGTGATCGCGCCGGCGGCACCGCAGTTCACGAAGCCGTGGAACACTTGCGTGTCGACGCCGGCCATCAGCGTCACGCTGTCGTCCTGCGACGTGATGTTCTCGGCTGCGTAACGCATGTCGGCCGCACCACCGAATTCCTTGAAGCCGATCAGGTTCGGGTGCTGGCGACGCAGTTCGAAGAACAGGTCGGCACGGGTCGCGAAGCCGTAGTACGGGCTGTTGTAGATCACGGCCGGCAGGTTCGGCGCGGCGTTCAGGATCGCGGCGAAGTGTGCCTTCTGTGCGGCCGGCGATGCGCCGCGCGACAGCACGCGCGGGATCACCATCAGGCCGTGCGCGCCAACCTTCGCGGCATGCGCGGCGTGCGACACGGCTTCCTTCGAGTTCACCGCGCCGGTGCCGACGATCGTCGGGACGCCGGCTTCGACCAGGCGCGCGACGCCTTCCTGGCGCTGCGCTTCGGTCAGCAGCGGCCAATCGCCCATCGAGCCGCAGTACACCACCGCGCGCATGCCGAGTGCCACCAGTTCCTTGCCCTTCTTTACCAGCGCGTCGAAATCCGGCTGACGGTCAGCGGTGCACGGCGTCATCAGGGCCGGAATGGTGCCGGTAAAAATGTTGTCGCTCATCTCGTTTCCTCACATTCAGATAGGGTCAACTGCCATTGCTGGCACAACCTGGGCAGTACGCGCGCTCGCCGTCTCGTCGGTGCTTCACGTGATCCGGACGGCGGCTGGCCACCTCTTGCGTGCCTCGGTGCCGAAACGTTGCCTCCGGTTTCGCCCGAAAGTCAGCCATCGACGAGTGCATTCTAGCCAGTTCGCATATTTTATACAATATAAAATAAAAAGGGCATGACATAGCCCCTGGTTTCGGGGCATCGGGGAGGGCGGCGAACCGCGTCGCGACGGCCTCCGGCGAGGATGGCGGGCGATCCCGGCGAAGGCGGCGCGATGCGCGTCCCGGCTCCACCGGATGCCCGCGAATCCCGAACAGCGTTGCGCAAGCCCGTTCCCGTCGCGCTTTCATCTGACCGAAATCCGTTCCTTCGCAGGGTCCCGGAACGGCCGGCGGCGGCTCGCCGACGTGTCGCATTTCCGCCGAAAGCATTTTTGAGATTACTTGGATTGTGTATTGGATATTGTATAAAATCTTTCAGCGCGCTTACCCGCGAACCGGCCCGTCAAGGGAAATGGAAGACAACGAGAGGAGATACGGAGATGACAAGTCAGGTCGGCGAGGCAGTCTCGCCTGGTGGTGCGACGGCCGTGCAGGACACGGCGTCGAAACGGGAATTGAAGCGGGTCGTCGCGGCGTCGATGGTCGGATCGGTGGCGGAGTGGTACGAGTTCTTCCTGTATGGAACGGCCTCGGCGCTGGTGTTCGGCACGCACTTCTTCAAGAAGACGGGCAACCCGATCGACGGCTTGCTCGCGGCGTTCGCGCTGTATGCGGTGGGGTTCGCCGCGCGCCCGATCGGCGGGCTGGTGTTCGGCTACTACGGCGACAAGTTCGGCCGCAAGTATCTGCTACAGGTCAGCCTGATCGTGGTCGGCATCACGACTTTCCTGATGGGCTGCCTGCCGACCTTCGATGCGATCGGCTACTGGGCGCCGGTGCTGCTGGTGTCGCTGCGCCTGATCCAGGGCTTCGCGTTCGGCGGCGAGTGGGGCGGCGCGATCCTGCTGGTCAGCGAGCACAGCCCGGACAACCGCCGCGGCTACTGGGCCAGCTGGCCGCAAGCCGGCGTGCCGGCCGGCAACCTGGTCGCGACCATTATCCTGCTGGTGCTGTCGAGCTCGCTGTCCGAGGCCGACTTCCTTGCGTGGGGCTGGCGCGCGGCGTTCTGGTTCTCGGCGGTGGTCGTGCTGATCGGTTTCTGGATTCGCCGCAAGGTCGACGATGCGCCGATCTTCAAGGAAGCGCAGGCGCGCCGCGCGCAGAAGCAGGAAAGGCAGCTCGGCGTGGGCCACGTGCTGAAGTACCACTGGCGGCAGGTGCTGATCGGCATCGGCGCGCGTTTTGCCGAGAACATCCTGTACTACATGGTCGTCACGTTCTCGCTGACCTATCTGAAGCTGGTCGTTGGCTTCGATACCACGCGGATCCTGAAGCTGATGTTCGCCGCCAACGCGATCCACTTCTTCTTCATTCCGCTGATGGGGCTCATGTCGGACATCGTCGGCCGCAAGCCCGTATACCTGACCGGCGCGGTGCTGACCGCGGGCTGGGGCTTCGTTGCGTTCCCGATGATGGACACCGGCAACGACTGGATCATCATGGCCGCGATCGTGCTCGGCCTGTTCATCGAATCGATGACCTACTCGCCGTACTCGGCGCTGATGACCGAGATGTTCCCGACCAACGTGCGCTATACCGCGCTGTCGCTGTGCTACCAGGTCGCGCCGCTGATGGCCGGCTCGCTCGCGCCGTTGATCGGGCTGTCGTTGCTCGAGCGCTATCACTCGTCGACGCCGATCGCACTGTATCTGGTCGCGGCGGCGGCGATCTCGATCGTTTGCGTGGGCCTCGCGAAGGAAACGCGCGGCAAGTCGCTGCGCGACGTCGATGCCGAGGCGAGCCGGCGCACCCACGCGTGACGTATGCGACCGAAGCCCGGTCGAACGCACCGAAGCCACCCGCGAGGGTGGCTTTTTTTCGGTTCAGCGCGGATTTCCCGGGGAGAGCGGGGAAGACGGTCGGTGGTCTTATACGAATTGCCTGGCGACCTTGACGATCGCGGCCGCGTTCAGGGATTGCACCGGTCTCCTACGGATCGCGAGCGCGCAGCCGCGACCCGCGCCAGAGCGGCGACGCTCCTGCTCGACATGTCGCGTCAGCGCGAAGCCACGCCGCCGCAGGGCGATGATCCTTGACAGCCGGCGAGACTCAGGCTGCTGCCGCCTGATGAATCGCGTCGTGCCGATCACCACCCAGGATATCGACAAGATCGGTCAACATCCGCCCCAATTCACCCGTCATCAGCGTGACGTCCGAGTCGAAGCGTTCGTCGTCGTTCTGCGCGGTGGGATCCGCCGCTTCCTTGATCACGTCGAGCGGTGTGACGCGCTTGATCGTCAGCGACGGTGTCAGCACGAAGGAGATTCGGTCATCCCAGGTCATGGCGAGGCGCATGCATTGTTTGCCGGCCTCGATGTGCCGGCGCATGTCGTTCGCTTCCAGCGCGTGGCCGACGTATCGCACCGTGGCCCCGCCTTCGCCGCTCGAGCGCAACTCGGCGTCCTGGTCCACGGTGAACCCGCCCGGCGCGTCGCCGGACAGCAGCCAATCCGTCATCGCGGCGACCGGCGAAAGCGCCACTTGAACGCCGGCGAGCGGCAATTGATCGATCGATTTGACGAGCAGGCCGCGGACGTCGTCGGCAAGAGCCTGTGCAGCCGCATCGATGACGAGCCAGCCATTCACCGTATCGATCCACACGCGGGTATCGCGGCGAATGGTGAACGCGCGCGGCAGCAGTTCGTCGGTCACCTGCTCCTTGAGTTCGCGCAGCTGTTTTCGCCCGACCTTGAAGCCCTGCTGCTCCTCGACTTCAAGCGCCCGGGCCTTGGTCACCTGATTGACGACCGAGGCCGGGAGCAGTTTCTTTTCGGCACGAAACATCAGCAGCATCTGCCGGTTGATCGAATACACAAGCGCGCCGTCGTCACGCGGTGACGCCCATCCGAAGCGCTGCATCTCGACGCTGGTGCCCGGCTGAAACGCGTGGGGCGCCAGCCATTCTTCCATCTGATCGGGGGTAACGGCCCACGGTGCCGGAAGACGATGAAGCTGAAGATTCTTGAACCACATAGGCGTGCGGGCAAAAGCGCATCATTCTATATGATGGTCACCGACCATACGCGGTCACTCGCGCAAGTCGCCCGAGTGACCCCTTCGCTGCACTTTGCTGCCCAACACTCGAGTGCATAGCCGTGCGACGTCAAGAAGCTTCAGTTCAGACGTATTAGTTCATCGTCAGGATGATCTTGCCCACGTTCACGGCCGACTCCATCCGTCGATGAGCCGCCGCGGCGTTTGCGAGTGGAAATACGCTGTCGACGACCGGCTCCAGGCCCGCACCACCCGCAAAACGGTCGAGCCAATGTTCGCGAAACCGCTGAACCATCGCGTGTTTCTCGCGCTGGTCGCGAGACTTCATCACCGTGCCAATGATCTGCAGATGACGGTACAGGATCTGTTCGAGACTGACGCTCACGTCACCGCCTCCGCCCAGTATGCCAACCTGCACCAGCCGGCCACCGTTCGCCAGCGATGCGACGTTCCGAGAAAAATAAGGCGCACCCACGAAATCGATAACGACATCGACACCGCGTTTTTCTGTCCTGCTTGTGATGACTTCCGAGAAATCCTGCGTTTTGTAGTCGATCGCATGGTCCACGCCCAGTTGAACGATCCGTTCCAGCTTTGAAGCTTCGGCGGTCGCGAATATCGTCGCGCCGGTTGCGTAGGCCAGTTGGACAGCTGCGGATCCCACCCCGCCCGCCGCTGCGTGAATAAGCACCGAATCGCCACGCTGCAAGCGGCCAAGATGCAACAGCGCTTCGTGCGCAGTGACGAAGACTTCCGGTATCGCAGCCGCGTGCACGTAGTCGATCGTTGCTGGAATGGGCATCGCCATCCTCCAGTCAATACGCGCCAGTTCTGCATAGGCCCCGCCGCCCACTACGCCCATTACACGATCGCCGACCTTGTAACCCTGCACGGAACTTCCGGTCTCGATCACCTCGCCAGCGATTTCGAGCCCCATGATGGTCGAGTCGCCGAAGTTCGGTCGGCCGTATCCGCCTCGCCGATGTGTCAGATCCGCGCGATTCACACCTGCGGCATGGACGCGTACCAGTAGATCGTCGGGGCGAACCTCGGGTGCCTGAACCTCGGCGAGATGAAGCACCTCGGCCTCGCCGAATTCGTTGAATGTGATGGCTTTCATTTCAAACCTTCCTGCGTCGTAGATGAATTGCCGGCGAAATCGTCGGACTGAGGTTGTGCGCCAAGCGTTGCCTGCGCCGCGGCGGATGCCGAGATTGCCGCGGGAAACCCCGTATAGAACGCGAGGTGAGTGATTGCTGCGGCGAGTTCTTCGCGGGTTACGCCGTTCGTCAACGCGCGGCGAAGGTGCGCCGGCAACTCGTCGAGATGGCCCCCCGCGATCAGCGCGGCGACGGTCACGAGGCTGCGGTCGCGCGGCGAGAGCGCCGGATCGCTCCAGATCCGCGGATAGAGCGTGTCGTCGACGAATGCCGAGAGCTTCGGCGTGAACGCACGCGCGGCCTCGCGCGGACTGTCGAAATGCGTGTGAGACATGGTGATTCTCCTTCAAGCCTGGCTGATGAATTTGCGCGTGAGGTAGTACTCGATGCCCTCAGTGCCGCCCTCGGAGCCGTGGCCGCTTTCCTTCATGCCGCCAAACGGCAGTTCGGTCGAAACGATGCGGTACTGATTGATACCGATCATGCCGGCTTCGAGACCGTCTGCTACATCGATGGCCGTGCGCGCACTGCTCGTGAACGCATAGGCGGAGAGCCCGTACGGCAACCGGTTCGCTTCGGCGAGCCCGTCGGCGAGGGCATCGAAGCGCATCAGCACCGCGATCGGGCCGAACGGTTCTTCGTGCATCACACGTGCATCCTTCGGTACGTCGGCCAGGACCGTCGGTTCAAAGAAATACCCGTCGCCCTCGATACGCTTTCCGCCGGCGAGGACCCTTGCGCCACGTTCGACCGCATCGGCGATGAGCTCCTCCATCTTGGCAAGCTGGCGCGGATTCGCCAGCGGCCCCACCTGCGTGCCGGCATCCATGCCATTCCCGACCTTGAGGGCCTTGGCAGCGCGCACGAAGTGCCCGACAAACTCGTCGTAGACTTCGCGTTGGATCAGGAAGCGTGTCGACGAGATGCAGATCTGGCCCGTACCACGAAAGCGATTGGCCGCACCGTCGACCGCGGCCTTTTCGACA
Source organism: Burkholderia sp. Bp9012 (assembly GCF_003853825.1). NCBI lineage: Bacteria > Pseudomonadati > Pseudomonadota > Betaproteobacteria > Burkholderiales > Burkholderiaceae > Burkholderia > Burkholderia sp. Bp9012. The sequence goes on along the minus strand of NZ_QTQA01000035.1, from coordinate 12,703 downwards.
TCCGCATCGTTGAATACGAGGACGGGCCCGTGGCCGCCCAGTTCCAGCGTGATGGGTTTGACGCCTTCGGCAGCGCGCGCCGACAGCAGACGGCCGATCGGCACCGAGCCCGTGAACGTCACCTTCCGTATGACCGGGGAAGCGATGAGGTGCTTCGACACCTGGTCGGGCACGCCGAATACGACTTGAAGCACACCCTTCGGCAAACCGGCGTCATCCAGTGCACGTGCCAGCGCGAGCGCTGTTGCGGGGCTTTCCTCGCCGGGTTTGATGATGACGCTGCATCCGGCGGCGAGTGCGGCGGAGAGCTTGCGAGCCGGGGTGATCGCCGGAAAATTCCACGGCGTGAATGCGGCGACGGGCCCGATCGCCTGTTTCTTCACGAGCTGTTGCACGCCCGGGCGGTTGGATGGCACCACGCGGCCGTCGATGCGACGCGCCTCTTCGGCGAACCATTCGAAGTAATCGGCGGCACGCAAGACTTCGTCGCGACTTTCTGCCAACGGTTTGCCTTCCTCGAGCGTCATCATGGTCGCGATGTGGTCGGCGCGTTCACGCATCAGATCAGCGCCCCGCTTGAGAATCCGCGCGCGTTCGACTGGTGCGGTATTGCGCCAAACGTCGAAAGTCCGTGCAGCGACCTGCAGGGCAAGATCAAGATCGGCTGCCGTCGCCAGCGGGACGCGACCGATCTCGGTTTGCGTGGCGGGGTTGATCACCGGCGCCGTTTCGCGTTCGCCCGCGCCGATCCATTCGCCATTGATGAAAAGATGAAGTGCGTCGTAACTGATGTCCATGGTAGTAACCTTTATGGTTAGGATTGCGATTCAATGTGTGTTCGCCACGAGCCGGACAGGGGAACCTGCGTCACGCCGCGTCTGGATGATTCGCCGTGGCGGGCCGAGTTCGGGTTTGATACGTCCGCGTTCTGATTGCCTGACTTCGGGACCAAGTCTAGGCGTGAAGCGGGCCGCAACTTAGAGGGGCCGGAAAGAATGAATCTTGTCTCGGGAGAGAAAATCCCCCCGTCGATATGAAAGCGTGTTGAAAGGATGCGCAAAAACGACAGGGGGTTGCGCGCTGCCTGCATGAAACAGGCGCGGGCCCTATGATCACAGGCTCGCGCGGGCCGAAACGCAGCGATTCGACGAAAAATTCAAAGCCAGGGTGCGTAATGGACAAGGTTCACACGATGTCGGTGTTTGCGAAAGTGGTCGAGATGGGCAGTTTCACGGCTGTCGCAAACCACCTCGATACGACAGTCGGCAACATTTCCCGAGCGGTCTCGGTACTCGAGGACAATCTCAACACCCGGTTGCTGCAGCGCTCGACGCGACGGCTCGTCGTCACCGATGCGGGGCGACGTTTTTACGAGCGCAGCGTTGCGATCCTCTCGGACATCGAACAGGCAGAAGCGGAAGCGCGCGATGCGCTGCTGGAGCCGCGCGGTGTATTGCGCGTGCATGCGGTGCCGGGATTAGGCCGTCAACTCGTTTCGCAGGCCGTGCTTGCCTATCGGAACGCGTACCCGGAAGTATCGGTCGATCTCATGCTGTCGCAGCGGATGCCGAATCTGCTCGAAGAGCAGCTCGACGTAGCGATCGTGATTGCGCGCACGCTGCCGGACTCGGCGTATGTGAGCCAGAAGATCGGCGCCAGCCATTGCATTCTGGCGGCGTCGCCCGATTACCTGGCGCGGCATCCGGCTCCCGAATGTGTGGAAGATCTCGTCGATCACACATGTGTGCTCCTGAGCACGGTCGATTACGCACCGGACGAGTGGCATCTGCAAGGCAGTGCCGGCGACGCGACGTATCGTCCGACGGGATCGCACTTCAGTGTCAACGACATGGATGCGATGTCCACGGCGCTGCAGGAGGGCGCGGGGATTGGGCTGATCGCCGCTTTCTCGGCAATGGACGATTTGCGTAAAGGATCGCTGGTTCGCGTCCTGCCTGAATTCCATACCGCTCAGCGCAACGTATATGCGATGTATTCGTCGCGTCAGTTCGTCGACGCGAAAATCAAACGGTTCATTGATGTACTCAAGGTGCGGGTAGGTGACCGGTTGAATGCGTATGCGGAGGAGCTCGCTATCACGGTCGTATGATCCACCTCACGGTCGGAATGGTCGGGTAGGTATTCGCTTTCCCTGAGCCGACCCGTCGTATTGAGCGTATGCGGTTGTGACAGTGCAAGTACGTCGGATCGACGAATCTGCGTACGTTGCACGCTCGTGCTGAGCTAAATGCTGTGCGACCGGTTCCCGATCCATTGCAGTCGTTCGCCCACGTTCCGCCAACGACGTATTCGGGTCGGGTTGAGCCAGTCGCTGGCCCGCCGGGGATGTGGCCGGCCGAGTCCGGCCACGAGCGACCGATCGATTCCATGTTTGCTCGGACGCCCAGACGTCGGCTTCGCCGACTAAACGGTCATTCCCGTCAACGACGATGCGTTGACACATGTGCGGGGCATAAGCCTGAGACGCCGATACGGCCGTTGAACAAGCGCGAGGGCGCACGGGCCAAACGTCGGCGTCGGGCGGCGCGTTGCACCGTCCTGATTCGCGGCACCTGTCGCGATGCGACCCGTGCGATCATGTGCCATGACCAACATGAGAGATGGAATGACGACTACGTTCGACGAGGCGACAACGGCGGCGATCGCCGCGTTTGCCCAATTGGATTTCTACACGGCTGTGCAAGCGATGCGCGCCGAAGCCGATTACGACCGCGAACGAGACCAGTGGATCTCGCGCTATATCGACGAGCATGGCGGCGGCGCGGACGATGCAGAATACGACGCCCTGCACGCGCAGGCCCAGGCTACCCCGGAATACGCGCAGTTCATCGATGCGGTTCGCCGGGAAATCCTGGAATACTTCGGCGTGACCGACGATCAGCTGGACAACATGGTCCTGCTGCGCGATGACGACAGCGATGAGCTTTGGGCGGAAGTCAACCGGCAGCGGAGCGCGCTGGGAACCGGTGAAGTGCGCGGAGATCTCTGACCATTGCTTGCCATTGGGGTCCCAAGTCGTGCTGGGTGCGGGACTAGAGTGGGCTCGGTCAGGTGGTGCGCCCGGCTTTCAGTTGCTGCAATCGATACCTGCCCTCGGAAGTGCAACGCTCGACTAGCAGCAATGGCGTGGCAAGCGACATACGCAGGCGGCCGAACGCAGGGCGCGACAGGGTGAAGCCCCATGCGGCGGCGGCTCGACGGCGCGGGCCCTCTGCTAATATTGTAGAAAATATGCAATATCCGCCGCCGCGCCGACATCTGCCTGACCGCCTTCCCCCAGTCCGAACATGAACGAGAAACGCCCTCCTCTTGTCTACGCCACGCGCGCCGAAGCCGCGGCGAACGAATTGCGCCGCCGTATCCTGACAGGGGAGTATGTCGACGGCTATCAGCTTCGCCAGGATGCGCTGGCGACCGAGCTCGGCATCAGCCGGATTCCGCTGAGGGAAGCGCTCGTGCAGCTCGAGAGCGAGGGGCTCGTCAAGATCCTGCCCCACAAGGGGGCGATCGTCTCGGAGCTGTCCCCGGAAGACATCACCGAACTGTTCGAACTGCGCGCGCTGCTGGAACCCGTGCTGCTGAAGAAGTCGATTCCGAAGCTGACCGCCGAGGATTTCGCGCGGCTCGATGCGATCCTCGAGGAATACAGCGAAGTGCTGCATGCGAGCCAGTCCGGGCGCTGGGGCGAACTGAACACCGAGCTGCATCAGGTGTTGTTGTCGCGGGCCGACCAGCCGAAGACGGCGGCGATCGTCGCGTCGCTGCTGCAGCAGACCGACCGCTACACGCGCGTGCAGTTGTCGCTGTCCGAGGCCGCGCGTGACGTGGCCGAATCCGAACACGCCGAACTGGTCGCGTTGTGCCGCAAGGGCGATGCGCGCACGGCGGCATCGCTGCTCAAGCGGCATATCGAGCATGCGGGCGGCGAGCTGAACGCGTTCCTGCGGGATCGACGCCTCGGTCGTTGAGAGCGCGTCCGGCCAGGACGCTGTGAATACCACGTTGCAGCAGATTCCGGTGCCGAGGCGTCGCATGCGAGGCGCGGCCCGTCCGGGCATCGCGGCAACCGGCCTGCATGCGCGTCGTTCGCCTATCCGCCGCCAATACCCTGCAGCACCTTGCCCGTTCCGCCGCACACCGTGCATGGCTGTCCTTCGACCATGCCCGTGCCGCGGCACACGCCGCACAGGTCCTCGCCCACGCCCGGCGCATCGGGTGGCCCTTCGTCGCCCGGATTCAGCGGCGTGTCCTGATTCGGACCGGCCGACGTTCTGGTCGTCTGCATCGCACACCTCCATTCGCATTTCCGATGTCGCCGCAAGCACGCATCGCGCGTGCCCGCGGCGTGTACACGCGCGCAGGCGCCGGCCCGCATGCCGGAAGCGCGCAACGACGGGCGCACCGGGCCCGATGACGCCATTCCCGCGTAACGGCGGGGAATAGCGTCATCGCATCATCATTACAACGGCGGCGCCCCCGTCGAGCCGAACGGGTTTGACTGGTCCGATGCCGGAGGAAGTCGACGAACTCGACCACGTTGGCCGGACGCATATTGCGCGTTGCCTCGACGTTCACGACGACGCGGTTCGCGGTCGACGCTCAAACCGGCAGGTTCACGTTGTGCAGCGTGAGGTTCACGGCCGATTGATCGTCCTGGCTTGGCATCGTGCGGCTGCGGGCGCGCAGTAGTCAGTCATCCTATAACTAATGAAATAGAAGCGAAAGCCGGCGTCCGGTCTCGCGAAAGCGATTCAACATCGTGCCGATTCAAATGCAGACCTGTTTACGGAAAACGTTTTGCAGGTAGTCCACCGAGTTGAGACGATTTTTTCCCATCTCCCGCCGCAAGCCCGCTACAGAGCCCGTTATAGGGTATGCACCAAGTGAGTTAAACGATTAACCGACGTACATTCGCTCCGACACGTCATACAACGTATGACTGCGAATCCGCGAAGGCCGTGCATCGATGCATGCGGAGGCCGACCGGATCGCCGCCAAACAACGAGCAACCAGCAAGGAGACTGACGATGAAGCACCGATTCACCCGCTCCCGTACCGCACTGGCCGTCGCGCTGATGGCCGGCTTCGCGGTGTCCGCGCAGGCCCGCGTGTTCCGCTCGGCGGACGTGCACGGCGACAGCTTCCCGACCAACATGGCGGTCAAGTACATGGGCGACGAGCTGTCGAAGCTGACGGGCGGCAAGGACTCGATCAAGGTGTTCGGCAACAGCGCGCTCGGCTCCGAGAAGGACACGGTCGACCAGGTGCGGATCGGCGCGATCGACATGGCGCGCGTGAACGGCGCATCGTTCAACGAGATCGTGCCGGAGTCGCTGATCCCGTCGTTCCCGTTCCTGTTCCGCGACGTCGACCATTTCCGCAAGGCGATGTACGGCCCGGCCGGCCAGAAGATCCTCGACGCGTTCGCGGCGAAGGGAATGATCGCGCTGACGTTCTACGAGAGCGGCGCGCGCTCGATCTATGCGAAGCGCCCGGTGCGCACGCCCGCCGACATGAAGGGGCTGAAGGTGCGCGTGCAACCGTCCGACCTGATGGTCGACGAGATCAGGGCGATGGGCGGCACGCCGACGCCGATGCCGTTCGCCGAGGTCTACACGGGCCTGAAGACGGGCCTCGTCGACGCGGCGGAAAACAACCTGCCGTCGTACGAGGAAACCAAGCACTTCGAGGTGGCGCCCGACTACTCGGAGACGCAGCACGCGATGACGCCGGAAGTGCTGGTGTTCTCGAAGAAGATCTGGGACACGCTGTCGCCGCAGGAACAGGCCGCGATCAGGAAGGCCGCGGCCGATTCGGTGCCGTACTACCAGAAGCTGTGGACCGCGCGCGAGGCATCGGCGCAGCAGACGGTGACGAAGGGCGGCGCGAAGATCCTGCCCGCCGCGCAGATCGATCGCGCGGCATTCGTGAAGGCGATGCAGCCGCTGTGGGCCAAGTACGAGAAGACGCCGCAGATGAAGCAGATCGTCGACGAGATCGAGGCAACCAAGTGACCCGTCGCACTTCGCTGAATGGCGCGGCGGCCGCGGGCTCGCCGGATGCGGCCGTCGCGGACGGTGCGGCACCGTGCCGGCCGCGCGCGGCGGCGCCGCTCCTGCGTTGCGTGAACGACCTGCTGTTCCGCGCGCTGGCCGTGGTCGCGTCGCTGTGTCTGGCGGCGCTCACGGTGCTGGTGTTCTACGCGGTCGTGATGCGTTACGTGTTCGAGAACGCGCCCGATTTCGTCGAGCCGATCGCGTTGCTGCTGGTGATCGTGATCGCGATGTTCGGTGCGGCGATGAAGGTGCGCGACGGCGGCCACATCGGCCTCGACTCGCTCGTGAGGCGCCTGTCGCCGGGCGCGCGCACCGTGGTGATCGCGATCCAGCACCTGAGCCTGATCGCGTTCGCGATCGCGATCATGGTCGGCTGCGGCAGCATGGCTGCCGAGACGATGGGCGACCGCATTCCGATCATCGGGCTGCCCGAGGGTGTGCGCTACCTGATCACGATTCCCGCGGCGATCGCCATCATCCTCTTCTCGCTCGAGCACCTGCTCGCGCTTCGTCGTTCTTCGTCGGGCCAATAACGCCATGGAACTCGCGATCCTGTCCGTCAGTTTTCTGATTTTCCTCGTGCTCGGGGTGCCCGTTTCGTTCGCGCTCGGGATTGCCTGCGTGCTGACCTATATGGTCGAAGGGCTCCCGATCGCGACCGCGATGCAGTCGATGATCTCGGGAATGAACGCGTTCTCGTTCCTCGCGGTGCCGTTTTTCATCTTCTCCGGCGAGCTGATGCTGCACGGCGGCATCGCGGACCGGATCCTGCGTTTCGCGCAGGCAACCGTCGGCCACTTCCGAGGCGGCCTCGGGATGGCCAACGTCGTCGCATGCACGCTGTTCGGCGGCGTGTCGGGCTCGCCGACCGCCGATACGTCCGCGATGGGCGGCGTGGTGATTCCGCTGATGAAGCGCGAAGGCTACAGCGCGGCCTACGCGGTCAACGTGACGACCCACGCGTCGCTCGCCGGCGCGCTGATGCCGACGTCGACCAACATGATCATCTACGCGTTCGCCGCACAGGGGATCACGGGAATGCTGCACGGCCAGCAGGTGAGCGGCGTGTCGATCGGCGACCTGCTGTTTTCCGGCCTCCTGCCGGTGCTGTGGGTCATGGGCTTCGTGCTCGCCGCCGCGTACTGGCAAGCCGTGCGTCACGGCTATCCGCGCCGTGAAGACGGTTCGTCCGCGCTGCCGGCGTTCCCGGGCTGGTATGCGGTGCTGCGCAGCTTCGTCGGCGCGGTGCCGGGCCTGATGGTGATCGCGATCATCCTCGTGTGCGTCGCGAAGGGAATCGCCACCGCAACCGAAGCGGCCGCGATCGCCGTCGTGTATTCGCTCGTGCTGACCGCGATCGTGTACCGCACGCTGACCGTCGAGAAACTGCGCCGCGCGCTGTCGCATGCGGCGCGCACGACGGGCGTCGTGCTGCTGCTGATCGCCGTGTCCAACATGTTGCGCTTCCAGATGTCGTACCTGGAGATTCCGGATGCGATCGAAGGGCTGCTGAAGCAGTCGACCGCAGCGCCCTGGCTGATGCTGCTGTACATCAACATCATTCAGGTGTTCCTCGGCACGTTCGTCGACATGGCCGCGCACATCCTGATCACGACGCCACTGTTCCTGCCGATCGCGATGGCGTGCGGCGTCGGGCCGGTGCAGTTCGGGATCATGCTGCTGCTGAACTGTTCGCTCGGCCTGGTTCACCCGCCGATCGGTTCGGTGCAGTTCGTCGGCTGCGCGATCGGTAACGTGTCGATCGGCGAGACGACGAAGATGGCGTGGCCGTATTACCTCGCGATCTTCAGTGCGATCAACATCGTCACGTACATGCCGTTCTTCTCCACCTGGCTGCCGAGCCTCATCAGCGGGCACGCAGTGTTCTGATCGTGCGTTTCGCCCGTCGCGGCACCGGACGACCGAGGTCGTCCGGTGCCGCGAACACGTTAACGGTCGCTTCACGCACGGCGCATTCACATCAACATGAAGACAGCATGGCGGGCCGTCGAGGCCGCCGCGTTCGCGCTGGCCGCGTCGCTCACGCACGCATCGACGCAAGCGTATGTCTCGAACGGCGACAGCCTCGACATTCCGGTGTCCGGCGTCGTCCCGGTCGCACGGCGGAAGTGCACGACGCCATGCGTCGCGGGACGCGCGACGGCAGTCACACGCAGCGCGGGCAAGCTGTGCGATGATTCGCCGCTTCGCGTTCGTCGCAGAACGCCGCGGATCGCGGCGCCCGTTTCCGGGCCGCCGCCGATCGCATTGACATCCGGAGACGACATGCCCGCACACATCGTTCATGGCAGCACCCTGCATTACCAGGATCACGGCACCGGATTTCCGGTGCTGCTCGGACACAGCTACCTGTGGGATTCGGCGATGTGGGCGCCGCAGATCGACGCGCTGGCGAGCCGCTATCGCGTGATCGTGCCGGACCTGTGGGGGCATGGTGCGTCGGGCCCGCTGCCCGACGGCACCGAGACGCTCGACGACCTCGCCGTGCACGCGAGCGCATTGCTCGATGCGCTGGAGATCGAGCAGTGCGCGGTCGTGGGGCTGAGCGTCGGCGGGATGTGGGGCGCGCGGCTCGCGTTGCGCGAACCGCAGCGCGTGCGCTCGCTCGTGCTGATGGATGCGTCGCTGGAGTCCGAACCCGACGCGACGCGGCTGCGCTACTTCGGGATGCTCGACGCGATCGCCGCCGCCGGTTGTATCGCGCCGCCGTTGCTGGATGCGATCGTGCCGCTGTTCTTCCGGCCGGACGTGAACCTTGCCGACCCGGTGCCGACCGCGTTTCGCGCCGCGCTCGCGAACCTTCCGGCCGACCGGCTGCGGCAGTCGATCGTCCCGCTCGGTCGACTGATCTTCGGACGGCCGGATACGCTCGTCGCGCTCGCTGAACTGGATGCCGAGCGCTCGCTGAACTGGATGCCGAGCGCACGCTGCTGATGTGCGGCGCGGGCGACATGGCGCGGCCGCCGTCGGAGACGGCGAAGATGGCGGGCGTGATCGGTTGCCGCCATGTGCTGGTGCCGGACGCCGGCCACATCTCGAACCTGGAGAATCCCGCGTTCGTCACGCGGACGCTGCTCGACTGGTTCGACGAACAGCAGCTCGCGGCGGGCTGACAGTCAGATGCGCGGCGCCCGCGAGGGGGTGCCGCGCGGCGTCGCATGACGACGCAACGGCTTGCATCACTGCATGACTGGATTACGCGCGTTCGCCGACCGGCGCGAACTTGCGGTCGCGCACACGCCCCTCGTCAACGCCGCGGCGAATCAGGTCCTGCGCTTCCGCGCGGCTCGCGACACACGGCGCGGAGCCGGGCAGCGGCCGCCGTGCGGTTTCGCGCAGCGCGAGCACCGACACGATGCCGATGAACGACGCGCCCATCAGGTAGTAGGCCGGCATCATCAGGTCGCCGGTGCGATCGACGAGCCATGCGGTGACGAGCGGCGTCGTGCCGCCGAACAGCGACACCGACACGTTGAAGCCGATCGCGAGCGCGCCGTAGCGGATCCGCGTCGGGAACAGCGCGGGCAGCGCGGACGGCATCACCCCGGTGAAGGTCGACAGCAGCGTGCCGTAGATCATCATTCCGCCGAACACCGACAGCATCCCGCCGGAGCGGATCAGCAGCAGCGCGGGCACCGACAGCACGAGCAGGCCGACGCAGCCGAACATCATTACCGGCTTGCGGCCGAGCCGGTCCGACAGATGCCCGGCGTAAAGCGTCATCGGCATCATCAGCACCATCACGAGCAGCACCATGAACAGGCCGTGCGTTTCGTTGAAGTGCAGCGTCGCCGACAGGTAGTTAGGCAGATACGACAGCGCCATGTAGTCGGTCACGTTGAAGATCAGCACGAGGCCGACGCACTGGAGCAGCGGCTTCCACTGTTCGACGAGCAGCGTGCCGAACGACTGTTTCGGGCGCGATCGTTCGTCCGCTTCGCGCGCTTCGGCTTCCTTCTTGAACGCGGGCGTCTCCTCAAGCTTGATCCGGATGTACAGGCCGACGAGGCCCAACGGACCGGCGATGAAAAACGGCACACGCCAGCCCCACGACAGCAGGGCTTCCTGCGAGAGCGTCGCCGTCAGTATCGCGACGGTGGCCGCGCCGAGCGTGTAGCCGATCAGCGTGCCGAACTCGAGGAAGCTGCCCATGAAGCCGCGGCGCTTGTCGGTCGAGAATTCGGCGATGAAGGTGGCGGCGCCGCCGTATTCGCCGCCGGTCGAGAAGCCCTGCACGAGGCGGGCGACGAGCAGCAGTATCGGCGCCATGATGCCGATCGACGCGTAGCTGGGGATCAGGCCGATCGCGAAGGTGCCGACGGCCATCATGATCATGGTGGCGGCGAGCACGCGCTGGCGGCCGATGCGGTCGCCGAGCGGGCCGAACACCATGCCGCCGAGCGGGCGCACGAGGAACGCGGCTGCGAACGTGCCGAAGGTCGCGAGCAACTGCGCGGACGGGTTGCTGGAGGGGAAGAACACCTTGCCGAGCGTGACGGCGATATAGCTGTAGACGCCGAAGTCGAACCATTCCATCGCATTGCCGAACGCCATGGCGCCGACCGCTCGCTTCAGGACGGCGGGGTCGACGATCGTGATGTCGTCCAGCTTGAGGGACTTGCGCGAAGACCGGGCTTTCGCGGGGTGCGCTTGCGATGAACTCAAAGAACGCTCCTGGAGGAGCCTTCGGCTGGCCGAGCGGATGCGGAACCGTCGGGAACGAAGGCGGTTGTCTCGGGATCGCCGTGATGTCGGTGATGCGGCGCGCGTCATGCGACATCCGGCAGGTGTGTGCTGGTGTGAAGCAGTGTAGAGAAACGGGAAACGCGGACTATCGGTCATGCGCCCGGAAACCGGTCGAAAACGACACGGATGGCGCAGCCGGGCAACTCCGCGTATCAGCAGGTTCGGCGCGCGGCGGTCCGGGCCGCGCCGATGGCGGTCTATACCGGACGCTGATCTTGCCGTGTGCGTGGATGCTGCACATGGCGGATTGCGCGGGCGTGAGATGGGTGATACGTCGGGCACGGATTCGTGCGCGATGGAGATCGCGCCGAATCCGAACGCCTCCTGGCGTACCGAAATCGGCGCGAGATGATTCGGACTGCGAATGCATGGCGGTGGCGATTCGGCACGGAAACCGCCACCTGCGCATCAGAACATGTGGCGGATTCCGACGTTCGCGCCGACGGTCGTGCCGGTGACCGCATAAAGCGCGTTGTTGATCCCGAGCCCGGTGTTCATCGCACCGTGGTTGTTGACCATCGCGACCTGCGCGTACAGCGCGGTTGCCTTCGACAGGCTGTAGGTCGTGCCGACGGCCGCGAGCAGCGAGTGATTGGCCGTGTCGTTGCGATCGCTGGTGAACCAGACACCGCCGTTCAGGTCGACGGCCGGCGTTGCCTGGTAATCGAGGCCGCCGCCATACACGTTGTTGCTGAACGATCCGCCGACCTTGTAGCTCGTGAACGACGCCTTCGCGGTGACGGGGCCGAACCGGTATGCGGCGCCGATCGTGCGCCCGACGAACGCGACGGTGCTCGGCGTCGGCGTCGGGTTGGTGCCGTCGTTGCCGTCGTAGAACGCGGCGTCGATCATGAAGCCCTCATGTTCGTACTTGAGGCTCGCCGAATACTGGCGGCCGGCCTGGAAGTCGCCGGCCTTGCCGCCGAACGCGAACATCGCGCTGCCGGTGAGGCCGGCGATCGTCGGGCTGGTGTACGACACGGCGTTCGGGTTGAACAGGCCCGTCACCAGCACGTTGTCGACGTAGTTGATCAGCCCGCTGCCGAAGTGCGAGAAGCTGCGCGGATCCGAATCGAAGATCGCGAGCAGGAATGGCGAGTACTGCACGCCGGCCTTGACTGTGCCGAAGCCGCCGTCGAGCCCGACCCACGCCTGGCGGCCGAAGAAGTTGCCGTTCGAATGGGCGAACGCGCCGTTGGTGACGGCAAAGCCGCTTTCGAGCTGGAATTTCGCCTTGAGTCCGCCGCCGAGATCCTCGGTGCCGATCATCCCGAACGTCGTCGGCGTCATGCCGGTGTCGGTCATCGCGAACTGATGGCCGGCGTTCGCGCCGGTGGCGGCGTCGAGCGTCTTGCTCGTGTACAGCACCGCGGCGTCGAGGTTGCCATACAGCGTTACGCTGCTCTGTGCGAAGGCGCTGCTGCTGACCATCGCGCCTGCCAGCGCGGCGCAACCGATCACGATTCTGTTTTTCATTGGGTGTCTCCAGTGTTGTTGTACGTCGATGCATCGAACGGGGAATGCGACGGACCGCCGCGAAGCGGTGTCCGTCGCGCGGGCCGCATACGCACGATGGGGCGCGGCGGAACGCACGTGCGTGGCCGGGTGTCGGCCGCATGCGACGCGTTCATGGCGGGGATGGCCGCCCGAACGCGCGTGCGTCGAAGAGATTGGGTAAGGCCGGCCGATGCCGGCCCCGTCATTCAGAGCGACTGGCCGAGCTGCTCGAGGATCGCGGGGTTCTCGAGGGTGGACGTGTCCTGCGTGATCGCCTCGCCCTTCGCGAGCGAGCGCAGCAGGCGCCGCATGATCTTGCCCGAGCGCGTCTTCGGCAGGTTGTCGCCGAAGCGGATGTCCTT
>NZ_QTQA01000034.1:0-59315 GCF_003853825.1 Burkholderia sp. Bp9012 | reverse complement strand
AGCCGGCAAGCTTACCGAGGTCCAAACGCGACATTTCTAAATGGCTAGAACACGACATTTCTAGAAAGCTACTACACCAGGTATATCGATAACTATGATTATGTCAAATACGAAATTCGCCCGACGACACCACTGAGATCCCGATGGGACGCCACCAGAATCCCGCCTCACCGGTCGCTCGCGGCACCGATTTCCGGCGTAAACGCAGCTGCGGCAAAACCGGCGAAACGCAACGTCCCTGACGGCCGTCCGCCAGACGCCGTCTCCAACCACCGCAAACTGCCCGCAACAGGACGATCAGGACAACCACATCCCCTGCATCTTGTGCGAGAAATGCGCGCGCTCGGCCGTCTCCATCAACGACAGGAATTCGTCCTGCATCATGTGGATCAGCGCTTCGTGGTCGCCGGCCTCGAAATACACTTCCGGCTGCTGCGCGAGATGTTCCTCGAGGAACGTCTTCATCCCGTACGCCATACACACCGGCGGCAACGCGCCTAGGTCGCAATCCTTGAACAGTTCGCGCAGTTCGATTTCCCTGGCAAGCACGAGATGACGACCGGTCTTGACCCAGAGATCCGACAGCCGCACTGCATGCGACGTCGGCAGCACGGCGGCGACGTAGCCTTCGTCGTCCTCGAGCAGCACGGTTTTCGCGAGGCGATCGCCGGGGATATGCGCGGCGGCGGCCGTCTCCATGCTGGTATGGCTATACGGGTGGTACACGACTTCGTACCGCGATGACTTCTGGCGCAGGCAATCCTGCAGGGTGGCTGATACAGGCATGGCACACCTCGTCTCGACGAATCGGGCGAACGAAGTTCGCTCCGGATTCGTTCAGCATAGGTCGCATTGCGGCCAATGGAAACGCCCTCGCACGACACCCGGACGGACGGCCCCGACACCTGGCTTCGGCCCCTTTTCCGGTCGGCGCGGCCGCCCTAGCCGCCCTTGCCGGTATGCGAAATTCGGGCCCGGAATACGCATGGAACATGCCGTCCGGCCCCGTCTTTCCTGAAGACAAAACCGGCGATAACCGGTCAAATGCGATTACGCGAATTCATGCGATGGCGGATTCAGACTAGACCGTTAGTTGCATTTTAGGGAAGGGCATCGAGACCTGAAAATCATCTTCGTGATCGCCCGAAATCGGCCGGCCATGCGCCGACAAAGACCGAACCGCGCTCTATACTGAGCCAACCGCCCGCCATCCAGCGGCAACCGATTCCGGGAGCGACCATGCATTACCAGTTGATCTACGAACTCGTCGACGATTACCTGTCCCGGCGCGAGCAGTACCGCGCCGAGCACCTCGCACTCGCGCAGGCGGCAACCGAGCGCGGCGAACTCATGCTCGCCGGCGCATTGCAGGATCCAGCCGACCGGGCCGTGCTCGTCTTCGAAGGCGACTCGCCGGAAGCCGCCGAATCGTTCGCCCGCGCCGATCCGTACGTGCAGCACGGCCTCGTCAAATCCTGGTACGTGCGTCCGTGGCGCGTCGTGGTCGGCAAGCACGCCCCGCGCTAGCAGCGCCCGCGGCTACAGCCACCCCGCCCGCTTGAAGCGCCACCACAACGCGAGATCGGCGGCGACCATCACCCCGATGCAGCCGTAGAAGCCGTACTTGAGGTGCAACTCGGGCATGTTCGCGAAGTTCATCCCGTAGATGCCGGCAATCATCGTCGGTATCGCGAACAGCGCGGCGAACGAACCGAGCCGCTTGGTCACTTCGTTCTCCGCGAGCGAAATCATCCCGAGGTTGACCTGGATCGCGGTCACGACCATCTCGCGCCGCCCTTCGATCGTCTTCACGATCCGCTGCAGGTGGTCGTACACGTCGCGGAAGTAATGCTCCATCCCGCTACAGACCTGCGGAATGCGTCCGCCGGTGAGCTTCGCGAGCGGCTCGATCAGCGGCGCCGTGTGCTGGTGCAGCGTTACGAGCCGGCGTTTCAGCGAATAGAGATCCTCGATGATGACGCGCGACGACGCGGGCGAGGCCTTCGTGAAGATGCGGTCCTCGAGTTCCTCGAGCTCGAGGCCGAGCGTCTCGAGGATCGGGAAATAGCGGTCGACGACCTGGTCCATCAGCGCATAGAACACGAACGCCGACCCCTCCTGCAGCAGATGCGGCTCGCGCTCGCAGCGCTTGCGCACGTCGCGGAAGTCCTGCTCGGTATGGTTGCGAATCGACAGCACATAGTTCGGGCCGACGAACACGTTCAGCTCGCCGACCTTGAATTCGCCGTCGTCGTCGAGCTCGACCATATGGAGCACCGCGAACAGCGAATCGCCGTACTCCTCGATCTTCGGCCGCTGATGCCCCTTGCGGGCATCCTCGAGCGCGAGCTCGTGCAACCCGAATTCCTCGCCCATCAGGTCGATCTCGTCCGGCGTCGGATCCTTCAGCGCGACCCACACGAAACACTCGGGCTTGGACACGTAGTCGCTGATGGCGTCGATATCGATTTCGGCCAGCTTGCGGCCGTCCTGGTATGCAGCACAATTGATCAGCATGTTGTCCGTCTTGTTGCAGTTTTCGCATCAGTTTACCGGTTTGACGCGCGGGCGGCCCGGCTTGCGCGACACGCCGATATTGGTCATGATCGGACTACGTGCGACGCGGCATGCGCACGGCATCGCTTCGACAGACGCACGGCATGGCCGTGCGGCCCAACCGTCAAGGAGACAGACCCATGTGGTATTTCTCGTGGATACTCGGCATCGGCGTGGCGCTCGGCTTCGGCATCATCAACGCGATGTGGCTGGAGGCGGAAGTCTTCTCGCGCGGCGACAAGCGCACCGACGCATCGCGCGCGGATCCGGGGAGCCGGTATTCGTGACGCACCTGGTGTTCTTCTGCGGTCATGCCGGCACCGGCAAGACCACGCTCGCGAAGCGGCTGATCGGGCCGCTGATGCGTGCGACCGGCGAAGCCTTCTGCCTGCTCGACAAGGACACGCTCTACGGCCGCTACAGTTCGGCCGCGATGGGTGCCCTCACCTCCGATCCGAACGATCGTGACAGCCCGCTCTACCTGAAGCACCTGCGCGATCCCGAATACCAGGGCCTGCTCGACACAGCCCGCGAGAACCTCGCGCTCGGCATCGGCGTGCTGGTGGTCGGCCCGCTGTCGCGCGAAGTGCGTGATCGGCGCATCCTCGACCGCACGTGGCTCGGCATCGGGCCGGACGTCGTGCTGACGGTCGTGTGGGTCCACACCGCGGAAGACGTCGCGCACCAGCGAATCGTCGCGCGCGGCAATCCGAACGACGCGTACAAGCTCGCGCACTGGGACGAATACCGGCAACGCCGCTTCGTGCCGACCGGCCACGAATGCGACGGCATCGTGATGTTCGACAACACCGCGCCGTCCGACGCGGACATCGATGCTCTGCTGTACCGCATCGCACCGCCGGCGCCGCAGGCAACGATCGTCCCGCCGCTGCCCGCCTGAGCGGCAGGCATCGCCCTGCTCTTCCCCGCTTCGACTCGCTCAAAAAACAACGCCGGAAGCGCTGTTGCGCTCCCGGCGTCGCACGGCCCTCGTGCCGGAGACCCGTCGTCAGGCGACTTCGTGCACGCGCTCCATCGTGCCGCCTTCGTACAGCTTGCCGAAGCGGTTCGCGAGGAACGCCTTCAGCGACACCTTTTCTTGCGGGATGAAACCGCTCTGCGGCAGCTTCTTCTCGCGGAACAGATCCAGCACCGCGCACATCGCGCCGGCCGTCGTGATCTGGATCGCGCTCATGTGCATCCCGCACACGTCCTTCGCGAAAATCTTGCGCGTGAACACGTCCTGCACGAGCTGACCGTCCTTCACGCCCGTCACCGTGACGAACACGAGCACGACGTCCTGCTTCGTCGACGGCACCGCGCGGCGCATGATCGACTTCAGCGTGTCGCGGTCGCTCGACAGGCGCAGGTCCTCGAGCAGGAACCGCACGAGTTCGCGGTGACCCGGATAGCGCACCGACTTGTAGTCGAGCGTCTCGACCTTGCCCGACAGCGTCTCGCACAGCGTGCCCAGACCGCCCGACGTGTTGAACGCTTCGTATTCGGTACCGTCGAGCGAGAAATGCTCGAGGCCTTCGAGCGGCTGCACCCACTGCTTGCGGCCGTCACGGATCGCTTCGCACGGCTGGCAGTATTCGTTGATCAGGCCGTCGACGCTCCACGTCAGGTTGTACTTGAGCGCGTTGGTCGGATACTCGGGCAGCGCGCCGACGCGCATCTTCACGTCGCGCACTTCGCTGAAGCCGTTCACGAGCTCGTGTGCGGCAATGCCGATGAAGCCCGGCGCGAGGCCGCACTGCGGCATGAACGCGCGGTCCGAACCATCCGCCAGTTCACGGATCGCGTGGGTCGCGCGCACGTCTTCGGTCAGGTCGAAGTAATGGACGCCGGCAGCCTTGGCCGCCGCGGCGACGTTGACCGCAAGGTAGTACGGCAGCGCGTTGACGAGCGCATCGAAGCCCTTCACGGCTTCACGGATCGCATTGGCGTCGGCCGAATCGACACGCTGCGTCGCGATGCCTTCACGCGACAGCTTGGCGAGCGCATCCGCGTCGCGGTCGAACGCGACCACTTCGTAGTCGCCCGTTTCACGCAGCATGTGAGCAATGGTGTGACCGATCAGACCTGCGCCGACGATGGCGATTTTCATGCGCTTATCTCCTGATGATGAGTTTGGTGTTGGTGTACGGCGTCGAGCCATGAACACAGTTTAGGGACGCGCAAAATCAGTTCCAAGACGAAGAATGATGCGAAACGACCGTTTAATTCGACGATATGACGACGTATTTCGTCACAACGACCAAATCGTCTAAAAATCACATATATGACGCGCTGCAAACGGGCCGCGATGGACGCGTTTGGACGGGCACGAAGGAACATGCAAGGCGGAAGATGCGCACGCGAATGAATCGTTGCCCGCGCGCAAGCCGGCATTCGACGCAACGATGCGTGCTCGCGTCCAGATGTGCGACGCAACGCCCCGCCCCGCGGCGAGTGCCGGCGGCGGGTATCAAGGGAAGGGAAAGGAGGAAAAACCGGCGCGACGATTCGAATCGCGCCGCGGTGTCACACGCGACACCGCATGCGATGCGTCATCCGCCGATCGTGCCGCGATCGATCTTGCGCGACAGGATGATCGACGTGGTCGTGCGTTCGACGCCTTCGAGCGTACCGATCTGGTCGAGCAGGTCGTTGAGCCGTTCGGGCGAATCGGCGCGCAGCCACGCGACGTAATCGTACTCGCCGCTCACCGCGCACAGCAGCTGCACCTCAGGCATCCGGTCGAGCTTGCGCAACACGTCCTTGCCGAACTTCGGCGTGAGGATGATGCCGACATACGCATAAATGCTTGCATCGAGCACGTCCTGTCCGAGCCGCACGCTGTAGCCGGCGATCACGTTGGTGCGCTCGAGCCGCGCAATGCGCGCGACGACCGTCGTGCGTGCGACGTCGAGCTGTCGCGCGAGATCGGCGACGCTTGCGCGCGCATCGGCTTGCAGCAGCGCGACGAGTTGCCGGTCGAGGTCGTCGAGTTGGTCGAGACGAGGTGGACGCATGAGGCTGGGCCGGCGTGCAACGCGCCGGCGAAATGGAACGTGACGCGATGATAGCGCCGAACGCCGGTGCGCCCAAACGGCATCGCACGCGGTCACGGGCTTACGCGTTCGTCTCGCCGGCCTCGTTCGCGTGCGGCGTCCGACGTCGATCGAACGCCGTCCGCCCACTATGTCCCTTTCAATTTCGATTCGTTTCGGATGTAAGCAAGTGTCGCATTCACTGCCGCGCCGCACGCAACGTGCTACTAATAATGTGCGACGCGAGAGGCGCGCTTGCGGCGGTTGCCGTCGCGCCCGTTCGCACGACACCACCCGGAGAGCCAATCATGAAGAAAATCTCGCTCACCCTCGCTACGCTCGCCGTTGCAGCCAGCGCATTCGCGCAAACGCCGGCGCAGCCGCAAGCGCCCGCTCCGTCAGTGACGGCTGCGGCGTCGGCCCCGAGCGCCGAACAGCGCGCGGCACGCCACGAAGCGCGCATCGAGCAGCGTATCAAGTACCTGCACGATCAACTGAAGATCACGTCGGCGCAGGAGCCGCAATGGAAGACGTTCGCCGACACGATGCGTGAAAATGGCGACACGATGGGCCGCCTCTATCGCATGCGGATGGAAAGCCAGAACGTGTCCGCGGTCGACGATATGAAGCAGTACGCGGAACTCGCGCAGGCGAACGCGGACGGCGCGAAGAAGCTCGCCGACGCATTCGCGCCGCTCTACCAGAGCTTCCCGGCCGACCAGAAGGCACTCGCCGACACGACGTTCCGCAGCTGGCTGCATCACGGCGGCGAACACCGCGGCAAGGGCAAGGCCCGGAGCAAGGAAGGCAAGGCAGCCGCCGCGCCGGCCGCCAGCGCGCCCGCTCAGCCCTGACGTCCGCCTGCCGGCGCCACGGTGCCCGTCCGGGGCGAACGGCGTCGCGCATCCCGCAGGAATCCGGTGCGTCACACGGCGCGCCGGATTCGGGATAAGCTCCCGGCTTTTCCCGCACTTCCCCCCGCCATGCTCGAACTCAAGCACATCGATCTGCGTACCGACCCGCAGGCCCGTCGCGTCGTGAAGGACGAAACCGTCACGGTCGCATTCGCGGAGGCCGACGGCGAACTGATGAGCCTCGAAGGCCCGAACCGCTATATCGCGGGCGACGCGCTGATCACCGGCTCGACCGGCGACCGCTGGGTCGTGTCGCGCGCTCGCTTCGACGCGAAGTACCTGCCCGCCGATCCGGCGCTCGCGCACGGTGCGCCGGGCGCCTACCGGAACCGTCCGGCCGTCGTGCTCGCCCGCCGGATGGACGAACCGTTCACGATCGCCCGCTCGGAAAACGGCGACACGCTGCGCGGCATCGCCGGCGACTGGGTGATGCAGTATGCGCCCGGCGACTACGGCGTCGTCCAGGCGCAGCGTTTCGCGCAGGTCTACCGCGACGCATAACGCGTAATGCGTAGCGCGCGACGCCGGCATCGCGCCGGCGCGCTCGCTCACGTCAAGGGTCAGGCAAAGTCTTCGTCGAGTTCGAGTTCCGCGTCGCGCTCGACGGCCTCGCCGGCCGCGTGCCGCTCCTCGAGCGAGCCCAGCATCGCTTCCGTGTACGCATGCAGCACCGCATGGCTGCGGGCGCGCTGCATCGGCCTGAGCGCCAGATAGCGCGCCAGCGCGGCCGGCACGATGCGGATGTCGAGCGTCATCCGTTTCGGCGTCGAACCGAAACGCATCGCCAGCCACTGCACTGACAGGAAGCGTCCGCGTTCGTCGGTGCTTTCGACAAAGCGCGTCTGCTCCGGAAAGAGATCGCAGATCACGCGCGCGAGCGCGTCGAATTCGGCGCTCCGGCATTCGATCAGATAGTCGTCCATTCCGCCTCTCCCGTCAGGCCGCCGCACGCGGCGACCGGCACGTCTTCGCCAGCACGGCGACCAGGATCGCGGCCAGCACGAAATACGCGGCCTCGAGCGATCCGGCCGGCAGCACGCGCACCTGATACAGCAGCGCCGGCGCGACCGCCAGCGCATGCAGCACGATCGCGAGCGGCAGCACGCCCGCGCGGCCGGCGCGCACGCCGCGCCAGACCAGCACCGACAGCGCGAGTTGCACCACGAACGCCGAGCAACGCTCGAGCAGCAACAGCAGGATCGACTGTGCCGACAGCGTCGCCAGCATCACGTGCAGCCGCTCGACGGTATCGCCCGGCAGGTCCGCGAGCTGCGTCTCGAGCTGGCCGCGGCTCGCGAGCCACGCAAGATACGACCACTGGCCCCATATGAGCACGCCGACGAACCAGGCTTCGGCACCGGCATTGCCGATCCCGTAGCCGATGCCGCGCCCGTCGCCGGCCGACGCGCCGTAGCGGCGGTTCAGGAACCGGATCCCGAGATAGCGGCCGACTTCCTCAAACACGGCAGTCGCGAGCGCGCTGTACGCGACGAACGCGAGCGGCTGCGTGAGCCAGCCGCCGGCGGGCGTCTGGCTCAGCACGAGGCCATGGAATGCGCGTTCGACGATCATCGCGAACAGCGTGAAGACGGCGACACCGACGATCGTGTCGCGGCGGTCGAGCGAAAGTGGCTTGCGCAGAATACGGAAGAGAACGAACGGCAGTAGCGCGATGATCAGCGTGGCGGCGATCAGCACCGCCAGCGTGACGGGAGCGACAGTCATGAATTTCCTTGTTCGGGGCAGCGCACCTGACGCGCGCCGTGCCCCGAATGATACTCAGCTTGCGGTCGACGCGCGCGCAATCAGCTCGCCCGGCAGCAACGCGACGCGCACGTCGCCGGCCGCGCCGTCGATGCGCTCGTGCACGAATTCGACCGCCTTGTAGCCGATCTCGTAGGTCGGCTGGCGAATCGTCGTGATGCCGATCAGTTCGGCCCATTCCGGATCGTCGATCGACAGCAGCGCGGCCTTTTCCTGCCACGCCGCGCCGAAACGCGCGCGCAGATGGCGCGCGATCGCGAGCGCGACCGGCGCGTTGGCGGCGAACAGCGCCGCACGCACGCCGCGCCGCACCGCGTCGTCGATGCGCGCGTCGAGGTCGGCAAGCGCCGCCGCAGCCGCGGCGGGCTCGTTCAGGTCGAGCACGACCGTCGGCGGCACCGGCAGCCCGCGCGCGTCGAGCGCCGCGCGAAACGCGGCCTCGCGCAGGCGCCGCGAGCTGACACGCTCGAACGGCTGCACGACGAAATGGATCGCATCGAAGCCGCGCGCGACCAGGTGCGCGATCGCCATCTCGATCGCATCGGTATTGTCGAGCCCGATCAGGTCGGCCTCGAAGCCCTCGACCGTCCGGTCGACGAGCACGGCCGGAATGCCGGCGCCGCGCAGCGGACGCAGCACGTCTTCCTCCGCGCCGAGCGCGTTGACGATCAGCCCTTCGACCCGGTAGGTCGTGAGCAGCTGCAGGAAGCGCCGCTCCATCTCGACTTCGTTGGCCGCGTGACAGATGAGCGGCATGTAGCCGAGCGCGTGGCACGCGGCCTCGACGCCCTGCAGCACTTCGACGGTATACGGATTGGTCAGGTCGGCCGCGAGCATGCCGAGCAGCCGGTTGCGGCCGCGCTTCAGCCCGCGCGCCATCTGGTTCGGCCGGTAGTTGAGGCGCGCGATCGCCGTCTCGATCCGCTGGCGCAGATCGGCGGACAGCACGTGCGTCTCGCCGTTCAGATAGCGCGAAACGCTGGTCTTGCCCGTGCCGGCTTCGCGTGCGACGTCGCTGATCGTCGCCGGACGCTGCGTGGAAGGTTGCGAATCGCTCAAGTCGTGCCTCGCGACGTACGATCCGCGCCGCTTCGTGTGCGGACGGACCTTTGTTGTTGGATACGAAAGCCACCCGGCGGACGCCGCCGCTCCCCTGCTTCGCGGTCGATCGAAGCCGGCGCGTTCGCGCCTGCTCCGGTCGCCTGAAACGCACGGCGATCGGCCGCACCGGACCTGGCACGGATGCCCGCCGCCGAACGCCACCGGCCGCGTGGCCGGGTCGTCGATGCGACGAGCGGGCGATCATAACGCAGCCTGCCCTCCGGTACCAAGACCATCGCCTCTAACCCAGCCGGCGGCCCCGCCGACTGACCGGCCCCGCTCAGGCGCGCGCGAGCGCGTCGGGATTGACGAGGTTCGTGCGCAGCGTCCCGGCCAGCGCGCCGACCAGGTTTTCCGCGGCGCAGCGCGCCATCGCATGGCGCGTCTCGTGCGTCGCCGAGCCGATATGCGGCAGCGCGACGACATTGTTCATCCGCAGCAGCGGCGAATCCGCCGGCAACGGCTCCTTCTCGAACACGTCGAGCCCCGCGCCGCGGATCGTGCCCGCGCGCAGCGCGTCGACCAGTGCGGCCTCGTCGACCACCTGCCCGCGCGATGCGTTGATCAGGATCGCGCCGCGCTTCATCTTCGCGAATTCGGCCGCGCCGATCAGGTGACGCGTTTCCGGCGACAACGGCACTTGCAGGCACACGAAATCCGACTGCGCGAGCAGTTCGTCGAGCGTCACGCGGCGGGCGCCGTACTGCGTCTCGGCTTCGGCGTGCGCGGAACGGTTCGCGTACAGCACCTGCATCCGGAAGCCGAGCGCCGCGCGGCGCGCGACCGCGCCGCCGATCCGCCCGAGCCCGACGATGCCGAGGGTCTTGCCCTGCACGTCGGTGCCGTACAGATCGGGGCCGATGCTGCGATGCCAGTGGCCGGCCTTCACCCATTCCGCCAGTTCGACCACGCGCCGCGCGGACGCGAGGATCAGCGAGAACACGGTATCGGCGGTCGATTCCGTCAGCACGTCGGGCGTATGCGCGAGCACGATGCCGCGCCGAGTGAGATCCGCGACGTCGAAGTTGTCGTAGCCGACCGAGATCGTCGACCAGGCCTTCAGCCGCGGTGCGCGATCGAGCATCTGCGGCGTCACCTTCAGGCTCGCGCCGATCGCGCCGTCCGCGTCGCCGAGGGCATCGGCGAGCGCGTCGGCGCCGTCGGCCTGCACGACTTCCGCATGCTCGCGCAGGTACGCGAGCACGTCATCGGGCAGCGGCTTGTACGCGACGATACGAGGCTTCATCGTTTTCATTTTCCTTGCAGCGGCGTCGCGAGCGGGTGCGCATCGCGCGCCTGGGGTTTGACGGACAGCGTGAGGATCACCGCGGCCACGAGCGCGGCGCTCATGAACGCATACGATGCGACGGGCGACCCGGTCGCCCCGTTCAGGTAGCCGACGAAATACGAGCCGACGAACGAGCCGAGCGCGCCCATGCTGTTGATCAGCGCCATTGCGCCGCCGGCGACGTTCTTCGGCAGCAGTTCCGGGACGATCGCGAAAAACGGGCCGTACGGCGCGTACATCGCGGCGCCCGCGACGACCAGCAGCGCATACGAGATCCAGAAATGCGACGAGCCGAGCGCATACGACGCGGCGAACGCGGCCGCGCCGACCAGCAGGAACGGCCACACGAAGCCGCGGCGCGAACCGACCTTGTCGGACGCCCACGACGCGACCAGCATCGCGATCGTCGCCGCGAGGTACGGCAGCGCCGACAGCCATCCGGTCGCGACCATGCCGAGCTCGGAGCCGTTCTTGACGATCGACGGCAGCCACAGCACGAAGCCGTACACGCCGATGCTCCAGCAGAAGTATTGCGCGCACAGCTTGATCACCGCCGGCGAACGGAATGCCTCGCCGTAGTTGCGCACGGGCTTGATCGCTGCCTGTTCGGCCGCGAGCGCGGCATCGAGGTCGCTCTTTTCCTGCGCGTTGAGCCACGGCGAATCGGCTGGCTTGTCCTGCACGAGGAACCACCAGCACACGGCCCAGATGATGGCCGGCACGCCTTCGGCGATGAACATGTGGCGCCAGCCGAATTCGTGCACGAGATAGCCTGACACGATCGACATCCACAGCACGGTGACCGGGTTGCCGAGGATCAGGAACGTGTTCGCGCGCGAGCGTTCGTTCTTCGTGAACCAGTTGCTGATATAGATGAGCATCGCCGGCATCACGGCCGCTTCGACCACGCCGAGCATGAAGCGGATCGCCATCAGCGACGGGATGTTGGTGACGACGCCCGTGAGCGCGGCGCACGCACCCCACAGGACGAGGCTGGCGAACACGAGCTTCTTGACACTGCGGCGCTCCGCATAGATTGCGCCCGGAATCTGGAAGAAGAAGTAGCCGAGGAAGAACAGCGCGCCGATCAGCGACGACAGGCCCTTGCTGATCCCGAGGTCCTGGTTGATGCCGGCCGCTGCCGCGAACCCGTAGTTTGCGCGGTCGAGATAAGCGAGGCTGTAGGTGATGAAGACGATCGGCATGATCGTCCACCAGCGTCGTGCTGCGAGATTGGCTGCCATCAGTGTGTCTCCTGTGTCGACGGGAGTTGGCGCTTCAGCGCCTACTCCCGTCCCATGCCGCTGTTGGCAGGAGTTAGCGCTTCAGCGCTTACTCCTGCCCTGCGGCGGTCGACGGAAGTTCGCGCTTCAGCGCCTACTCCCGTCCCATGCCGCTGTTGGCAGGAGTTGGCGCTTCAGCGCTTACTCTTGCCCTGCGGCGGTCGACGGAAGTTCGCGCTTTAGCGCCTACTCCCGTCCCATGCCGCTGTTGGCAAGAGTTGGCGCTTCAGCGCTTACTCTTGCCCTGCGGCGGTCGACGGAAGTTCGCGCTTTAGCGCCTCCTCCCGTCCCGTCCTTTCGGGAATCGACCGGCATCGGCGCATCGGCGCCTGCTCCGGCCTCATGCAAAACCGTGCACGAAGCACGAAATGGGTCCGCGGATTGTGCCGTGTCCGGCCTCTCATTGCGCGGTGACGCTTTCCTCTAAGCGATCGGCGCGATTGCTGACGTTTTCGAGCCGATCGAGTGCCTCGCGGGTCGGCAAGCCTTCCGAATCGCCGATTACCTGGATCGCGAGCGCCCCGATGCGGTTGCCGCGCGCGACCGCGTGCTCGACGGACCGGCCTTCCAGCAGCGCGCTGACCACGCCGACCGCGAAGCCATCGCCGGCGCCGACCGTGTCGACCACGTTCGCGACGCGCTCGCCCGCAACCACGCCCTCGCGGTCGTCGGCCGTGCGGAAGTACGCACCCTCGGCGCCCAGCTTGATCACCACGCCGCGCGCACCCTGTGCCAGGTAGAAGCCCGCGATATCGGCCGGCGTGTCGTGCCCGGTGAGCTGCTGCCCTTCGGCGAGCCCTGGCAGCACCCAGTCGGCGAGCGTCGCGAGCGCGTTCAGCGTCTTCGCCATCACGTCGGCGGACGGCCACAGCGTCGGGCGCAGGTTCGGATCGAACGAGATCGTCTTGCCGGCCGCGCGCATCTCGCGCGCCAGCTGGAAAGCGAGTTCGCAGGACGTCGCGGAGATCGCCGGCGCGACGCCCGTCAAGTGCAGGTGACGCGCGCCGAGCACGTAGTCGGCCACGTAGTCGTCGCACGACAGGTGGCTCGCGGCCGAGCCCTTGCGGAAATATTCGACGGTCGGGTCGCTGCCGTCGTCGTTGCGCGACTTCAGCTGAAAACCGGTCGGATAGCGCGGATCGACGGTCACGCACGATGCGTCGATGCCTTCGCGCGCAAGCGTGTCGAGCACATAACCGCCGAACGAATCACGGCCCACCCGGCTCATCCAGCCGACCCGGAAGCCGAGCCGCGACAGGCCGATCGCGACGTTCAGGTCCGCGCCCGCGATCCGCTTCGTGAATTGCGCCGCGTGCGCGAGGTGGCCGGGTTCGGCGGCGACGAACATCGCCATCGCTTCACCGTAGGTCACGACATCGAGTTCTGCCTTCATGAATGAATTCCTCCGTATCCTTCCTGCGTCACGCGGCGGCGAGCCACGCCACGCGCCGGCCGGCATCGCCCGCCAGGTCGTTGGCATCGAACGGGAATTCGATGCCGCGCGGCGCCGCTTGCGGCAGGGCCGCGAGCACGCCCGAGACGAGCGTGTCGCCCGGCGCCGGCGCCACAGCGAAACGGCGTGCGCCCTCGCCAACGACTGCCTTGCAATGAATGTATTCCACATGCGGCGCGAGCGCGTGCGCGCACGCGAGCGGCGCTTCGCCCGGCCACTGCCAGTTGCCGATGTCGAACGTCATGCCGAGCGCATCCGGCATGCCCGCTTCGGTCAACGCGGCGAACAGCCCGCTGAATTGAGCGAGCGCGCCCCCCACCGGCAGCTGGCCGTTCTCGACCACCACGCGGGCACGCGCGCCGCGCGACAGCGCGACGATCTCGGACGCATGCGCGTCGCCGGCGAAGCCGCCGAGCTGGAACTTGACGAAGCGCGCCCCGAGCGCGTCGGCTTCCATGAGCGTGTCGCGCAACGCGTCGGCATCGAGCGCGCCGGTTTCCGTGTACAACGTGGCCGGCGTCGAATAGACCGACCAGAGCCCGTGCGTGGCGAGTGCCGTGCCGAGCGCGGCCAGCGCGCCGGGCGTCGCGTCGTCGTCCGATGCGAACAGCTCGCGCCTTACCTCGAAGCCGGTCGCCCCGGATGCGGCCGCGGTCGCGATGAATGCACGGTGGCCCTCCTGACGCACGCGGTCCATCCCGAATGCGCTCGCCACGATCACGATGTCTGCCATTTCTGCCCTTTTTTCATCCGAATGGAACCGGTTCCATTTGCTTGAGACGGATGGTGCACTTCGCGTCGGGTGCACGCCATAGAGGAAATCCCTAGCCCACACCGCCGCCCGCCTGGGCATGTGCATCCGGCGTTCCGGGACCCGCGTCGGCGGCTATTTTTCGTCGTGCGTGATGCACATGTCGAGGAACTGGGCAGCCACGCGCGACGGCGCGGCGCCGTGCGGCACGAGGATCGAGAAATGGCGCGTGAGCGGCGCGGGGGCCAGCGAGCGCGGCACGAGCGCCGCGTCCTCGTGGCGCAGCGACATCGCGGAGACGAATCCGACGCCCATCCCCGCGCGCACGGCCTCCTTCACGGCCTCGACGCCCGCAATCTCGAACGCGACGTGCATCGGCGCGCCGCCATGCGCGAACGCGCGTTCGACGAGCTGGCGCACGCCGGAACCCTCCTCGCGCAACACGAGCGGATGCGCGGCGAGTGCGTCGAGCGTGACGCCGGCTTCGTACTCCGGCGCGGCGAGCGGATGTCCGGCCGGCACGACCGCGACGATCTCGTCCTCGTGCCACGCATGCACGGCGGTGCCGGGCGGAAGCGCCTCGCCGGGCGGCCCTTCGATCATCGCGACGTCGAGCGACGCCAGCGCCGCAACCACGTCGGCCGTATTGCCGCTCATCGTGTGAATCGCCACCCGCGGCACGCGCGGCTGAAACGCCGCGATCAGGTACGGCAGCAGGTAGCTCGCGGGCGTCGTGCTCGCGCCGATCCGCAGCGTGCCGGCCTCGAGCCCGCGCACGGCGTCGCGAAACGCGCGCGCCTGCGCGAATGTGTCGCGCTGCGCCTTGGCATACTGCGCGAGCTGTTCGCCGACCGGCGTCAGGCGGATGCCGCGGCCCTCGCGCTGGTACAGCGGCTCGCCGAACTCGTCCTGCAGCAGGCGCAGCTGGCCCGACACGGCCGGCTGCGACAGATGCAGCGCCAGCGCAGCGCGGCTGATGTTCAGGTGTTCGGCGACGGCCGCGAACGTTATCAGTTGATCCGGGGTCATGGGAATTAATTATCGGTTTTCCGGATAGTTTACGTCACAAATCACAATTTCTCATATCGATATAACCAATTTAGGATTAGGCCATCGCAACCTGTTTCATCACGGTGCCCCATGTCCACTGCTCCGACTCCCCATCTCAACCACGCCGCTCCGTCGACGCGCGGCCAGTTGAACGGCGTGCTGTTCGTCGCGCTGTTCGCCGCCGCCGTCACCAGCCTGTCGCAACTTCCGGCGATCGCCGGGCTCGGCCTGTCACCGCTGATCGTCGGCATCGTCGCAGGCGCGCTGTACGGCAACGCCCTGCGTGACGGCATGCCCGCGAGCTGGGCGGCCGGCGTCAACTTTTCCGCGCGCAAGCTGCTGCGCATCGCGGTCGCGTTCTTCGGCCTGCGCGTGAGCCTGCAGGAGATCGCGCAGGTCGGCCTGCCGGGCCTGACGGTGTCGGTGCTGGTCGTCGTGAGCACGCTCGCGATCGGCACCTGGGTCGGCATGAAGGTGATGAAGCTCGATCGCGACGCGGCGCTCCTGACCGCCGCCGGCAGCGCGATCTGCGGCGCGGCCGCCGTGCTCGCGTTCGAGTCGACGCTGCAGTCGAAGCCGCATCAGAGCGCGATGGCCGTGGGCAGCGTCGTGCTGTTCGGCACGCTGTCGATGTTCCTCTACCCGCTCGCATATCACGCCGGCCTGCTCAATCTCGACCCGACCGGCCTCGGCCTGTTCTTCGGCGGCACGATCCACGAGGTCGCGCAGGTGGTCGGCGCGGCGAGCGACATCAGCCCGCAGGTCGCGCACGTCGCGACGATCGTGAAGATGACCCGCGTGATGCTGCTGGTGCCGGTGCTGCTCACGCTCGGC
Source organism: Burkholderia sp. Bp9012 (assembly GCF_003853825.1). NCBI lineage: Bacteria > Pseudomonadati > Pseudomonadota > Betaproteobacteria > Burkholderiales > Burkholderiaceae > Burkholderia > Burkholderia sp. Bp9012. The sequence continues at coordinate 43,286 of NZ_QTQA01000034.1, read as the reverse complement.
TGGTGGCTCGCCCGCTCCGCACGCTCGGCCGGTGCGCGCGCCGACGGCGCGCAAGGCAAGCGCAAGGTGGCGGTGCCGTGGTTCGCGCTCGGCTTCCTCGGCTTCGTGATCGTCAATTCGCTGAACGTACTGCCCGCCGACGTCACGCACACGCTGAACGTGCTCGACACCTTCGCGCTGACGATGGCGATGACCGCGCTCGGCATCGAGACCCGCGTGTCGCAGATCCGCGAGGCCGGCCCGCGGGCCCTGACCACCGGCCTGATCCTGTACGTCTGGCTGATCGCCGGCGGCTACGGGATCACCTGGGCCGTGCAGCACTGGCTTGGCTGAGCCGCGCATCCGTGCCGCGACACGCGCCGCGCCCGACGGGAAGGTCCCGCGGGCGCGGCGCAGTGCTATGCTTCGCGTCGTTTTCCTTCGTCCTCTTCATCACCCTCTTTCAGCCGTGCTCTCGTTCCTGCTGAAGCTGCGCACTCGCGCCCAGACGCTGTTCCGCCTGTCGGACGCCCATACGATGCTGATCTGGTCGGCCATCGTCGGCGTCGGCGGCGCCTTCGCCACCATCGCGTTTCGCGAAGGCATCGACCTGATGCAGCGCCTGATCTCCGGACACAGCGGCAGCTTCGTGCAGATGGCGAGAAGCCTGCCGTGGTACGTGCGGTTCTGGATGCCGGCCGCGGGCGGCTTCCTGGCCGGCTGCGTGCTGCTGCTGGCGACGCGCGGCGTCCGGAAATCCGGCAACACCGACTACATGGAAGCCGTCGCGCTCGGCGACGGCGTCGTGCCGGTGCGGCAGAGCCTGTGGCGCAGCGTGTCGTCGCTGCTGACGATCGGCAGCGGCGGCTCGATCGGCCGCGAAGGCCCGATGGTGCAGCTCGCGGCGCTCACCGCGTCGCTGGTCGGCCGCTTCGTGCACTTCGACCCGCCGCGCCTGCGGCTGCTCGTCGCGTGCGGCGCGGCAGCCGGCATCACGTCCGCATACAACGCGCCGATCGCCGGCGCGTTCTTCGTGTCCGAAATCGTGCTCGGCACGATCGCGATGGAGAGCTTCGGGCCGATGGTCGTCGCATCCGTCGTCGCGAACATCGTGATGCGGGAATTCGCCGGCTACCGGCCGCCATACGAGATGCCGGTGTTTCCGGCCGTGACGGGCCCCGAGGTGCTGCTGTTCGTCGTGCTCGGCGCGCTGTGCGGCGTGCTCGCGCCGCAGTTCCTGCACCTGCTCGATGCATCGAAGAACCAGTTCAAGCGGCTACCCGTGCCACTGCCGGTGCGGCTCGCGCTCGGCGGCCTCGCGGTCGGCGTGATCTCGGTGTGGATTCCGGACGTGTGGGGCAATGGCTATAGCGTCGTGAACCAGATCCTGCATTCGCCGTGGACCTGGCAGGCGCTCGTCGCGGTGCTGGTGTTCAAGGTGATCGCGACCGCCGCGACCGCCGGCTCGGGCGCGGTCGGCGGCGTGTTCACGCCGACGCTGTTCGTCGGGGCCGTGTTCGGCTCGCTGTTCGGGCTCGCGATGAACGCGCTGTGGCCCGGCCACACGTCCGCGTATTTCGCGTATGCGATGGTCGGAATGGGGGCGTTCATGGCCGGCGCCACGCAGGCGCCGCTGATGGCGATCCTGATGATCTTCGAGATGACGCTCAGTTACCAGGTCGTGCTGCCGCTGCTGGTGTCATGCGTGTTCGCGTATTTCGTCGCGCGTGCGACCGGCACGACGTCGATGTACGAGATCACGCTGCGCCACCACCAGGACGCGCAGGAACGGCTGCGGCTGCGCACCACCCAGATGCGCGAGCTGATCCAGCCCGCGCAGACGGTCGTGCCGCTCACCGCGAGCGTTGCCGACATGACGCGCGTGTTTCTCGAGTATCCGGTGAAGTACCTGTACGTGACCGACGACGCCGGGCGCTTCCGCGGCGCGGTCGCATTGAAGGACATCACGTCCGACCTGCTCGACAAGCGCGACACGACCGACAAGACGGCCGCGCACTACGCGCATACGCCGTTTCCGCTGCTCACGCCCGACATGCCGCTCGCGACCGCGCTCGAACGCTTCATGGCGTTCCAGGGCGAACGGCTGCCGGTGATCGAAAGCGAGGCCGAGCCGACGCTCGCCGGTGTCGTCTACAAGACATCGCTGCTCGACGCGTATCGGCGAATGACCGGCGAGCGCTGACAGACACGGGGTGCGGCGCGCGATACGGCGCGCCGCGTCCTCGCTCGCGGCGCCGTCGGCGCCGACCGACTGCCGGATCGTTCAGTCCGGCGCGCGCCCCAGCACGACCCGTGCGAAAAACCCCGCGAGCACCGATTCGGCCACGTCGCCCGACACGTGCTGCGGATCGGCCGTATAGTACGACTGCACGCCGTCGCACAGGCACATCAGCCCGAACGCGAGCGTCTCGGCCGGCAGCAGCAGCGGCGTACCCGCGCGCTCGGCGAAGCGCTGGATGAATTCGGCCATCTGCAGCCGCTTGCCATGCAGGAACTGGTTGAAGCGCACGCGAAACTTCGCGTCGCGCGCCGCCTGCAACTTCGCCTCGCCCCACAGCAGCGAATATTCGTCGTCGCGAAACAGCGTGCGGTAGTACGCGAGCGCCATCGACTCCATCTGCTCGCGCGGGCCGCCTACCTCGAAGATCGCCTCGAAATCGGCCCGCACCGAATCATGGTCGCGCTCGAGCAGTTCGAGCAGCAGTTCCGACTTGCTGCGGAAATTCGAATAAAACGCGCCGCGCGTATAGCCGGCCGCCGCCGCGATGTCCTCGACGCTCGCGGCGACATAGCCTTTCTTCATAAAAATACGATGCGCGGCATTCAGCAGACGTTCGCGCGTCTGGTCCCTGCTCTGCTCGCGAGTTAAGCGCTGTGGTTTCATGGCGCGCAGTCTAGCACCAACTCCCTTTCGGATTCATCTTTGCATTCAGATACAGGTGTGTATTAGAATCCGCCACAGTTTCCGAACGACCTTGTTCGGCTGTGTTCGTGGGCGCCGGGCCGGCGCCACTCGGGGCAAGCGCCCGCCGCGCTTGCCGGCTTCGTTCTGCTCTCACCTCATCTGGGGGTTTCGTGAATCGCTCCGGTTCCCGCGCCGTGCTGCTGATCGGCACCGCGCTCGTCCTCGCCGCCTGCCACCCGAAGGAAGCCGCGCCGCCTGCGCCGCGCCCAGTCGTCGCGCTGCCTGCGCACGCCGACGGCGCCGCGGCTGCCGCCACGCTGCCCGGCGAGATCCAGCCGCGTTACGCGACGCCGCTATCGTTCCGCATCGCGGGCAAGATCGTCGAACGCAAGGTGCGGCTCGGCGATACGGTCAAGGCCGGCCAGGTCGTCGCGCTGCTCGATCCGTCCGACGTCGAGAAGAACGCCGCGAGCGCGCAGGCGCAGCTCGATGCCGCATCGCACAGCCTCGCGTTCGCGAAGCAGCAGCTCGACCGCGATCGCGCGCAAGCACGCGAGAACCTGATCGCGACCGCGCAGCTCGAACAGACCCAGAACAGCTACACGTCGGCGCTCGCGCAGCGCGACCAGGCGCAGCAGCAACTCGCCCTCGCGAAGAACCAGCTCCGCTATGCGACGCTCGTCGCCGATCACGCGGGCACCATCACCGCCGAACAGGCCGACACCGGCCAGAACGTTTCCGCCGGCCAGGCCGTCTACCAGCTCGCGTGGTCGGGCGACGTCGATGTCGTCAGCGACGTGCCCGAAGCCGCGCTCGCATCGCTCACGCCCGGCCACGCGGCGAGCGTCACGCTGCCGTCGCTGCCGGGCCGCCAGTTCGCCGCGAAGGTACGCGAAATCGCGCCGGCCGCCGATCCGCAAAGCCGCACTTACCGCGTGAAGCTCACGCTCGCCGCCCCCGATCCGGCCGTGCGCCTCGGAATGACCGCAAACGTCGCGTTCGACGGCGCGCCGGCTGCCGGCAACGCGCCGAGCATCACGCTGCCCGCGACCGCGCTGTTCCACGACGGCCCGCATCCGGCCGTGTGGGTCGTGCGCACGAAGGACGACACGCTCGAACTGCGCCGCGTCGACGTCGCGCGCTTCAACGAACGCACCGTCACCGTGTCGAGCGGGCTGCAGCCTGGCGAGCGCGTCGTGCTGCAAGGCGTGCATACGGTCAGCGCGGGCGAGAAGGTGCGGCCGATCGCACCGCTGCATCCGGAGGACTTCGCGTCATGAGCGGCCCCCGCGAAGAAGGTCGGTTCAACCTGTCGGCATGGGCGCTGCGCCACCAGGCGCTGGTCGTCTACCTGATCGCGCTCGCGACGCTCGCGGGCATCCTCGCGTACACGCGGCTCGCACAATCCGAAGACCCGCCGTTCACGTTCCGCGTGATGGTGATCCGCACGTTCTGGCCCGGCGCGAGCGCGCGGCAGGTGCAGGAACAGGTGACCGACCGGATCGGCCGCAAGCTGCAGGAAACGCCGGCCATCGACTTCCTGCGCAGCTATTCGCGGCCCGGCGAATCGCTGATTTTCTTCACGATGAAGGACTCGGCGCCCGTGAAGGACGTGCCCGAGACCTGGTACCAGATCCGCAAGAAGGTCGGCGACATCGGCTATACGCTGCCGCCAGGCGTACAGGGCCCGTTCTTCAACGACGAGTTCGGCGACGTCTACACCAACATCTGGACGCTCGAAGGCGACGGCTTCACGCCCGCGCAACTCCACGACTATGCGGACCAACTGCGCACGGTGCTGCTGCGCGTGCCGGGCGTCGGCAAGGTCGACTACTTCGGCGACCCCGACCAGCGGATCTTCATCGAGGCCGACAACACGCAGCTCACGCGTCTCGGCATCTCGCCGCAGCAGCTCGGGCAGGCGATCAACGCGCAGAACGACATCTCGTCTGCCGGCGTGCTCACGACCGCCGACGATCGCGTGTTCGTGCGGCCGAGCGGCCAGTTCGACAACGTCGCCGCGATCGCCGACACGCTGATCCGCATCAACGGCCGCACGTTCCGGCTCGGCGATCTCGCCACCGTGAAGCGCGGCTACGACGATCCGCCCGTCACGCAGATGCGCACGAAAGGCCATGCCGTGCTCGGCATCGGCGTGACGATGCAGCCGGGCGGCGACGTGATCCGGCTCGGCAAGGCGCTCGACGCCCAATCGAAGGACCTGCAGGCGCAACTGCCGGCCGGCCTCAAGCTGACGCTGGTGTCGAGCATGCCGCATGCGGTAGCGCATTCGGTCGACGACTTCCTCGAAGCGGTTGCCGAAGCCGTTGCGATCGTGCTGGTCGTGAGCCTCGTGTCGCTCGGCCTGCGCACCGGGATGGTCGTCGTGATCTCGATCCCGGTCGTGCTCGCGGTGACCGCACTCTTCATGTACCTGTTCGACATCGGGCTGCACAAGGTGTCGCTCGGCACGCTCGTGCTCGCGCTCGGGCTGCTCGTCGACGACGCGATCATCGCCGTCGAGATGATGGCCGTGAAGCTCGAGCAGGGCTACAGCCGTGCGCGCGCCGCCGCGTTCGCGTACACGAGCACCGCGTTCCCGATGCTGACCGGCACGCTCGTCACGGTGTCGGGCTTCCTGCCGATCGCGCTCGCGAAATCGAGCACCGGCGAATACACGCGCTCGATCTTCGAGGTGTCGGCGATCGCGCTGATCGCGTCGTGGTTCGCGGCCGTCGTGCTGATTCCGCTGCTCGGCTATCACCTGCTGCCCGAACGCAAGAAGCACGCGCACGAAGCTCACCTGCCGGACGATCACGAGCACGACATCTACGACACGCGCTTCTACACGCGCTTGCGCGGCTGGATCGACTGGTGCATCGAGCGCCGCTTCGTCGTGCTGCTGATCACCGGCGCGCTCTTCGTCGTCGCGCTGATGGGTTTCTCGCTCGTGCCGCAGCAGTTCTTCCCGAGCTCCGATCGACCCGAGCTGCTGGTCGACCTGCGGCTGCCCGAGGGTGCGTCGTTCGCGGCGACGCTGCGCGAGACCGAACGCCTCGAAAAGGTGCTCGACAAGCGGCCCGAGATCGACCATTCGGTGAATTTCGTCGGCAGCGGCGCGCCGCGCTTCTACCTGCCGCTCGACCAGCAGCTGCAGTTGCCGAACTTCGCGCAGTTCGTCGTCACCGCGAAATCGGTCAAGGATCGCGAGAAGCTCGCCACCTGGCTCGAAACCACGCTGCGCGACCAGTTCCCGGCCGTGCGCTGGCGCCTGTCGCGGCTCGAGAACGGCCCGCCCGTCGGCTACCCCGTGCAGTTCCGCGTGAGCGGCGACGACATCGCGACGGTACGCTCGATCGCCGAGAAGGTCGCGGCGACGATGCGCGGCGACGCACGCACGGTGAACGTGCAGTTCGACTGGGATGAGCCGGCCGAGCGCTCGGTGCGCTTCGAGCTCGACCAGAAGAAGGCGCGCGAGCTGAACGTCACGTCGCAGGACGTGTCGAGCTTCCTCGCGATGACGCTGTCCGGCACGACCGTCACGCAGTATCGCGAACGCGACAAGCTGATCGCGGTCGACCTGCGTGCGCCGCGCCCCGATCGCGTCGATCCCGCGAAGCTCGCGGGCCTGGCGATGCCGACGCCGAACGGCCCCGTGCCGCTCGGCTCGCTCGGCCGCTTCACGCCCACGCTCGAATACGGCGTGGTGTGGGAACGCGATCGCCAGCCGACCATTACCGTGCAGTCCGACGTACGCGCCGGCGCGCAAGGCATCGACGTCACGCATGCGATCGACGGCAAGCTGAATGCGTTGCGCGCGCAACTGCCGGTCGGCTACCAGATCAACATCGGCGGATCGGTCGAGGAAAGCGCGAAGGCGCAGGCGTCGATCAACGCGCAGATGCCGCTGATGGCGATCGCCGTGTTCACGTTGCTGATGATCCAGCTGCAGAGCTTCTCGCGCGTGCTGATGGTCGTGCTGACCGCACCGCTCGGGCTGATCGGCGTGGTCGGCACGCTGCTGCTGTTCGGCCAGCCGTTCGGCTTCGTCGCGATGCTGGGCGTGATCGCGATGTTCGGGATCATCATGCGCAACTCGGTGATTCTCGTCGATCAGATCGAGCAGGACATCGCGGCCGGCCACGGACGCTTCGACGCGATCGTCGGTGCGACCGTGCGGCGCTTCCGCCCGATCACGCTCACGGCCGCGGCCGCCGTGCTCGCACTCATTCCGCTGTTGCGCTCGAACTTCTTCGGGCCGATGGCGACCGCGCTGATGGGCGGGATCACGAGCGCGACCGTGCTGACCCTGTTCTACCTGCCCGCGCTGTACGCCGCGTGGTTCCGGGTGAAGCGCGACGAACGCGACCCGCGCGACGGCCCGCTGCCAGGCGGCAGCGCACCGGCCGCGCCGTCGGGAGCCTGACCATGGATGGATCGATGAACCTGAAAACGAAAGCCGTGCGGGCGTTTGCCGTGGCGAGCCTCGCCGGCCCGCTCGCGGGCTGCGCGTGGTTCGCGCCGAGCGGCGAGCCGCCCGCGATGCCGTCGCCCGCGCACTACGGCACCGTGCCGCAAGTGCAGCAGACCGTCGCCGCGCAAGGCGTCGCGCAACAGTTCGAAGTCGGCGCGCAGCCCGTGCCCGACTGGTGGAAGCAGTACCGCTCCGAGGCGCTGAACGCGCTCGTCGACGAAGGCCTGCGCAACAGCCCGACGCTCAGCGCGGCGTCACATTCGCTGGATGCCGCGCGCGAGCAGCTGCGCGGACAGATCGGCAGCTCGATGCTGCCGTCGATCGACGCGGGCGGCCAGGCCACGCGCCAGCGCGCACTCGGCGTGCCGATCCCCGCGCTCGGCGCGCCGACGCTGTTGTACGACACATTCGTCGGGCAACTGCAGGCGAGCTACACAATCGACCTGTTCGGCGCGGCGCGCTTCGCGAACCGCGCGCTCGCGAAACGCGTCGACGTCAGCGCGTTCCAGCTCGAATCGGCGCGCCGGGCACTCGCCGCGAACATCGTCACGGCGTCGATCACGGTGTCGGTGCTCAATGCGCAGATCGCGACGACCGAACGGCTCGTCGCGCTCGCGAACGACCAGGCCCACGACGCGCAACGCCGCTACGCGCTCGGCTCGGCGTCGCACAGCGACGCGCTGAGCGCGCAGCAAAGCGCGGACACCTTCGCCGCGAGCCTGCCCGCGCTGCGCCAGCAGCGCGACTCGGCGCGCCATGCGCTGGCGGTGCTGGTCGGCCGCACGCCCGACCGGCCGCCCGCCGACCTCACGCTCGCCGACCTGAACCTGCCCGCGCAGGTGCCCGTGGTCGTGCCGTCGGACCTGCTGCAAAGTCGCCCCGACATCCAGGCCGCCGACGCGGGGCTGAAGGCGGCCGCCGCCGAAGTCGGCGTCGCGACCGCGCAGCTGTTCCCGCAGCTGTCGCTGTCGGCGGCCATGGGCAAAGGCGGCTTCAGCTGGCCGACGATGCTGTCGGGTGCCGGCGCGATCTGGAACGTCGGCGCGTCGCTGAGCCAGCCGCTGTTCCACGGTGGCGCGCTGCTCGCGCAGCGGCGTGCGGCGAAGGCGACCTACGAGGCCGCGGTCGACCAGTACAGGCAGACTGTGCTGAGCGCGTTCCAGAACGTCGCCGATTCGCTCGCCGCGCTCGAGCACGATGCGGAGGCGCTCGATGCGTCGTCGCGGGCCGCGCTGTCCGCGCACGGCGCGTACGACGACGCGGCCGCCCGCGTGCGGCTCGGCGCGTTGCCGCCCTCGGCCGCGCGCGCGAGCGAGCTGCAGTACCGCAACGCGCGGCTCGACGAAATTCGCGCGACCGGCGCACGCCTCGCGGATACCGCGCGGCTCTATCAGGCAATGGGCACGCCGCCGGTCGAACCGACCGGCAACGCATCGACGGCCGGGAACGTCGACACGGCAGGCCGCGCCGGCAACGAGGGCCAAGGCGCCCTCGCCGCCCAGGCACGCGCGGCCACGCCCGACGCGCCGCCGTCACCGCCGTCGCCACAATAGCGCGCCCCTTGCCCGGGACGCACGGCGCGCGGGACCACCCCGCGCGCCGATCCGCGATCTTCCGCTTGACCCTCACGTAGCGTAACGTTCGAGACTCCAGCGTGCGCACCGAACGGAGGACACCATGCGGCTGAAAGTGGGAGAACTGGCGAAACGCAGCGGCCTGACCGTCCGCACGCTTCATCACTATCACGCGATCGGCCTCCTGATGCCTTCGGCGCGTGCCGACAACGGCTACCGGCTGTACGACCGCGACGACATCGCCCGGCTCCACCAGATCCAGGCCCTGCGTCGCTTCGGACTGTCGCTCGCCGAAATCGGCGACTACCTGAACCAGCCCGGCACCCCGCTCGTCGAGATCGTCGCGAAGCAGATCGCGTCGCTCGACCACCAGCTCGCGCAGGCCGCACAGCTGCGCGAGCGGCTCGTGCACCTGCACGCGCAACTCGCCGCGGGCACCGAGCCGGAACTGGCCGATTGGCTCACCACACTGGAGTTGATGACCGTGTACGACAAATACTTTTCCGAGGAAGAACTCGCGCGCCTGCCGATGTACCGCAAGAGCCAGGCGGGCGACGCCGAATGGATCGCGCTCGTCGCCGACGTGCGCGCGCTGCACGACGCGGGCGTGCCGCCCGAGGACGAGCGCGTCCGTGCACTCGCCGGCCGCTGGATGACGATGCTCGTGCGCGACACGAACAACGATCCGCGGCTGCTCGCGAAGCTGAACCTGATGCACGAGCGCGAACCGGCGATGCAGTCGAAGATCGGCATTTCGACCGTACTGCGCGACTATGTGCTGCGCGCGTCCTCGGAGACGAAGATGCGGATCTTCGAGAAGTATCTCGCGCCGGACGAGATCCGCTTCATGCGCGCGCACTTCGGCGAGCACGCGATGGAATGGCCGCAACTGATGGGCGACGTGCGCGACGCGATCGATGCGGGCGCAAGGCCCGATTCGCCGGAAGGCCGCGCGCTCGCGCAACGCTGGCTCGACCTGTTCCGCAGCTATGCGGGCAACGACCCGGCCACGCACGCGAAATTCCGGGATGCGATGATGACCGAGCCGGCGCTGACGAAGGATTCGTGGGTCGACGACACGCTGCTCGGTTTCATCCGCGAGGCAATGGCCCAGTTGGCGCCGGCGCGTTGATGGCGTAGCCCCCGCGGGCGGTGCATGTCGGTTTCATGCGCTGCCCGCGCGAGCGGTCCGGCTCTCGCTCACCGGTCGCGCACCCCGAGCCCGAGCGCCTTCATCCGCCGGTACAGCGTGCGCTCGCTCATCCCGACGTGCTCGGCCAGCTGCTTGCGCGTACCGTCGAACGTGCCCGCAATCCGCACGAGTTCCGCATCCGACACGCCGCGCGTATCCGCCGCATGCGCGTGCAGTGTGGCCGACGCCGCGACCAGTTCGGCCGGCAGATGTTCGACGCGGATCGTCCCGTCGTCCGCGAACAGGCATGCACGTTCCAGCACGTTGCGCAGCTCGCGGATATTGCCCGGCCATGCATACGCGTCGAGGCACGCACGCGCCTGCTCGCTCAGCACGAACGGCCGGGCCGCGAACGGTCGCGCGCTCGCGTCGCCCGCGCCGGCACGCGCGTTCGCGATGCGCCGCAGGATCGATTCGGCGAGCAGCGCGACGTCGCCGCGCCGCTCGCGCAGCGGCGGCAGCGGAATCGGAAACGCGTTGATCCGGTAGTAGAGATCTTGCCGGAACCGGCCGTCGTCGATCATCTCGCGCAGCGGCTTGTGCGTCGCCGCGACGAGCCGGAAATCCGCGCGCAGCGCCTCGACACCGCCGACGCGCCGGAACGTCCCCGACTCGATCAGCCGCAGCAGCTTCACCTGCATCGGCAGCGGCACGTCGCCGATCTCGTCGAGAAACAGCGTGCCGCCCTGCGCGGTCTCGACGAGGCCCGGCTTGCGCTGGTTGGCGCCGGTAAACGCCCCCTTCTCGTAGCCGAACAGTTCGCTCTCGAACAGCGTCTCGGCGATACCCGAACAGTCGACGACCACGAACGGCCCCATCGCACGCTCGCTCGCCTCGTGCAGCGCCCGCGCGAACAGCTCCTTGCCGGTACCCGATTCGCCGAGCAGCAGCACGGGCAGCATCGACGGCGCAACGCGCTGCAGCGCGCCGAGTGCCGCATTGAACGCATCGGCGCCGCCGACGAGCCCTTCCGCGCTCGGCTGCGCGGACGCGCTGCGCACCGTCGTCAGCCGCTCGACGTACGCGATCACGTCGCCGCGCGCGTCGAAGATCGGCCGCAACTCCACGTCGACGTGCTCGGGGCCGCGCGGCGTATGGTGAATGTGCAACACGCGGTTCAGGCTGCGCGACTCGAGTGCCTGCTTCATCGGGCAATGCTCGCCGGCCTGGTCGCACGGCACGTCGTAGTGATGCGAGACCTGGAAGCAGCGCCGGCCGACGTGCTCGACACCCGCCACGCCGAACTGGCGCCGGTACGCATCGTTCGCCGCGAGGATGCGGTAGTCGGGATCGACGACGATCATCGGCTGCGGGTCGTGCTCGAGATACGCGACGAGCGCACGCACGTCGGGCATGACGTCGCGCGACGGCGCGGGAACGATCGGAATGGTGTCGTGCGGATTCATGAGGCGGCTCGGGAACGGAGGGACAGTCGGACTGCCAGACTGACTGCCAATTCTGCCACAACACTGCCAAATGTGGCAGTCGGCATCAACGACGCCCCGCAGGCCGTGCTCGCGGCGCACCGCGATCAGGCCAGAAATGCGAGCCGAATCAATTACCTGCCATTTCGTCCGGCGTCGCGGCGCGGGCTGGCATGCTTCTTGAGTTTGGGATCCCCGATTGCCGATGCAGAACCCGATCGAGGACATCCCGTGAGCCATGCCCCCATGCTGTCAGTCGAAGGCTTTTTCGACCCGGCGACCCATACCGTCAGCTACCTGTTGCTCGATACCGCAAGCCGCGCGTGCGCGCTGATCGACAGCGTGCTCGACTACGACCCGAAATCCGGCCGCACGCGCACCGCCAGCGCCGACCGGCTGATCGCCCGCGTCGAGGAACTCGGCGCGACCGTGCACTGGCTGCTGGAAACGCACGTGCACGCCGACCATCTGTCGGCCGCGCCTTACCTGAAGGCGCATGTCGGCGGGCAGATCGCGATCGGCTCGCACGTGTGCCGCGTGCAGCACGTGTTCGGCACGCTGTTCAACGCCGGCCCGGGCTTCGCGCAGGACGGCAGCCAGTTCGATCGCCTGCTCGACGACGGCGACACGCTTGCGCTCGGCGCGCTGACGATCCGCGCGCTGCACACGCCGGGCCACACGCCCGCGTGCCTGACCTACTGCATCGACGACGCGACGCAGCGTGCCGCGTTCGTCGGCGATACGCTGTTCATGCCCGACTACGGCACCGCCCGCTGCGATTTCCCGGGCGGCGACGCACGCACGCTGTACCGCTCGATCGCGCGCGTGCTCGCCCTGCCGCCCGATACGCGCCTGTACCTGTGCCACGACTACCAGCCGGGCGGCCGCGACGTGCAGTTCGTGACGACCGTGGCCGAGCAGCGCCGCGCGAACGTGCACGTGAAGGACGGCGTGACCGAGGAGGATTTCGTCGCCATGCGCACCGCGCGCGACGCGACGCTCGACATGCCCGTGCTGATGCTGCCGTCCGTGCAGGTCAACATGCGCGCCGGCCACCTGCCCGAGCCCGAAAACAATGGCGTGCGTTACCTGAAGATCCCGCTCGACGCGATCTGAGCCGCCGCCCCGACCGGAGAACCCCCGACATGACCATCCGCACGCTGACCGACCTGCTGTCGGTCTCGCCCCAGATCGCCGCGACCGACCTGCCCGCGCTCCGCGCGGCCGGCATCCGCACGATCGTCTGCAACCGCCCGGACGGCGAAGGCGCGGACCAGCCGACCGTGGACGAGATCCGCGCCGCCGCTGCGCCGCTCGGCATCGCGGTCCATTACCTTCCGGTCGATACCGGCAAGGTCACCGACGATCAGGCCCGGCAGTTCGACGCGCTCGTCGCGTCGCTCGCCGGCCCGGTACTCGCATACTGCCGCAGCGGCACGCGTTCGGCGACGCTGTGGGCGCTGTCGCAGGCCGACAGGCGTCCGGCCGGCGACATCGTCGCGATCGCCGCCGCGGCCGGCTATGACCTCGGCGCGCTCGCGCCGCGTCTCACACGAGGTGCCACGCAAGGACTCGCGCAGGACGGCCGCCAGGCCGCGCCAGCCATCGACGCGCGGCACGACATCGTGATCGTCGGCGCGGGTGCGGCCGGCGTCGCGGTCGCGTCGAGCCTGCTTGCGCGCGACGCATCGCTCGATATCGCGGTGATCGACCCGGCCGATACGCACTACTACCAGCCCGGCTGGACGATGGTCGGCGCGGGCGTGTTCCGGCCCGACACGACCGCGCGCCGGATCGTCGACCTGCTGCCGCGCGGCGTGAAATGGATCCAGGCCGCCGTCGCCGGCTTCGAGCCCGACGCGCACACGGTGGTGCTCGACGGCTGCCGGCGTATCGGCTACCGCAAGCTTGTTGTGTGCCCGGGGCTCAAGCTCGACTGGCACGCGATCGACGGCCTCGCGGAAACGCTCGGCCGCAACGGTGTCACGTCGAACTATCGCTACGACCTCGCGCCGTACACGTGGGAACTGGTGCAGGCGTTCCGCGGCGGCAACGCGCTGTTCACGCAGCCGCCGATGCCGATCAAGTGCGCCGGCGCGCCGCAGAAGGCGATGTACCTGTCGTGCGATCACTGGCGGCGCGCGGGCCGCCTGGGCGCCGCGAACGTCGAGTTCCTGAATGCGGGCGCCGCGCTGTTCGGGGTCGCCGACTACGTGCCCGCGCTGATGGAGTACGTGAAAAGCTACGACATCGCGCTGTCGTTCGGCCACAACCTCGTCGCGATCGACGGGCCCGCGCGGCGCGCGACGTTCCGGCGCACCTTGCCCGACGGCGGCACGGAAACCGTCGAACGCGCGTTCGACATGATCCACGTCGTGCCGCCGCAGAAGGCGCCCGATTTCGTGCGCGCGAGCCCGCTCGCCGATGCGGCCGGCTGGATCGACGTCGACCCGGCGACGCTGCGGCACAAGCAGTTCGCGGACATCTTCGCGCTCGGCGACGTCACCAACACGACCAACGCGAAGACCGCCGCGGCCGCGCGCAAGCAGGCGCCCGTCGTCGCGCACAATGTGCTCGCGTCTCTGGGCCGCGCGCACGGCGACGCCGCGTACGACGGCTACGGGTCGTGCCCGCTCACCGTCGAGCGCGGCAAGATCGTGCTCGCCGAATTCCTGTACGGCGGCAAGGTCGCGCCGACCTTCCCCGCGTGGCTGATCGACGGCCGGCGTCCGTCCCGGCTCGCGTGGCTGCTCAAGGAGCGCCTGCTGCCGCCGCTCTACTGGAAGGCTATGCTCAAGGGCCGCGAATGGCTCGCGAAGCCCGCGATCGCACGTTGACCGGAACCCGATGACACCATGCTGATTTCCCTCGTACTCGGCAGTCTCGTCGGCGCCGTGCTGGGCCTCACCGGCGCAGGCGGCGGCATTCTCGCGGTGCCCGCGCTCGTCGTCGGGATGGGCTGGCCGATGCAGCAGGCCACGCCCGTCGCGCTCGTCGCTGTCGCGGGCAGCGCGGCGCTCGGCGCGCTCGAAGGGTTTCGTCGCGGGCTCGTGCGCTATCGCGCGGCGCTGTTGATGGCCGTGGCGGGCGTGCCGCTCACGACGCTCGGCGTGAAGCTTGCGCACGTGCTGCCGCAACGCGTGCTGCTGGCGTTGTTCGCGCTGACGATGCTGGTCGTCGCGGGCCGCCTGCTGCGGCAGGCACTGCGCCACGCGCCCGGCGACGCGGATGAGTCGCGGTTGTGCGTCGGCCGCGTGAATCCCGATACGGGCCGGCTCGTGTGGTCCTGGCCGGTCGGGCTCGCGCTTGCGTCGACCGGCGCGGTGACGGGGCTGATGACGGGCTTGCTCGGTGTCGGTGGCGGCTTCGTGATCGTGCCGATGCTGCGCAAGTTCACGAACGTGTCGATGCACGGCGTAGTCGCGACGTCGCTGATGGTGATCGCGCTGGTCGGCACCGGCGGCGTGCTCGCGACGCTCGTGTCGGGCACGCGCGCACCGCTCGACATGATGCTGTGGTTCACGGTCGCGACCGCGATTGGCATGGCGATCGGGCGCAATGCCTCCCGGCACCTGTCCGCGCGGCATGTGCAGGCCGGCTTCGCTGCCGTGCTCGTCTGCGTCGCGCTCGGGCTGCTCGCGAAGGCGGCGTTCGGCGCATAAGCCACCGCGGCGCACACCCCTAAGCAAAACGCCCGGCCCGACTCGTCGTCGGCACCGGGCGTTTTTCGTTGCGTCGGCAACCTGTTCGTGATGACGTCAGGTCGCGAATGCGGCCGTCCGCTTGCGCTCCTGGCGCAGCATCACGAAGTTCGCGATCACCACACCGGCCGTCACCGCGACGATGAACAGCGTCGCGAGCGCGTTCATCTCCGGGTTCAGGCCGAGGCGCACGCGCGAGAACACGACGAGCGGCAGCGTCGTCGAGCCGGGGCCCGACAGGAACGCCGACAGCACGAGGTCGTCGATCGACAGCGTAAACGAGAGCAGCCAACCCGCGATCAGCGCCTGCGAGATCAGCGGCAGCGTGATCGTGAAGAACACCTTCAGCGGCGTCGCGCCCAGATCGAGCGCGGCTTCCTCGAGCGACGGGTTCAGTTCGCGCACGCGCGACTGCACGATGATCGCGACGTACGAAATGCACAGCATCACGTGGCCCAGCCAGATCGTGAACACACCGCGCTCGGCCGGCCAGCCGATCCACTTCGCCAGTTCGATGAACAGCAGCAGCAGCGAGATCCCCTGGATCACCTCCGGAATCACCAGCGGTGCGTTGATCATCCCGCTGAACAGCGCGAAGCCGCGAAAGCGCCCCATCCGCGCGAGCACGAAGCCGGCCCACGTGCCGATGAACACCGACGCGAACGCGGTCAGCACGCCGATCTTCAGCGACAGCCATGCCGCCGTCAGCAGTTCGTCGTCCTCGACGAGCGCCGAGTACCAGCGGAACGAGAAACCCGACCACACGGTGACGAGCTTCGACTCGTTGAACGAATAGACGATCAGGCTGATGATCGGGATGTAGAGGAACGCGAAGCCGGCGAACAGCGCCGCGAACTGCAGGTAACGATTCGGCTTCATCGACGGCGGCCCTCCTGCTCCTTCGCCTGGAAGTGCTGGAACATCGCCATCGGCACGAGCAGCAGCAGCACCATCGCGCAGGTCACGGCCGACGCCATCGGCCAGTCTGCGTTGTTGAAGAATTCATTCCACATCACGCGGCCGATCATCAGCGTGTTCGCGCCGCCGAGCAGTTCCGGAATCACGTACTCGCCGACCGCCGGAATGAACACCAGCAGGCAGCCCGCGATGATCCCGTTTTTCGACAGCGGCAGCGTGATCTGCACGAATGCCTTCCACGGCTTGGCCCCGAGGTCGTACGCGGCTTCGAGCAGACGCAGGTCCATCTTCACGAGGTGCGCGTAGAGCGGCATCACGAGGAACGGCAGGTACGAATACACCATCCCGATATACACCGCGTAGTTCGTGCGGTACAGCTCGATCGGCGTATGGGTCAGGCCGATCCACATCAGGAAGTTGTTCAGCAGCCCGTTGTTCTTCAGGATCCCGATCCATGCGTACACGCGGATCAGGAACGACGTCCAGAACGGCAGCATCACGCCCATCATCAGCAGGTTGCGCGTCGCCGGGTTCGAACGCGCGATGTAGTACGCCATCGGATAGCCGATCAGCAGGCACAGCAGCGTCGTGATCGCCGCGACCAGCACCGAATTCACGTAGGTCGCGAAATACAGGCTGTCGGTGAGCAGGAAAGCATAGTGCGACAGGTTCAGCGCGATGTGCACCACGCCGTCCGCGTACGATGCGAGTTCCGTATACGGCGGAATGCCGAGCTGCAGCTCCGCGAAGCTGATCTTCACGACCAGCACGAACGGCACGAGGAAGAACAGCACGAGCCACGTGTACGGCCCCGCGACGACCGCCGAGCCGCCGGTCAGGTTGAAGCGCCGCACGGGCCACGCGAGCAGGGACTTGAGCGCGCTCATGACGTCAGCACCACGCCCGCGGTCGCGCTCCAGCGCACGTAGATCTCGTCGCCGAGCGCCGGTGTGTCGAGCTCGGTGATCGCGAGGCTCGACACGTTCGCGATCACCGTCTTGCCCGCATCGAGTTTCACGTGATACAGCGAATAGCCGCCCATGTACGCGACGTTGGTGATCTTGCCGCGCGCCCAGTTGAACGCGCCTTCGGGCGGCTTGCGCGTGAGCGCGATCCGCTCGGGACGCACCGACACCGTGACCGGCATCCCGAGCGGGCCCGAGATCCCGTGGCTCACGTACAGCCGGCTCGGCAGCTCCGGCGATTCGATGTACACGTGGTCGGGTTCGTCCTCGACGGTGACGCCTTCGAACAGGTTGGTCGAGCCGATGAACTCGGCCGAGAAGCGGCTGTTCGGATATTCGTAGACTTCGTTCGGCGAGCCGATCTGCACGATCTGCCCTTCGCTCATCACGGCGAGCCGGTTCGCCATCGTCATCGCCTCTTCCTGGTCGTGCGTGACCATGATGCAGGTGACGCCGACCTTGTTCAGGATGTTGACGAGCTCGATCTGCGTGCGCTGGCGAATCTGCTTGTCCAGCGCCGACATCGGCTCGTCGAGCAGCAGCACCTTCGGGCGCTTGACGAGCGAACGCGCGAGCGCGACGCGCTGCTGCTGGCCGCCCGACAGCTGGTGCGGCTTGCGCTTCGCGTACTTGCTCATCTGCACGAGCTCGAGCGCCGCCGCGACGCGCTCCTTCAGTTCCGCCTTCGGCGTGCCTTCCTGCTTCAGGCCGTATGCGACGTTCGATTCGACCGACATGTGCGGGAACAGCGCATACGACTGGAACATCATGTTCACGGGCCGCTTGTACGGCGGCATCTGCGCGAGGTCCTCGCCGTCGATCAGGATCTTGCCCGATGTGACCGTCTCGAGGCCCGCGAGCATGCGCAGCAGCGTCGACTTGCCGGAACCCGAGCTGCCGAGCAGCGCGAACAGCTCGCCCTGGCGCACCGTCAGGTTCACGTTGCGCACCACTTCGGTCTCGCCGAATTTCTTGACGACGTCGACGATCTGGACAAAGTTCTCGGCGCGCGCATCGGCGCCGGACGAAGGAACGAAGGACGGCACGCCCGCGACCGGCGCACCCGACTGGCTATTCATGATGTGCTGCTTCTCTCCTGCGTTTGACGAACAAAGCCCCCGGGGACACCAGGGGCTTCATGACTGCTGGCCTGCTCCGGCTCGCTTCAGCGGCCCGATTTCAGCTCGGTCCACAGACGCGTCTGCAGACGCTGGATTTCAGGCGGCAGCGGCTTGAGCAGGAACAGCGTCTTCACGACGTCGGCCGGCGGGTAGACGGCCGGGTCGTTCGCGACGTCCGGCCGCACGTACTTGCGTGCCTCGGCGTTCGCGCTCGGGTAGTACACGGCGTTCGTGATCGCCGCGTGCACCTTCGGATCCTCGATGTAGTTGATCCACTGCAGCGCGGCGTCCTTGTTCTTCGCGTCCTTCGGGATCGCCATCACGTCGAACCAAACCGGCGCGCCGCCCTTCGGAATGTAGTACTCGACCTTGTACGGCTTCTTCGCCTCGATCGCGCGATGCTTCGCGATCACGACGTCGCCCGACCAGCCGAACGCGAAGCAGATGTCGCCGCCGACCAGGTCGTTGATGTAGCCGGATGAGTTGAATTGCGTGATGTACGGGCGGATCTTCTTCAGCACGTCCATCGCGGCCTTGTAGTCGGCCGGGTTCGTGCTCATCGGATCCTTGCCGATGTAGTGCAGCGCCGCCGCGAACATCTGGTCCGGAGCGTCGAGCACCGACACGCCGCAGGTCTTCAGCTTCGAGAGGTTTTCCGGCTTGAACAGGATGTCCCAGTTGTCGAGCGGAACCTTGCCGAGCGCCTGCTGCGCCTTCGTCAGGTTGTACGCGAGGCCGGTCGTGCCGTACGCCCAGGGCACCGAATACTTGTTGCCCGGGTCCGCGCCGGCGACGAGCGCCATCAGTTGCGGATCGAGGTACTTGAGGTTCGGCAGCTTCGACTTGTCGAGCGGCGTGAAGATGCCGGCGGCGATCTGCTTGCCCGCGTAGTTGCTGGTCGGCACGACGATGTCGTAGCCCGAGCTGCCCGTCAGCAGCTTCGCCTGCAGCGTGTCGTCGCTGTCGTAGTTGTCGTAGCGAACCTTGACGCCCGCCTGCTTCTCGAAGTTCGGGATCGTGTCCTTCGCAATGTAATCGGACCAGTTATAGACATTGAGCTGCGTATCCTTCGCCGCCGCCGCCGATGCACCCACGCACAGCGCAAGCGCTGCGAACCGGCCCACTACCTTTGCTTTCATCCCGTTCTCCCTCCGGCCGGACCTCGTGTCCGGCTGCCGTCTGCCTCGTCATGGCGGCGCATTCTGGCACGCCGCCCCTCGAAAACCCCGAACGCTACCACCATTCGCGCTCCGTCACAAAAAAATCATGCCGGTGTCGCGCAAACGGAACAGATTCCCGCCGCCGGCCACTCGGGCGGCCCGCGCAGCGGGGCATTCCGGGGGAATTCTATCGGGTAATCGGCGTCTGTCCATCAGGAAAAGAAGGCGGCCGCGAAACTGTCCCGACGGGTGGTGCGTCGCGCCATCGGCATCGCGGCCGGGCCGCGTCATCCCGATGCATTAAAATGACGCCCTGACGATTCAACGCGCGAACCCTTCCGATGGCCTCCAATCTCCACGACCTGCCCGACAGCCCCTGCATCGGCGTGTGCTCGACCCTCTTCGACGAAGTCTGCAAGGGCTGCGGCCGCACGGCCGGCGAGGTGTCGAACTGGGTGTTCCTGAGCGACGACGAGAAACGCGCGGTGTGGGAGCGCATCACGCGCGAAGGCACCGCGATGCGCTTTCAGTACGACAAGCTGTAAATCCGCCGCACAAAAAAAGAGCGGCATGCCGACTGCCATGCCGCCAACCCCAACTCTGTTCTTTTCGCTTGCGTCTAGAACTTCATCCCGACGCCCACGCCGACGATCAGCGGATCGATGTGCAACGTGCCGATGCCCTTGTCGCCGAGCGTCGCATCGGTGCTCATCCAGATCTTCTTCACGTCGACGTTCATGAACACCTTCTTCGTCAACTGCACGTCGACGCCGAACTGCAGCGCGGGACCGAAGCTGCTCTTGTTGATCGACACGCCCTCGCCGCCGACGTTGAGCCCGTTGTTGTAGAAGTACGTGTAGTTCAGGCCCGCGCCGACGTACGGACGCACCTTGCCGGCATGGTTGAAGTGGTACTGCAGCAACAGCGTCGGCGGCAGCACGCCCACACCGCCGAGATTGCCGAGGCTCGACGTCATCTGGTGCCGCGACGTGCCGAGGATCAGCTCCACGCCCAGGTAGTCTCGGATCATGTAGGTGAAGTCGAGCTCCGGCACGATCGCGTTGTTCACGCCGGTGTTGATCGCGCCGAGCGTATCGCTCGCGCGCTCGTTCGGCTGGATGCTGATCGCGCGCAACCGGACCAGGACGTCACCCTGGTTGATCCCGTCTCCCGCCGACGCCGCGTGCGACAGCGAGGGCATCATGACGAGGCTTGCCGCCACGGCGGCAGCGGTGACGCATGTTCGAATCGTTTTATGCATGGTACGGACCCCTTGAAGAATTTATTCCATTCTCCCTGTAGGGTCTTTGCGTCGCCTTGATATCCGTCAAGCCAGCGTAAACACTGGACGGTTTGTCGCAGGCTCCGCCGCACGGCCCGTCAGCAGCAGGTCGAGCAGATCGCGCACGCTGCGGATCGCACTGCCGAACGGCAGCGCTTCGCGGCCGCGGAAGAACAGGCCGTTCGCGACGTCGCCGCGCAACGCGGCCGCGAGCCGCGTGTCGATGCAGAAATGGCCGAACTTTTCGATGCCGTCGCGCAGCCCGCAGACGCTCAGGCACTCGAGCGCGGTCGGGCAGCGCTGCTTGAACGCGCCGAGCTTGTCGCGAATGCGCGTTTCGTTGCGCAGGTAGCGATCGAGCCAAGGGGTCTTCACCGCGCGCGCCGGCAGCCCCGTCACGCTGACGAATTCGACGATGTCCTCGGGCAGCGCATCGGCCAGCACGCGCTTGAAGTTCGGATGCGCATCGCCCTCTTCCGTCACCGCGAACGGCGTTCCCACCTGCACGCCGTTCGCGCCGGCCGCGAGCGCCGCTCGTACCGTGTCGTGACTGTTGATCCCGCCCGCGACGATCAGCGGGATCGTGTCGCGCGCGAGACCGAGCGACGCCATCACCTGCGCGGTCTCGTCGAGCACGCGCGCGAAATCGAAGCGCGCATCGTGCATGTCGTCGATCTGCGTGACGCCGAGGTGGCCGCCCGCATGCGCGGGATGCTCGATCACGATCGCATCGGGCAGCCGCCCCTTCTTCATCCACTTCTTCAGCACCAGCGTGATCCCGCGGCTGTCCGACAGGATCGGGATCAGCGCGATGTCATGACCCTGCGTGAGATCGGGCAGATCGAGCGGCAGGCCGGCGCCCATCACGATCGCGTCCGCGCCTTCGTCGCACGCGACGCGCACGTATTCCGCGTGCGCGCTCACCGCCTTCATCACGTTGACCGCGATCATCCCGCGCCCTTCGCTGTACGTCTTCGCGAGGCGAATCTCGCGCGCCAGCGCGTCGAGGTTCGCGGCCTCCAGCGTCGCGCGATCGGGATTCGCGCGACAGCGCGCGAGCAAGTCTGCATGGTGGTGACGCAGGTCGATGCTCGCGATCGTGCCGAGCGCGCCTTCGCGCGCGACGCTGCCCGCGAGGCGGTGCGCGGAGATGCCGACGCCCATGCCGCCCTGCACCACGGGCAGCAAGGTGCGGCCGCGAATCGTGAGCGGCGGGAAGGAAGTGCGTGCGGTCATCTGAACCTCGTCGAAACATCGGAAATCGGAAACGCGATGATCGACGGATCCACCGGCGCGCACCTTGACGGCCGTCAATAAAAAAACGGCACGCGAGCGTGCCGTTCCGGGTCATGCGGCGTGAAACGCTCAGGCCGGATTCGCCGGCTTGAGCTGAATCGACTTGTACTCGAGATACTCTTCGAGCCCGTATACGCCGTTTTCGCGGCCGTATCCGGACTGCTTGTAGCCGCCGAACGGCGCGGCGCCGTTCCACGTGCCGCCGTTGATGTCGACCTGCCCCGTGCGGATGCGGCGCGCGACGCGCATCGCGCGTTCGTCGCTGCCCGCCCACACCGCGCCGCCGAGCCCATACGGCGAATCGTTCGCGATGCGCACGGCCTCGTCTTCGTCGCGATACGTGATGATCGACAGCACCGGTCCGAAGATCTCTTCCTGCGCGATCGCCGATTTCGGATCGACGCGGCCGAACACCGTCGGCTTCACGAAGAAGCCCTTCGCGAGCCCTTCCGGCAGGCCCAGGCCGCCGGTCACGAGTTCCGCGCCGTCGTCGATTCCGCGCTGGATGTAGGCCTGCACGCGCTGCTGCTGCGCGGCCGATGCGAGTGCGCCGAGGCGCGTCGTTTCCTGACGCGGATCGCCCGCGACATACGCCTCGGCTGCCGCCTTCGCGATCGCGCGCGCCTCGTCGTAGCGTGCCTCGGGCACCAGCATCCGCGTGTGTGCCGAACAGGTCTGGCCCGCGTTCAGGTAGCACGCGTTGACCGTGCCCTTCACTGCCGCCGCGAAGTCGGCATCGTCGAGGATCACCGACGCCGACTTGCCGCCCAGTTCGAGCGCGACCCGCTTCACGCTCGCGGCCGCGAGTTCGGCCACGCGCTTGCCGGCACGGGTCGAACCCGTGAACGACACCATGTCGACGTCCGGATCGGTCGCCAGCACCTCGCCGACGACCGGGCCATAACCGCACACGAGATTGAACACACCCGCCGGCAGGCCCGCTTCGTGAATCGCTTCGGCAAGCATGAACGCGTTGAGCGGCGCGACTTCGGATGGCTTCAGGACGACCGTGCAGCCAGCCGCGAGCGCCGGCGCGACCTTCAGCGTGATCTGGTTGAGCGGGTAGTTCCACGGCGTGATCGCCGCGACGACGCCGACCGGCTCGCGCACCACCCGCGAGTTGCCGAGCGTCGCCTCGAATTCGAACGATTCGGCGAGCTTCGCGTATGCCTTCCAGTTGTAGATCGGACCACCGACCTGGATCGCGCGCGACAGCTTGATCGGCATGCCGACTTCACCGGTGATCGACTGCGCGAGTTCCTCACTGCGCGCCTGCAGACGCTCGACGATCTTGCGCAGGTAGCCCGCGCGCGTCGCGGGCGGCGTCGCGGCCCATGCGTCGAACGCCGCGCGCGCCGCACGGATCGCGTCCTGCGCGTCCGACGCCACGCCCTCGGCGATCCGCCCGATCACGGCCTCGGTGCCCGAGTCGATCACGTCGATCGTGCCCGTTCCGGCCGGCTTGCGCCATGCGCCGTCGATATAGAACTGATCGTAGATTTTCATCGCTTCCTGTCTCCCGGAAAACGGCCATTCTAACGAGTGCGGCGCGGCTGCGCGACGACGCCTGATGGGACCTCAGGCGCCGCCGAACGGCCCGCGCGGACGCCGGCGAACGGGCGCCGGACGCCCGCTTCCCGCAACGGCGGCATCCGCGCCACGCCGGCGCGCCACGAGGCCCCACCTCGTGCCCCGCATCGTGCTATGTTTTTACTATCGGCGCCGGCTGCTGCAGGCCGCGCCACCCGGAATCGATGCCTTCGTGAGCGCTGCCATGACCGACGCACCCCATATCCTCGGCTCGCAAGATCGCCTGGAGCTGCTGTGCTGGCTCACCTGCGGCAATCTCGGCGCGTTTTACCTGAACGAAACCTGGCCGGATGCATCGTTCCAGGTGCAGGCCGCGCATCGCTGGCTCGACCGCCACCACCGGCAGTCCGACTGGCTCGCGATCGCGAAGCTGGCCGCGCTGGCGCAGGACATCGCAAAGCGGCATGCCGACTTCGTCGACGCATCGTGGGCGCGCGACGCGGTCGAGGAAATCGTCGATACCGACGATCTCGACTACCGGGCAAAACTCGTGCAATGGGTGTACGAAGACTGCTGCAAGGCGCTCGCCGACAAGCGGCTGGCCGACTGACTGCTCGCGCATGCGCGAGCGCCGGCTTGCGCCATCACGCTATCGGCAGCCGCTGCGTCGACTTCAACTGCCGCAACGACAGGTTCGAGCGGATGCTCAGCACGCCCGGCAATCTGCGCAGCACCCGTTCGACGAAATGACTGTAGTCGTCGAGGTCGGCCGCTACCACCTGCAGCAGGAAATCCGCTTCGCCGGTCGTGTTGTCGCATGCAAGCACGTTGGGGCTCGCCTGGATCAGGCGCTCGAACTCGGCCGTCACCTCCTCGCTATGCTGCGTGCAGACGATCTGCACGAACGCCATCACGCCGAGCCCGAGCTTGCGGCGGTCGAGCCGCGCGTGATAGCCCGCGATCAACCCCGCTTCCTCCAGCCGCCGGAGCCGGCGCCAGCAGGACGTCTCGCTCAGCGAGAACGCTTCGGCGAGCCGCGCATTCGACACGCGCCCGTCCTGCTGAAGCATGTCGAGCATGCCGCGATCGATCTTGTCCAGTGGCTCCATGAAAGCTCCTTGCGGCATTTCCGCGATCAGCGCAAGGCTATCTCAAGATTACCCGTATCTCAATCGCAAAATGAAAGATAAATCCGCTTTCGTCCGGTTATATTGAAAGACTCATTCGATCCAGGAGGAGATGGTGAAAGCAGTCGTTTATGAAGCGTTCGGCGCGGCGCCGCGGTTGATGAATGTCGACGATCCGACGCCGGCGCCCGACGGCGTCGTGATCGAAGTGAAGGCGACCGGCGTGTGCCGCAGCGACTGGCACGGCTGGATGGGGCACGACCCGGACATTGTGCTGCCGCATGTGCCGGGGCACGAACTCGCCGGCGTCGTGGTCGCGGCGGGCGCGGCGGTCACGCGCTGGAAGGCCGGCGACCGCGTCACGGTGCCGTTCGTCGGCGGCTGCGGGCACTGCCCGGAATGCCACTCCGGCAACCAGCAGGTATGCGAGCAACAGTTTCAGCCCGGCTTCACGCACTGGGGCTCGTTCGCCCAGTTCGTCGGCATCCATCACGCGGACCTCAACCTCGTGCGGCTGCCCGACGCGCTCGATTTCCCGACCGCAGCGAGCCTCGGATGCCGCTTCGTGACGTCATTTCGTGCGGTGGTCGACCAGGGGCGCACGTCGGCCGGCCAGTGGGTGGCCGTGCACGGCTGCGGGGGCGTCGGCCTGTCGGCGATCATGATCGCGAATGCGATCGGTGCGAACGTCGTCGCGATCGACATTTCGGACCAGGCGCTCGCGCTCGCGCGATCGGTCGGCGCAGCGGCGACCGTCAATGCGTCGCAAGTCGCCGACGTCGTCGATGCGGTGAAGGAGATCACGCGCGGCGGCGCCCACGTGTCGCTCGATGCGCTCGGCCATCCGAGCACCTGCTTCAACTCGATCAGCAATCTGCGCCGCCGTGGCAAGCATGTGCAGGTCGGGCTGATGCTCGGCGAGCATGCAACGCCGGCCGTGCCGATGAGCAAAGTCATCGCGCACGAACTGGAGATTCTCGGTAGCCACGGGATGCAGGCGCATCGTTACGACGCGATGCTCGACATGGTGCACGCCGGCACGCTCGCGCCAAACCGGTTGATCGGCAAGGAAATCAGTCTGGGTCAATCGATTGATGCGCTGATGAACATGAACCGGTTCGAAGGCGCCGGTGTGACGGTCGTAACGGATTTTTCGGGCTGACGGCGCAGGGCTGACCGCGCGGGCGGTGGTGGTGGCCTGTTCCGGCGCCCCGCACGTGCTGCTGCCCGGGTCGTCGCCGCCGCCAAGCTGCGGATGCGGGACCGCAACCGGCGACCGTGGCCGCGAGCGCTTGCCCCGACAAGAAAAAGCCCGCCAGGCTTTCACCTGGCGGGCTTCCAGTACATCAGGTCGGGCATGGCTGCCCGGGCGATTACTCCTGCCCCTGACTCGTCAGGAACTCCTCGTAATTCCCGCCGAAGTCGAACAGCGTCCCGTCCGTACGCACTTCGATGATCCGGTTCGCCAGCCCGCTCACGAATTCGCGGTCGTGCGAAACGAAGATCAGCGTGCCTTCGAACTGCTCGAGCGCGATCTGCAGCGACTCGATCGACTCCATGTCCATGTGGTTGGTCGGCTCGTCCATCAGCAGCACGTTGTGGCGGCCGAGCATCAGCTTGCCCCAGATCATGCGGCCCTTCTCGCCGCCCGACAGCACCTTCACCGACTTCTTGATGTCGTCCGACGAGAACAGCAGGCGGCCCAGCGTGCCGCGCACCATCGTTTCGTCGTCGCCGTCCTTGCGGTACTGGTCGATCCAGTCCATCAGCGTGATGTCGTTCGGGAACTCCTCGTACGTGTCCTGCGGCATGTAGCCGACATTCGCGTTCTCGGACCACTTCACCGTGCCGTGATCGAGCTCGAGCGCGCCAAGCAGCGAACGCAGCAGCGTCGTCTTGCCCGCGCCGTTCTCGCCGATGATCGCGATGCGCTCGCCCGGCTGCACCGACAGGTTGAAGTTCTGGAAGATCGTGCGCTCGTACTTCTTCGTGATGTCTTCGGCAACCACCGCGACGTTGTGCAGCTTCTTCTCGAACTCGAAGCGAATGAACGGGTTCTGACGCGACGACGGCTTGAATTCCTCGATCTTGATCTTGTCGATCTGCTTCGCGCGGCTCGTCGCCTGGCGGGCCTTCGACTTGTTCGCCGAGAAGCGGCGCACGAAGTCCTGCAGCTCGGCCACGCGCTCCTTCGCACGCGCGTTCGCCGCGGCCTGGCGCTCGCGCGCCTGTGCCGATGCGAGCATGTAGTCGTCGTAGTTGCCCGGCCAGACCTTCAGCGTGCCGTAGTCCATATCGGCCATGTGCGTGCACACCGAGTTCAGGAAGTGACGATCGTGCGAGATGATGATCATCGTCGAGTTGTACTCGTTGAGCGTGTGCTCGAGCCAACGGATCGAGTTGATGTCCAGGTTGTTGGTCGGTTCGTCGAGCAGCAGCACGTCCGGCTTCGAGAACAGCGCCTGCGCGAGCAGCACGCGCAGCTTCCAGCCCGGCGCGACGTCGGCCATCGTGCCGTTGTGGAACTTCTCCTCGATGCCGATGCCGAGCAGCAGCGCGCCCGCGCGCGCCTCGGCGTCGTAGCCGCCGTATTCGGCGAACTTGCCTTCGAGTTCGGCCGCATGCATGTAGTCGTCGTCGGTGGCTTCCGGGTTCGCGTAGATCGCGTCGCGCTCGGTCATCGCGGCCCACATCTCGGTGTGGCCCATCATCACGACGTCGAGCACGCGCACGTTTTCATACGCGAACTGGTCCTGGCGCAGCTTGCCCAGGCGCACGTTCGGCTCCAGCGCGACGTTGCCGGCGCTCGGCTCGAGGTCGCCGCCCAGGATCTTCATGAAGGTCGACTTGCCGCAGCCGTTCGCGCCGATCAGACCATAGCGGTTGCCCTCGCCGAATTTGACCGAGATATTCTCGAACAAGGGCTTCGGCCCGAATTGCATCGTGATGTTGGCAGTAGAAAGCACGGCAGGTCCCGTAAGAGAGAAATCGACGGAAAACCGTGTATTTTAGCAGGTGTCGGAGAAACTGCCGACCGCCCTGTTCCGGCCCCGCCAGCCGGGCCGCCACGCGCGGCACCGGCCCTGCCTCGCGCACCGTCACTTGCCGGCCTTCACCGCCGCCTTCTGCGCCGCCCTGGCCTTCATCTGCCCGAACAGCTCCGAGCACGGCACGTCGCGGTTATTGCTCGGCGCGATCAGCGGAATCAGCGCCGCGAACGGATTGATCAGCCCCAGACCGACCATCGCGCCGGCGCGCAGCGCGAGCGCGCCGGCGTCGACGCCGACCTTCGGATTCTTGAACGTGCCCTTCGCGTACAACGGCGAACGCAACGAGAAGACCCGGAAACCCTTCGTATGCGGATGGATCTTCAGGTCGATCGATTCGTCGCGCAGGTTGACCGGGCCGTCGACGTTGATCAGCGCGTCGTCCGTATCGAGCGCGAACACCTTCGGGTCGAGCATGCCGTCGTTCGCGACGAAGTCGATCGCCGCGCAATTGATGTTCACGTCGCGGGTGCCGAACAGCTTCTCGTAGACGACGTTCGCGACGTTCAGCCCCGCCGCCTCCATCAGCAGCAGGCTGATGCGGCCATCCGTGATGAGCGCCTTCACTTCGCCGGTCGACGTCGCCGCGAGCGCGGCCGGTGAGTTGCCGGTCGCCGACAGCGACGCATCGCCGTTGATTTCGCCGAGCGCGGTCTGCATCACCTTCTGCGTCGGGAACAACTGCTTTAGCCGCAGGTGACGCGCGGCCAGCGTAAAGCGGCCCTTGAGCGGCGTGCGGCTGCCGTCGAGTTGCGCGTTCGTCGCGAGCGTGCCGCCCGCGACGCCGAACTGCAGCGGTTCGAGCGACAGCACGCCGTCCTGCAGCAGGATGTGCGTGTACAGGTCGGTGATCGGCAGTTGCGGACTCTTGATCAGCTTGCGCCCGGTGAACTTCACGTCCGCGTCGATCGCGCTCCAGCGCTCGGTGCGGAACGTCGCGACCGGCAGCACGCGGTCCGGCGGCTGGCGCGTCGTGTCGCCGCGCTTGGCCTTGCTCGCGGCCGAGTCGGCACCGATCACCGGTGCGAGGTCGGAGAACTGCAGCAGGTTCGACACGAGTTCGCCCGACAGCTTCGGCCGCGGTTCGCGCTGCGCCCAGGTGAGCGTGCCGCGGAGATCGCTGCCGCCGACGCGGCCGTTGAAATTTTCATAGCGGAACGTGCTCGCGTGCTGCTTGATGTTGCCGATCAGGCGGCCCTCGGTCGCATACGGCGGCGTGTCCGGCAGCGTGATGCCCGTGATCTGGTAGAGGTGCGACATCGACGTGCCCTGCAGCCACAGACGCAGGTCAAGTGCCGCGAGATGCATCGGGTCGGTCAGCGTGCCGACGATCGCCAGCCGCGTGTCGCCGGCCTTCACGTCGGCCTGCAGCGGGAACGGCTGCGTCGTCTTCTCGATCGCAAGCACGCCGCCGACCTTGCCGGTGCCGCTGATCGGCACGTTCTTGTACCGGCCGTCGACCTTGAGCCCGAACGCATACGTCGGGCCGGCCGGCTTCGCGGCGGCAGCGGCACCCGACGCAGCGGACGCCCCGCTCGCGCCGGATGCCGACACGGCCGTGGATGCGGAGGAAACCGAAGTAGCCGGAGCGGCAGCGGATGCACCCGACGCCGCGACGGCGGACGCCCCGCTCGCGCCTTGCGCCGCCGACGCACCCGACGCGGCCTCGGCACTCGCCGTCGCGCTCAGTCGCGCGGCACCGCTCTTGCCGACGCGTTGCGCCGACGCCGCGCGCGACGTTTGCTCCTGCTCCTTCAGCACGTCGCCGAGCGGAATCGGCTGGCCGAGCGTATCGATCGCGACCGTGAGATCGGCCTTCGTGATCGCATCGCGATACGTGACGACGCCCTTCGCGAAACCGAAGCTGTCGAGCCGCACCTTCCACGGCGACGGCTGCGACGATTGCTTGAACTGGAAGGTCCACGTATTGCGGCCGTCGGCGAGCCGCTCGAGGTCGACCGCGGGATTGACGACATCGATCGACGGAATGACGATTTCGTGCGCGAGGAGCGGAAGAATCGCGAGATCGAAATGCGCGGCATCGAGCGTGACGAACTTGGGCCCCTTCGCCCAATCCGGGTTGCCGATCTCGAGTTGCGTGGCGGAGAAACTCGGCCAGGGCACCCATGCGCGCCAGCCGGTCTCGCCGTCGGGGCGGCGCCAGCCGACCTTGAGATCGCCATTGATCGCGAACGGGCGGCCAAGTGCGGTACTCACATGTTCGTTGACCCACGGTTTCGCGTGGTTCCAGTCGAACGTGAAGATGAAGATGCCGGCCGCCGCAATGACCAATGCGACGATACCGACGATCCATGCAGCCGATTTGCCGATGGCTCGTGCTAGCGTCATGGCGGTTCCGTTGTTGTTCTGCAGAGTTTGCGCACAATGTCGGGCCAACTTGCGTGAGTGAACGGAGCACGACACCGGCGGCTTTTCAATCGGTATTATGGCGCACGCCGCAGCAACGCTTCGGCGCCATTAACGCTTTTTTTCATTTGTGACATGACAGCCCCAAACGGCCTCATCGATGCGCAGCACATCACGCGCCGCGACGCCAGCAGCGGCAAGACACTGCTCGCGCCGACCGACTTCAGCCTCGCCGCGGGATCGCGAATTGCTATCACGGGACCGTCGGGCTCCGGCAAGAGCGTGCTGCTGCGCGCGCTCGCGTTGCTCGACCCGCTCGACGGCGGTCATATCCTGTGGCGCGGCACGCGGATCAGGCGCGGCGCGATTCCGCGCTACCGGCGCAGCATTGCCTACGTCCGCCAGCGGCCCGCGCAGATGGACGGGACCGTCGAAGCGCAATTGCGCTACCCGTATTCACTCGCGATCTACCGCGACGTGACGTTCGACCGCGCACGCGCCGAAGCGCTCGCGGCACGCGCCGGCCGCGGCGCCGATTTTCTCGACAAGCGGGCGAGCGAACTGTCGGGCGGCGAAGCGCAGATCGCCGCGCTTCTGCGCGTGCTGCAGCTCGACCCCGCCGTGCTGTTGCTCGACGAGCCGACGTCCGCGCTCGACCCCGACTCGACGCGCGCGATCGAAGCGCTTGTCGGCGCCTGGTTCGACGCGGCACCCGATGCACGTGCCTACATGTGGATCTCGCACGATCCGGCGCAAGCCGCCCGGATCGGCACGATGCGGCTCGTGATGCAGGCCGGCGTGCTGCACGCCGCGAACGCGATGGAGGCGCAGCAATGAGCCCCGCACTGCAGGACCTGAGCCTCGTCGACGTCGGGATCGCCGCCGCGCTCGTCGCGGTCAACGGCGCGATCTCGGCCGCGCTGTCGCTCGGCCTCGGGCGCAAGCTCGCGCTCGCCGCCGTGCGCACCGTCGTGCAGCTTCTGGCGATCGGCTACGTGCTCGGCTGGGTGTTCGGTCATCCGCACTGGACCGTCGTGCTGCCGCTCACCGCGTTGATGACGCTGATCGCAGGCTTCGCGGGCGCCGGCCGCGGCAAGCACACGTATCGCGGACAGCGTGTCGACAGCATCGCGTCGATCTGGTTCAGCAGCTGGTTCGTCGCGGCGGTCGGCCTGTTCGTCGTGATCCGCATTCATCCGTGGTACACGCCGCAAT
Source organism: Burkholderia sp. Bp9012 (assembly GCF_003853825.1). NCBI lineage: Bacteria > Pseudomonadati > Pseudomonadota > Betaproteobacteria > Burkholderiales > Burkholderiaceae > Burkholderia > Burkholderia sp. Bp9012. The sequence goes on along the minus strand of NZ_QTQA01000034.1, from coordinate 11,988 downwards.
ATGCGATCCCGATCCTCGGGATGATCCTCGGAAATACGCTCACCGGCGTGTCGCTCGGCGTCGAACGGATGATGGAGGAACTGACCGCGCGACGCGACCGCGTCGAGACGGCACTGGCGCTCGGTGCGACGCGCTGGGAGGCCGCGCAGGACGCCGCGCGCCAGGCCGTGCGCGCGGGCATGCTGCCGACGCTCAACCAGATGGCCGTCGTCGGCGTCGTGAGCCTGCCGGGGATGATGACGGGCCAGGTGCTGGCCGGCCAGTCGCCGCTGCAAGCCGTGCGCTATCAGATCGTCATCATGTTCCTGATCGCCGCGGCGTCCGCGCTCGGCACCGTTGGCGCAGTGCTGATGACGTATCGCCGGTTGTTCTCGGCCGATCACCGCTTTCTTGCATCGCGGCTCGAGGAACGCGTGCATTGACCCGCGGCGCCGCGACATACGCGGCATCCGCGTGGCATGCGGTCAGCGGGCAGCGCGGCGTTTGCCGATGGCCCGGCGCAACGCGGCCGTGACGTCGGCGTCGGGTGCCAGCCCGTCGACCGATGCGACGAGCCGAACCGCGCGCGGCGTCGTCACATAGGCCTGCGCACCGACGTAACCGCCGCTGCCGGCCGAGCGCGTCGTAACGACGAGCGCCTGCGGCGCACGCGCGCCGAGGTCCGCCGTGAATGCATCGGCGACGGTGCCGTCACGCGCATGCAGCACACCGGTCACGTAGTCGTCCGTATCGAAGCCGGGTGCGGCATGCGCGGTCGAATACACGCGCACCGCATAACTGCCGGTCGAGCACGGTTCGAGCGCGCCGCTCGACACGACGACGGACTGCTGTCGCGACGGCAGCTCGACTTTCTTCACGAAGCTGCAATCGTCGGCTGCCTGCGCATGGACAGCGACGAACGCAGCCGCCGACAGCAGCACGCGCATGCAATGTTTCATCGAAATGTCGTTCGGGGGAAGATGGAGCATGCCGGAAGGATAGCGTGGCATCCGCATGACGTCACGCAGGCCGCCGCGCGAATGGCCGCGCAACCGGCTCGTGCCGGGCGCGACGAAGTCGAACATCGCTCAACGGGAAGGCCCGAAGCCACGCGCCACGAACCGCCACGCGCGACCCTCCCCGGATCGCCCGGATGCGCATCGCGATGGTTGCGCGCGCACCGGACGCCTCACCGGCCGCGCGCCCCGCTCAGTGCTTGATCGACACCGTCACCTTCGTGCCGTCGCTCATCGTGACGGACTTCGACCCGCCATTGGTCGAAATCGACACCCACTTGACCTGGCTCACCGACACGACGTCCGGGCACTGCAGCGACTTGCCGCCCGCACTCACGTTGCGCGTGCCTTTCGGCGCGGCGGCCTGGAAGCTCATCTGCACGTTCGCGACCCCCTTCGCGTCGACCGACGGCGCGAGCCGCACCTGGGTCTGGCGCACCATCGCGCCGTTCGCGTCGCGCGGCAGATTGTCGGCGTTCGGGCAACCGTCGGGCATCGCGACCGCGCCGCCCGGCGGCACCGACTTCCAGTTGAAGTCATCCGTTTCGCCCGAGCGGATCTTGCGGGTCTCCTGCGTATTGCCGAAGGTCTTCGAGTCGACCTTGACGGTGTATTCGAGCTGCCCCGTCCCGCCGCCCTTCAGGCTGCCCTTGACAGGCGGCGCCGCGAATACGCTCGCGCTGACGCACGCCGCCGCGAACACGGCAGACCACGATGCGGCGACTGACAAGCTGCGTTGGCTCATGCTGACCTCCTTGTAATGCGGCGGCACGCGCGTGCCGCGCGGTTTTCGATGCATGATGCGTTGCCAGTCTACCGCCAAGCGGCATGCAATGCGCCGCAAACGCATCGGGTGTTACCCCGCTTGCGTTCGCGAAGCCGTATCCCGTACGTGCGATACCGGCGCTCAAGAAAACGCCGGGCCGCCTCGCGTCTTCCGCCCCGAAGGAAGTCCCTTCGGGCGCCCGGCGCAAAGCGACAGGTTCGGGGGCACTCAGAAGCCGCTCAGCACCAGCTTGCCGATCGCGCGCCCGGCCTCGAGCAGTTGGTGTGCGCGCCGCAGGTTCGCGGCGTTGATCGTGCCGAGCTGCTCGCCGAGCGTCGTGCGCAGCGTGCCGCCGTCGACGAGCCTCGCCACCTCGCTCAGGATCTTGTGCTGCTCGATCATGTCCGGCGTCTCGAACATTGCGCGCGTGAACATGAACTCCCAGTGAAACGCGGCGCTCTTCGCCTTCAGCAGCTCGACGGGAATCGGCTTCTCGTTCTCGACGATCGTGCAAATGCCGCCCTGCGGCCGGATTACTTCCGCCGCGGCAGGGAAATGACGATCCGTGTCGTTGAAGATCAGCACATAGTCGACGTTCGCATGACCGATCTCGCGCAGTTGCGCAGGCAAGTCGCCGAAATGGTCGACCACGTCGTCCGCGCCGAGCGAGCGCACCCATTCGGCCGACGCCGGCCGCGACGCGGTCGCGATCACATGCAGCTTGCCGAGCGTCTTCGCAAGCTGGATCGCGATCGAACCCACCCCGCCCGCACCGCCGATGATCAGCACCGACTTGCCTGCGTCCGCGCCCTGCGGCGACACGCGCAGCCGGTCGAACAGCGCCTCCCACGCGGTCAGCGCGGTGAGCGGCAACGCAGCCGACGCCGCGAAATCGAGCGAGCGCGGCTTGATCGCCGCGATCCGCTCGTCGACCGTGTGGAATGCGCTGTTCGCGCCGGGGCGCGTGATGCTGCCCGCGTAGAACACCTCGTCGCCGGGCCGGAACATCGTCACCTCGGCACCGACCGCGACGACCGTCCCGGCCGCGTCCCAGCCGAGCACGCGCGGGGTCTCCTCGACCTGCGGCTTCGGCGCGCGCACCTTGGTGTCGACCGGGTTCACGGAGATCGCCTCGACCTTCACCAGCAGGTCGCGCGGGCCCGGCACGGGTTGCGGCAGTTCCACGTCGACGAGCGCCTGCGGGTCGTCGATCGGCAGATAACGGGTCAGTCCAACAGCTTTCATCACGAAACTCCTTCAGGGAAATCGGGCGGGCTGCGGCGCAGCCCCATGCATGTCATCGTAGGCGGCCCGATCATTCGAGAAAACCGCTATATTTCCTGAAACATTTTCAGGAATTTCAGAATAATGACGTCCGATCCGATTCCGGCCCCCGACAAGCCGCTCGACCTGCTCGACGTCGGCCTGTTCGTGCGTGCGGCGCTGCTCGCGAACGTGAGCGCGGCCGGACGCGAGTTCGGCGTGTCGGCCGCGGTCGCAAGCGCGCGCATCGCGCAGCTGGAGCGCCAGCTCGGCGCGCGGTTGCTGCATCGCACCACGCGCCGCATCAGCCTCACGCAGGACGGCGAAGTCTTCATGGCCCGCGCCGAGGCGCTGCTGTCGGCGGCCGACGCCGCGCGCGCGTCGGTCGGCCACGGCCGCAGCGAGCCGTACGGACGGCTGAAGGTGTCGATGTCGTCGTCGTTCGGCCGCCAGCACGTCGCGCCCGTGATTCCCGCATTCCTGCGCCGCTACCCGTCCGTGTCGCTCGACCTGCGGCTATCCGACGAGATCGTCGACCTCGTCGACGACGGCTACGACGTCGCGATCCGCCTCGGCGCGCTGAAGGACTCGACGCTGGTCGCGCGCAAGCTCGCCGCGAACCGGCGCGTGCTGTGCTGCTCGCCCGCGTATCTCGCCGAACACGGGACGCCGCGCCATCCGGCCGATCTCGCGCAGCACGAATGCGTGATCCTCGGCGACCAGCGCGACTGGTCGTTCGTCACGCCGCAAGGCCCGCTCACCGTGCGGGTCGGCGGCCGGCTCGTCGCGAGCAACGGCGAGGCGATCCGCGAAGCGCTCGTCGACGGCTTCGGCATCGCGATCAAGTCGACCTGGGACGTCGGCCCGCTGCTCGCGAGCGGCGCGCTCGTCACGGTGCTCGACGATTACCCGTTCGCGAACGACGTCGCGATCTGGGCCGTCTATCCGAGCCGCGCGCACGTGCCGCTCAAGACGCTCGCGTTCATCGCGTTCCTGGCCGAACACTTCGGCGATCCGCCTTACTGGGATCGCGCGGACGAACGATAGGCGCCATCCCGTGAGCGGAGCTCGCGGCGGCGCCGGACGGGCATCCGCGGCGATCCGGCCGCGCCCGGACACCAACCGGCTACAATGGCGCGTTCGCGACGCGATGGCCCGACGCCGGACGGGGCCCGCGTTCGCAGGCGGCCGCATGCCGGCCGCGCACGCGTTTCATTCGCTTCCAATCATTCCGTCATGACCCACAACCTCGTCATCCAGAGTCTCGCGCCGTTGTCGGACGCGCATCACAAACCGCTGCTCGCGCTGTCGCGCGGCACCCGCATCGTGCAGACCGACGATCACGCGTTGCGTATCGAAAACGCAAACCCCGCGCAGCGGCTCGACATCGACGCGTACTGCGGCACGCACGCGCTCGACTTCGGCTTCGTCGAAGCCGGCCGTACGCTCGGCGAGTTCGGGCTCGTCGTGATGGACATGGATTCGACGCTGATCACGATCGAATGCATCGACGAGATCGCCGATTTCTGCGGGCTGAAGACGCAGGTCGCGGAAATCACCGAGGCATCGATGCGCGGCGAGATCCGCGACTTCAACGAAAGCCTCACGCGTCGCGTCGCGCTGCTCGCGGGGCTCGATGCGCAGGCGCTCGAGCGCGTGTACGAGGAACGGCTGCAATTGTCGCCGGGCGCGGAGACGATGCTCGCCGGCGTGAAGGCCGCGGGACTGAAAACGCTGCTCGTGTCGGGCGGCTTCACGTTCTTCACCGAGCGCTTGAAGGCGCGCCTCGGCCTCGACTACGCGCACGCCAACACGCTCGAGATCGTCGACGGCAAGCTGACCGGCAAGGTGCTCGGCGAAATCGTCAACGCGGACGTGAAGGCGCGCATGCTGCGCGATACCTGTGCATCGCTCGGCCTCGAGCCGCGCCGCGCGATCGCGATGGGCGACGGGTCGAACGATCTGAAGATGATGGCCGAAGCCGGTTTGTCGGTCGCGTTCCACGCAAAGCCCGTCGTGCGCGACGCGGCCACCGTCGCATTCGACCACGTGGGTCTCGACGGGTTGCTGCGGCTATTCTGATTTCCGGTTTGCGCGCACCGCCCATGAAAAAACGCCCGCGCGATGTTGCATCGCGCGGGCGTTTCGTTTTCCGCTTCGGTTCCGTTATCGGCCGAGCGTAGCCTGCAGCGCGCGCTCGATGTCCGCACGCAGGTCGGCTTCGTCCTCGAGACCGACATAGAAGCGCACCAGCGTGCCGCGATGCGGCCACTCCGCACGCATCGACGCCACGTCGTAAGGCATCGCGAGGCTGCATGCGCCGCCCCAGCTCCAGCCGATCGCGAACAGCTCGAGCGCCTCGACGAAACGATCGATCTGCTCGCTGCTGTAGCACTCATCGAACACCACCGAGAACAGCCCGCCCGCGCCGGTGAAGTCGCGCACGAACGATGCGTGCCCCGGACAGTCGGGCAACTGCGGATGCAGCACGGCCGCGATCTCCGGGCGCGCCTTCAGCCATTGCGCGAGCGCGAGCGCGCTCTTGCCGTGCGCGTCGAAACGCACCTGCATGCTCGGCAGGCTGCGCAGCACGAGCGAGCAATCATCGACCGAGACGCCGATCCCGCAGCGCATCCGTGCGAGCTTCAGTTGCGCGTGCAGTTCCGCGTTCGCGGTGATGGTCGCGCCCATCAGTACGTCGCTGCCGCCCGATTGATACTTGGTCAGCGCCTGCACCGAGATGTCGACGCCATGCTCGAACGGCTTGAACGCGAGGCCGGCCGAATACGTGTTGTCGATCGCGGTGACGATGCCGCGCGCCTGCGCGACCGTCGTGATCGCGCGCACGTCGGGCACTTCCATCGTCACCGAGCCCGGCGCCTCGATCCAGATCAACCGCGTGTTCGGCTGGATCAGGTCGGCGATGCCGGCACCGACGAGCGGATCGTAGAAGCGCGCGACGATGCCGAAATCCTTCGCGAGCCAGTTGCCGAAATCGGCGTTCGGCCCGTAGACGTTGTGCGGGATCAGCACGTCGTCGCCCGCCTTCACGATCCCGAAATAGACGTTCATGATCGCCGCGAGGCCCGACGGCTGCAGCAGCGCATGCGTGCCGCCCTCGATCTCGGCGAGCCGCTGCGCGAGCGCGAGCGACGTCGGCGTTGCGTGCAGTCCGTAGCGCCACTGGTTGTCGTTGTGCCAGACCAGCGCGCGCATCGTCGCGAGATCGGGGAACACGACCGTCGATGCACGCTCGACCGGTGGGACGAACGAACGGAAGCCTTCCGGAATGATGTCGTCGGGTTGAACGATGCGGGTCTGAAGTGCGCGCTTCGAAGTGGATGCAGTCATGTCTGGAGACCGGGGGAAAGGCCGTTCGGTTGCGGAATATGTCGCTAGAGTAGCCAAAATCGGCGCGCTTGGCCCGGTACAATGCGCGCCGCGCGCACCGAGCCAGCGCGCGCTCAGTTGGTGGTGCGCAGGTCGACGACGCCGCCGACCGTCTCGATTTCCCGTACGCGGCCGTCGCGCACCTGCAGCGCCGCGCGCTTGCCCGGCGCCGGGCGCAGCACGACGGGTTGCGGATCCGATTCGTCCGAGTTCATCCGGTCGGCCTTCAGGTCGCCCGTCGCGTCGAAGCGGCCGATCCACACGCCCGTGATGTTCGTGCCGTCGTTCGATTCCTCGATTTCGAGCGTGTCTCCGTCGCGATCGCCGGCGAGCAGCACCACCTCGCCCGTGTCCGCGAACTGATATTCGCCGTGCACGCCTTCCTCGTCCGTCTTCGGCCCGAGATGCACGACGATCGGCCGGTCGCCAAGCGTGCCCTCGTAGCGCGGCAGGCGGGCGAATTCCGGATTCGGCCGCAGCGGCCGCGCGGGCGCCGCTTCATCCAGCTGCGCGCCCGGCGCGACGGCCTGCGCCGCGACCATGCCCGGCATCGCGAGGCCCGCCGCCAGCACACTGGCGATCACCAGCGCCCGTTGCCATTCGGAATATCGACCCACCTTGTGTTGCTCCTTGCTTCAGATTCGCTCGAAAAAACGCGGCGACATGCTGCCTGCCGCCGATGGTCATCGTCACGTACGCGAGGCCACGACCGGCGTGCGTGAGCCGCGTCAGCCCTGCATCAGGCGTTCCACCGCCTCGCGCAACGGAATCGGCGCGACCGCGCCGTAACCCGTCGTCGACAGTGCCGCCGCCGCGTTCGCATAACGCGCGGCCGCGAACGGATCGTCGCCCGCGACGATCCGTGCAACGAACGCGCCGCCGAAGCAGTCGCCCGCGCCCGTCGCGTCGACGGCCTCGACCGCGAAGCCCGGCACCACCCGCCGTTCGTTCGGGGTCGCCACGTACGCACCTTCCTTGCCGAGCTTCAGCGCGACGACCCGCGGCCCGTGTTCGAGCATCGCATCGACGATCGCGTCGCGATCGTTCGCGCCCGTGAGCGCCGTGACGTCGTCCCAGCTCGGCAGGCAGATGTCCGTCTGGCGCAGCGCTTCGCGCATCACCGCGCGGGCGCGCGGCAGCGGCCACAGCTTCAGGCGCAGGTTCGTATCGAAGCTGACCTGCGCGCCGTTGCTGCGCGCGTGATCGATCGCCGCGAACGCGGCGTCGCATGCGGCCGTGCTGATCGCGAGGCTGATGCCCGACAGGTGCACGGCCTTCGCCGCCGCCAGCGCATCGAGCGGCAGGTCGGCCACCGCATAGCGGCTCGCCGCCGAGCCAGCGCGCAGATAGTCGAACTGGTGACCCTCAGCGCCGTGCGTGACGAAATACACGCCGGTCGGCGCCGCGCAGTCGATCCGCACGTACGTCGTGTCGACGCGCTCCGCCGCCCACATGTCGGCCAGCAAGCGGCCGAACGGATCGTCGCCGATCGCGGACACGAAGCCCGTCGACGCACCCTGGCGCGCCGCGGCGATGCAGAAGTTCGACGTGTCGCCGCCGAAGCCCTGCAGGAACTCCGGACGCCCCGGCTGCGACTGGTTGAATTCGATCATCGCCTCGCCGAGCGCGAGGATCTGCGGAAACGCCGCGGTCATCGCTTATACCTCGCCCCACAGGTCGTGGCCGTCCGCGCCGGTGATCTTCACCGACACGAAATCGCCGACCTTGTAGCGCTTCGACGCCTTCGTCGCCGGTTCGACGTAGACGACCCCGTCGATCTCCGGCGCATCCGCCGCCGTGCGGCCGATGCCGCCTTCCTCGCTGACTTCGTCGATCAGCACCTTGAGGGTCTTGCCAACCTTGCGCTGGATGCGCTGCGCCGACACTTCCTCGGCGACTTCCATGAAGCGCGCGCGGCGCTCTTCGCGAACGTCGTCCGGCAGTGCGCCGTCGAGGTCGTTCGCCGTCGCGCCTTCGACCGGCGAATAGGCAAAGCAGCCGACGCGATCGAGTTCCGCCTCGCGGATGAAGTCGAGCAGCGTTTCGAACTGCTCTTCCGTCTCGCCGGGGAAGCCGGCGATGAACGTGCTGCGAATCGTCAGGTCCGGACAGATCTCGCGCCACTTCTGCACGCGCTCGAGCACCTTCTCGGCGTTCGCCGGGCGCTTCATGCGCTTCAGCACTTCCGGATGCGCGTGCTGGAACGGCACGTCGAGATACGGCAGCACGTGGCCCTTGAACGGGCCTTCGGCCATCAGCGGAATGACTTCGTCGACGCTCGGATACGGATACACGTAGTGCAGGCGCACCCATGCGCCGTACTGTGCGGCGAGTTCGCCGAGCGCGGCGACCAGGTCGGTCATGCGCGTCTTGATCGGCTTGCCGTTCCAGAAGCCCGTGCGGTACTTCACGTCGACGCCGTACGCGCTCGTGTCCTGCGAGATCACGAGCAGTTCCTTCACGCCCGACTTGAACAGGTTCTCCGCTTCGAGCATCACTTCCGCGACCGGGCGCGACACGAGGTCACCGCGCATCGACGGAATGATGCAGAACGTGCAGCGGTGGTTGCAGCCTTCGGAAATCTTCAGGTACGCATAGTGGCGCGGCGTGAGCTTGATGCCGGCGGCCGGCACGAGGTCGACGAACGGGTCGTGCGGCTTCGGCAGATGCGAGTGCACGGCCTGCATCACTTCACCCACCGCGTGCGGGCCGGTGACGGCGAGCACCTTCGGGTGGACTTCCTCGATGAGGTTCGAACCGCTGGCGCTCGACTTCGCGCCAAGGCAGCCGGTGACGATCACCTTGCCGTTCTCGGTCAGCGCTTCGCCGATCGCGTCGAGGCTTTCCTGCACGGCCTCGTCGATGAAGCCGCAAGTGTTGACGACGACGAGGTCGGCACCGTCGTAGGTGCCGGAGATTTCATAACCTTCGGCGCGCAGCTGGGTGATGATTTGTTCGGAGTCGACGAGCGCCTTCGGGCACCCGAGGGATACGAAGCCTACTTTGGGGGACTGGGACATCTGGAATGTGGGGGGCGTGGCGGCAAAAGCGTGAGTTTACAGCTATTTATGGGTCAGCGAGGCAAAACCGGCGATCAAGACGCCGTGGATGGCGCCCTCAATACGCAGCGCACGCAGGCGCATCGGACCGCCACCGGCGGCTGATCCAGCCCTTTCAGACCGAGATGACGAAACGATGGGCACGATCACCGCACGTCGTGCACGACAATCGCCCCGGCCTCACTTCGCCCCTATGCGAAAATCGCTGCATCCGCTCCCTTCACTTACCCAATGGGGTTCGCATGACCACCCACATCACGATCGAATTCACCGAGCACGCCGCCGAGACCATCGGCGAGCAGACCAGCACCAGTTTTTCCTATGACCAGGGCGCCCACGTGCCGCAGCCGGGCGACTTCGTCGAACTCGAGAATTCGCGGCAGACGTTTCTCGTGATCGGCCGGGTGTTTTCGCTGAAGGCGAACTACTGCGCGGTGAAGCTCGTGCTCGACCTTCCTCCCGCAGACGATCACCCGGATTTCGATCCGGCACTCTGAAGTAAGCCGGCGAACCGCGGGCGCTTTGCCGCTGCCCGTCATCACAAGGCCCGACGCAACGGCGATCGGCCGCAATGGCACAAACGCACGCCATGAGGCGCGACACGCCCGGGTATCGATTCGCTGATGACTGTCTGGATGAGATCGGGGCGACCAGATTACGATCATGCCCGCCCCCACGCGAGGGTACGGGCATTCGGTGCCGACGATCAGGAGCGACCGTCGGCAACATCTTGCGGTAGCGGCCATCGTCGTGCCTGGGCACACGATCGGCCGCATCGCACCGCCGCGCGTCGCGGCGCCAAACCAGGCGTCGGGCGGCGGGTGCCGCCGCGACCGGCCTGCCGCGCACGCGTTACTTCTTCTCCGGCTCCGGCGCGCCCGGTTGCTTGAACGGGAACGTGCTGAACATCGACTTCGCCTGGCTCTGCATCTGCTCCTGCATTTGCACGAACATGTTCTTCGACTGCTCGATGTAGCTCGTCATCATCCCTTGCATCATCGGCGCCTGCATGTTCATGAACTGCGACCAGACTTCCGGATTCATCGCGTTGCCTTCGTACAGGTTCTTCGATTGATCCGCGAGCTTGTTCTGGATGTCGATGAACGCCTGGATGTTCTTTTCCAGGTACGTTCCCATCATGCCCTGCATCGCATGACCGTAGAAACGGATGATCTGCGACAGCATCGACGACGAGAACATCGGCACGCCACCGCTCTCTTCCTCGAGGATGATCTGCAGCAGGATGCTGCGCGTCAGGTCCTCGTTGGATTTCGCGTCGACGACCTTGAAGTCCTCCTGTTCCAGCACGAGCTGCTTGACGTCGGTCAGCGTGATGTACGTGCTCGTCTCGGTATCGTAGAGCCGGCGGTTCGGGTACTTCTTGATGAGCCGCTCGGCCGTTTTCTTTGTAGTAGTCATGTAACGCCTTTCGGTGCAGCGTAGCGCAAGTGACAAATCCCCGCCTCCCGGATCCGGGAAGCGGGGGCCTTCGGAAACGCCAGGCCGCGCGGCCGCAGCGGCGCGCGCGGCCGGACGTTCAGCCCATATGCAGGCCGCCGTTCAGCGAGAAGTCGGCGCCCGTCGCGAAGCCGGAGTCATTCGACGCGAGCCACGCGACGATCGAACCGATTTCCTCCGGCCCGCCGAGACGACGCACGGGAATCGTCGCGACGATCTTCTCGAGCACGTCCGGCCGGATCGCCTTCACCATGTCGGTGCCGATGTAGCCGGGCGACACGGTGTTGACCGTCACGCCTTTCGTTGCGACTTCCTGCGCGAGCGACATCGTGAAACCGTGGATGCCGGCCTTCGCGGTCGAGTAGTTCGTCTGGCCGAATTGCCCCTTCTGGCCGTTCACCGACGAAATGTTGATGATCCGGCCCCAGCCACGCTCGACCATCCCGTCGATCACCTGCTTCGTCACGTTGAACAGGCTCGTCAGGTTGGTGTCGATAACGGCCGTCCAGTCTTCATGCGTCATCTTGCGGAACACGACGTCGCGCGTGATGCCCGCGTTGTTGACCAGCACGTCGATCTCGCCGACTTCGGCCTTGACCTTGTCGAACGCTGCCTTGGTCGAGTCCCAGTCGCCCACGTTGCCTTCCGACGCGATGAAATCGTAGCCGAGCGCCTTCTGTTCCTCGAGCCATTTCACCCGGCGCGGCGAGTTCGGGCCGCAACCCGCGACCACCTTGAAGCCGTCTTTCGACAGACGCTGGCAGATGCTGGTGCCGATGCCGCCCATCCCGCCCGTTACGTACGCAATTCGCTGAGACATAAATCTCACTCCATTTTTTGGTTTCGAGAGCCGCCGGAGGCCCCCTCTGACTTCACGTGCGCCGGCCGAAGCCGCAATCGGCCGGCGCACGGATTGGTTTGGCGGTGACCGACGACCCGGTTACGGACGTTCGACCGCGAGCGCGACGCCCATCCCGCCGCCGATGCACAGCGACGCCAGCCCGCGCTTCGCATCGCGCTTGACCATCTCGTGCAGCAGCGTCACCAGGATCCGGCA
>NZ_QTQA01000033.1:0-63339 GCF_003853825.1 Burkholderia sp. Bp9012 | reverse complement strand
CGCGCCCAGAAGCCCTCGTAATCCTGCTCGGCCTCGGCGGCAAGCGCCTGGTAGGCCGGCATGCCGGAAATGGTCGCGCACTCGCGCGTGTCGGCCGGCGGTTCGAAGATTCGGCGCTCCTGAAGGATCGATACGAGGGCGGTCAAGATGGTCTCCATGCAAATCGTTGGGTATGGTCTGACTCTCGAAACGCAACTTGCATGCCAATCGTGCGGGTATTCAGCCTGATCGGCGTGCATGCGCGTCGTCGAGCGGCTTTCGTCGATCGATCTGCACTGCAAATCAATGAACGAAAAAACGATCGGCGATCCCGTCGGCATGCATGTTGCGTCGAAATGCAGCAGCGGCTGTTGCAGACGTCAACACGACGCACGGCGTGTGCACCGTGGGATTGACGTCACGCTATGCGATGAACGACCGCAGCACGCCGAGCGCGTCGGACGCGCGAAGGCGCGTGAGTGCCGACGCCTCGATCTGCCGCACGCGTTCGGCGGACAGGTTCATCTGGCGGCCAATGTCGCGTAGCGAGCAGCCTTCGTCCGCGTGCAGCCCGTAGCGCAGCCGGAGCACCATCGCCTCGCGCGGCGGCAACCGGTCGATCGCGGCAGCGATCGTGTTGCGCAACTGGGTGGCGCCGGCGGCGTCCTCGGGCGACGGCGACGACAGGTCCGGCGCGACGTCGGCGAACGTCATGTCGCCTTCCGGCGAAACCGGCAGGTCCGCGGACAGGGGTTCCTTCACGATCGCAAGCAGATCGCGCACCTTGTCTACCGGCTCGCCCATGTGGACGGCAAGTTCGGCCGGCGTCGCGGCCGTGCCCGCGCGTTGCCGATGCTCGCGCGCGAGCCGCGTGAGCTTGTTCAGCGCGTCGACCGTATGCGTCGGCACGCGGATCGTGCGGCCGAGGTCGGCGAGCGCATGCGTGATCGCCTGCCGGATCCACCAGGTCGCGTACGTCGAGAACCGGAAGCCGCGCCGGTAGTCGTAGCGCTCGATGGCCTTCAGCAGGCCGATGTTGCCTTCCTGGATCAGGTCCGCGAACGGCAGGCCGCGATCGGGATAGCGCTTCGCGATCGACACGACGAGCCGCAGGTTCGCGTCGAACAAGCCCGTTTTCGCCGGTTGCATCGCGCGTTCGATCGCACTGAGCCTGGCATCGAGCGACGCGGTCGCGCCGGGCGGCAGTTCCGACGCCGGGGCATCGCGCACGATCGCGACGCGTGCGTCGATGAATTCGGCCGCACGTCGCGTCAGCGTCGGCCCGCAGGCCGGATGCGCGGCAATGCACGACGCGAGCCAGCCGGCGTGATCGTCGTGGTCCGTCTGCGCGAACGACGGTGGAACGCCCACGTCGGCCAACAACCGCGCCAGCCGGCCTCGCAGCGTGCGGTGCCGGCGTGCGCGGCTGCGCAACGGTTCGCTCATCCGTTCGAGTGCGCGGGCGGACAGGCACAGCGTGCCGAGCATCGCCGCGGCGTCGCGTACGTGCATGCGATACGCGGCAGACGCGGTGCCGCCCGAGGCCAGCGCGGCCCGAATGCCGTCCGCGAATGCGTCGATGCGGGCGAGCCGTGTCAGTACCGCGTCGCGCCAGGCCGAATCCTCGGATGGCGCTTCGTCGTCGCGCCCGGGCTCACCGATGGAGGTGGGCGAAGTGCCTGCATCGGCGTTATTGGACGGTCGAGCGTCGCGCGGGTCGTCGGCGAGAAAGATCACATAGGTCGATGCGGCGGCTCGGCGTTCGGCGATCTCGGTACGAATCGACACGAGCGCGTCGAATGCATCGGGGTCGCCGCACAGCACCGCGACCGACGCCGCGCGGCCGCGCTCGATGCGCTGCGCGTATGCGAATTCCTCATCGCGCGTGAGGAGTGGCGTCGTGCCCATCTCGCGCAGGTACAGCCGGACCGGATCGGTCGTGCGCGGCGCGAGCAGGTCGGCCGCGGCGAGCGTGCCGTCGCCGTCGGCCCATGCGCGCGCGGGCGGGGCCGGCCGGAAGTAGCGTTCGAGCGTCCAGCCGCTCGTGGTATCGGCGCGCTCGGACACCGCGATGCCGAGTTCGGCGAGCACGGCGGCGGCCGCATCGAGACTGCTTTCGCTCGCATCGTCGTCGGGCAGCGCGTCGATGATGTCGCCGCGCGTGACGAAGCCGCGCGACAGGCCGGCCGCGATCAGTGCGTGGAGATGCGCGACGGCATGCACCGGCGCGCCGTCGTCGCTGCCGGCCGCGGGCGCCGGTGCGTGCCGCGCCGGCAGCCCGTCGCGCGAAGCATCACGCCCGCTTCGCATACACGTTGCACCAGCCGTCCGCCGCGACCAGCTTGCCGGCGAACATCGGGCACGTGCCGGCGGTATCTGCCGCTTCGCCCTTGTAGAAGCGGCAATTTGCACAACGCTGGCCGGCCTGGTATTTCGGGAACTGCGCGGCGTCGACGCTGGACGCATGCGCGCGATAGCCGAGCGTCTTCGCGGCGGGGTCGTTCTCGTCGACGAGCGGCGGCGCCGCGCATGCCGTGCGTGCGGCGGCGAGCGTCGCGCACAGGCCGATGGCGTTGATGATGAAGGTTCTGCGGGAGGTCGGGTACGTCACGGTCGTTTCCTGTTGAAGATGAAATCGTGGGGAAGGGAGCGGCTTGCATTGCGTGGCGAAGCCGCTTGCCCGGTATTACTGGCTCGCGTCCTTGTGCGCGGCGGGACCGGCGACGAGCGGCGCGGTCGACGCATGTGCGGTATCGGCCGTCAGCTTGTCCTTGCTGGCGGCATAGCCGTTCGACGCGAGCAGGAAGGCCATCAGGTCCGCGTATTCGTCGTCCTTCAGCTTGCCCGGCTGGTCCGCCGGCATGTTGGTCGCCATGTAGCCGAACACGCCGCCGATCGTCAGGTGCGAATGCGACAACGGCGCGAACGACGGGCCGCTCAACGCGGGCGCGGTGTTGCCTTCGAGATCGGCGCCGTGGCACTTGGCGCACGCATTGCCGTAGATTTCCTTGCCGTGGGCGACCTGGGCCGCGTCAAAGGACGGCGCGGCGTCACCGGTGCTCGCGCCGACGCGGATGAAGCCGCCGCCGGCGCTCACGTTGCGCGCGCGCAGCAGGTTGCCGGGCGCGCGGCCTGCGCTCGCCGTCGCGCCGTCGAGGAAACGCGACGGCATGCGCGACTCGTGCGCTTCGAGCGCGCTGCCGGGCAGCGCCCACTTGCGGGTCAGCGCGGCGAGCCGGCCGTTGTTCTTCATTTGCGTGAGTGCCGCGTCGATACGTTGCTGCAACTCGGCCGAGCGCGGCGCGAACGCAAACGTGAGCTGCCATTCCGCATACGGCGACGACGTCGCGCCAATGCGGAACGCCTGTTTCGGATGCGCGGCCTGATACGCGACGACTGCCGGATACCAGACGATCGCGCGATGCGCGCGGCCGCGCGCGACCGCGTCGACCGTTTGCTCGGACGTGTTCTCGAGATCGAAGCGCGCGTTCTTCTGCTGAACCGCGATCAATTGCGCAGGGCTCGCGTAGGTCGCCGCGACGATTTCGCGGCCGGTGGCCGGCGCGCCGGCATCGCGGCGCGTGACGCTCACGTAGCCCGAGCGCAGGTAGCCTTGCGAGAACAGCAGTTTCGTATCGGATGCGTCGGCGATGGCCGAGCGCGGAAAGCCTGCGAGCACGTCGCAGTCGTGTTCGAGGATGCCGGCGAGCTCATGCGCGGACACGCCGTCGTCGTCGTTGCTGCCCGCGTCGTGCCCGGAGAAGTTCGCGGCGATGCCGGCCGTGCGGAACGCCTCGCGGGCGACGGCCTTGTCGAGCGCGGCCGTCGGCGTGCCCGGCAGCGAGCAGACGCGCACCGCCGTCGCGGCCGTGGAGAGCGCCGGTGCCAGCGCCGTGCCTGCCGCGAGCGCACAGGCCACGGCGAGGCGGGAAAGTCGGATGTTCATGATCGTACGCTCGGTTGAAAACGGGAAAGGGAGGGGCGCCCGCGCCGGCGGCGCGGGCGCAATACGGTTGGCCGGATGCCGGTCAGCCGCGGTCGAGGGCGAACACGTACAGCGTGCCGCCGCGCGGCACGTCGTCCGCCGCCTTGGCCATCGGGCCGCCCCAGATCGGATTCGCGCCGCCGTAGCCGGCGAGTACCGCTACGTACTCCTTGCCGTCGACTTCAAAGACGGACGGCTGCGCGATGATCCCGCTCGCGAGCTTCGGGCTCTCCCACAGCACCTTGCCGGTGGCGACGTCGAACGCGTACAGGTGACCGTCGAGCGAGCCGCTGAACGCGAGGCCGCTTGCGGTCGTCGCGACGCCGCCGTTCCACGGCAGCTTGCTCCAGTGGCTCCACACTTTCTTGCCGGTGTTCACGTCGATCGCCTGGAGTTCGCCGTACCCTTCGCTGCCCGGCTCGGGCTTGATCTCGAAGCCTTCGCCGAGATACGGCAGCCCTTCCATGTAGTTGACCGACTTGCCCGACAGGCTCATGCACGCATGCAGTGCCGGCACGATCGCGAGATGGCGCACGGGGTCGTACGACACCGACCACCAGTTCTTGCCGCCAAGGAAGCTCGGGCACGTGTCGATCGTCGTGCCGACCTTCGGATACTTCGCGGGATCCTGGATCGGCGCGCCGTCTTCCGTGTAGCCGGTGACCGACGTCGCCTTCACGAACGGCTCCGCATAGATCAGCTTGCCGGTGTCGCGATCGATCGCATGGAAGTAGCCGTTGCGGTCCGCGTGGATGATCGCGTCGCGCTCCTTGCCCTTGTACTTGATCGTCGCGAGCACGGGTGTGTTGACGCCGTCATAGTCCCAGGTGTCGTGCTTCGTGTACTGGTAGTGCCATTTGAGGTCGCCGTTCTTCGGATCCAGCGCGAGCAGCGAATCGGAGTACAGGTTGTCGCCCGGGCGCAAGTCCGCGAGCCACGGCCCCGGGTTGCCGACGCCCCAGTACAGCGTGCGCGTCGCCGCATCGTAAGTGCCGGTCAACCAGGCCGGTGCGCCGCCGTGCGCCTGCATGCCGTCGGGCCAGGTGTCACCGTGCTTCTCGCCCTGGCCGGGAATCGTGAAGCGTTTCCACAGCAGCGTGCCGTCGTTCGGGCTGAGCGCCGCGATGAAGCCGCGTGCACCGTATTCGCCGCCCGAGCTGCCGACGACGATCGCGCCGTCGAGCGCGAGCGGTGCGAGCGAGAACGCGTAGCCGAGCCCCGGCTCGAACATCTGCTTCTTCCACACGAGCGCGCCGGTCTGCGCGTCGAGCGCGGCCACCTCGCCGCTCAGCATCGCGACGTAGACGTTCTTGCCGTAGAGCGCGACACCGCGGTTCACGACGTCGCAGCAGGCCGTCTTGAACGATTCCGCGCCGAGTTTCGGTTCGTATTTCCACAATTGCGCGCCGGTGGCCGCGTCGAACGCGTACACGTTGTCCTTCGGCGTGGTCACGAACAGGTAGCGGCCGTTGACGATCGGCGTGGCTTCGAAACCCTGCTTCAGCTCGGCCGGAAACTTGTAGCTCCACGCCTGCGTGAGCTGCTTCACGTTCGACGCGTCGATCTGCTTGAGCGGCGAATGCGCCTGGCCGTTGTACGTGCGGTAGTAGGTGAGCCAGCCCGGATCGCGTTGCGCATCCGTGAGCCGCTGATACGTGACGGCCGGATAATCCGCGGCAGCGTCCACCAGGCCGGGATTCAAGGCGATCGCGGCCGCCGCCGCGATTCCGATGGTTGCCAGTCGGCTCGTCGAAGCCGAGAGTTTTTTCATGGTTGTCTCCAGAGTCATTGTGGTCGCACCGCGGCCAACACATGGCCGGGCCGGCAGGGTGGGGATCCGGGTCCAGTGCGCAGCCAGTCACGCAAATCGCATGCCATTGAGGCGCGCGCCCTGTCGCGCAAGGCGGAGCGGCCGGTTGTGCGCGCCGCGGCGACATGCGCGGCATGGCGCGGATGATCCGCGTGTGTTGCGTTCGGGGACAGCCGCGGGTGGAGTGTTGCGAAACATGACAGTGCGGTGCGCGGCCAAAGGCGTCGCCTCGTTGATCCAAATTGACACAGGCGCAACAGGGGTGGCTCGAACTGCAACAGGTGCGCGGTTGCATATCGATGCGTGTCGGCTTCGATCGGCTGCCGGCAGGGCGTTGCACGCATCGGCATGCTTCTTGCCGTTCGACATGGCAATGATTCCGTGCAGCGAGAGACCGCCATGCATGTCCCGATTTCGTCCGATGCCGCTCGCAGGTGCGAACGCCGCCGCGTGGTCGCACGCGCACATGGCATCGCGCCTGCCGCCCCGTATGTGGCGACGACGATCGGCATGCTGCAGCCCGCACGCGCCCGCGAACCGCTGCGAGCCGTCGCGCTGACGGTATTTGCCGCCCATGCGGCCATCATGGCCGCGCTGTGGCACGCATGGGTGCCCGATGGACGGACGATGCTGCCTCGCGCACTCGCCGTCGAGGTGGACGCGAGCGAATCCGCGCGGGTTGCCGAACTTGGTGTGCATCGTCGGGTGGATGTCGCGACACAGGTTCCCCCCGCGCGTATGCCGTCGCATTCGAGCCGAGAAACAGCGGTGCATCGAGCGGCTCGGCCGAGTGTGGCCGCAACGCGTCAGGCCGATCTTGCCGGTCCTTCGCGCAAGCTCGCGACCGCAACCGCCGCAGTGTCGCCGGACGGTGAACGTCGGCGAACCATGCCGGAGCAGGAACCGGCTCGGCCTGCCGCCGCACATGCCGCTGCGGATGCCGCGACGGTGCCCGCGCGTGCGACGCCGGTCGCGCAGTCCTCGGCCGCACCCGAACCCGTCACCGCACCGCGCTTCGCGGCCGCCTACCTGCGCAACCCCGCGCCCGATTACCCGGACGTCGCGCAGCGGCGCGGCTGGGAAGGCACCACGATTCTGAACGTGCATGTGCTCGCGAACGGTCGGCCCGATCAGGTGCGACTGTCGGCGAGCAGCGGACACGACGCGCTCGACGATGCCGCCGCCGCGGCGGTCACGGACTGGCGCTTCGTGCCGGCGAAACGCGGTACGGAATCGATCGACGGCTGGGTCAGTGTGCCGGTCGTGTTCAAACTCGGAAACTAAGGAATCCGTCATGTCAGATTACATCCACGACGCGGTCGTCGGCGCGTTTGCACTCCTCGCGGTGCTGTCGGCGATCACCTGGACGCTGATCGTCGTCAAGGCGATGCTGTATGTACGCGTCGCGCTCGGAAACCGCCGCTTTGCCGCGCGCTGCGGCGATCGCGCGACGCTGTCGATGCCGACGGACGACGACGTGTCTGGCAGCCTGAACGCTCGCCTGCAGGGTGCCGTGTTCGTCGCATTGCGCGATCTCGACGCGCCCGGGCCGGACGCGCCTTCCGTGCTGGTCGCGTGGGATCGCCGCGACCTGCTCGAGCGCACGCTCGCGCGCGAGATCCGGCGCTCGCAGCGGTCGCTCGAGCGCGGGCTGACCGTGCTCGCGTCGATCGCGAACGTCGCGCCGTTCGTCGGGCTGTTCGGCACCGTGTTCGGCATCGTCCACACGTTGCAGTCGATGACGGCGTCGGCGGCGAACGGCATCGATGCGATCGCGGGGCCGATCGGCCAGGCGCTGGTCGCGACCGGGATCGGCATCGGCGTCGCGATTCCGGCGGTGCTGGCTTACAACCTGTTCCTGCGGCGGCTCAAGGCCGTGACGGCCGGGCTCGACGAGTTCGGGCAGGACCTGATCGCGCTGGCCGAGCAGCGGCGGTTCAGGATCGGCGCGCCGGTGCATGCCGCGCTCGCGGCCGCGAGCAACGCGGGCCCTGCGCGTCGGGCGGCCGTATGAAGACGGATGACCGCGAAGCCGAGGCGGGCGAACCGCTCGGCGAGATCAACGTGACGCCGCTCGTCGACGTTGTCCTCGTGTTGCTGGTGATCTTCATGGTCGCCGCGCCGCTGATGACGCATGCGATCCGCATCGACCTGCCGAAAGCAGCCGCCCCAGCGCACGACACGCATGCATCGACCGTCAGCGTGACCGTCGACGCGCACGGCGCCGTCCGTATCGACGGCGCGCCGGCCACGCCAGCCGAGGTCGAGGCCGAGCTGGCACGCCGCGTCGCGCGCGACCCGCGGACGAGCGTCAGCTTGTACGCGGACCGAAACGAGTCGTTCGGCACAGTGGCCGGCGTCATCGCGTCGATCGGACGCGCGCGTGTCTCGCATGTCGCGATCGCGACGGCGGATGGCGATGCCGGGACGGCGCGATGAAGCGATCGACGTCAGCTGGGACGATCGCCGATATATCGGTATGGACAACGATATAACAAAGCTGTGACAAGAAAAGAGGAGACGTGGAGATGAAGGAAACGGATGGGGCGAAGCGCCGCTTCGTCGCCCGGCGCGCGGGCGTCACGCTGTGCTTCGGCGGCATGCTCGGCGGCTGGCTGACGCCGGCGTGGGCGCAGGTCGAACGGGCCGGTAACGTCGATGCGCCGACGCTCGCGCCGATCGTCGTCGTCGGCACGACACCGCTGCTCGGGATCGGCACGCCGCTGTCGCGCGTGCCGGCCAACGTGCAGACCATTCGTGGCGAGGACATCATGCGTCAGCACGGCAGCGTACTGACCGACTACTTCGAGAAGAACGTGTCGAGCGTCGACATCAGCGAGGCGCAGGGCAACCCGTACCAGACGGACGTAAGCTACCGCGGCTTCACGGCATCGCCGATCGTCGGCACGCCGCAGGGGCTGTCGGTATTCGTCGACGGGGTGCGCGTGAACGAGCCGTTCGGCGACGTCGTGAACTGGGACATCCTCCCGCAGGCGGCGATCGACACGATGCAGTTGATCCCCGGTTCGAATCCGACCTACGGGCTCAACACCCTCGGCGGCGCGCTCGCGATCACGACGAAGAACGGCCGGACGAGCCCGGGCGGCGCCGCACAGGTGTCGGTGGGCTCGTGGGGACGCAAGACCGCGCAGATCGAGCAGGGCGGGCGCATCGGCGGCAACCTCGACTACTACGTGACGGGCAACGTCGCGAACGACAACGGCTGGGCCGATCACAATGCGAGCCGAGTGCGGCAGGGATTCGGCAAGCTGCGCTACACCGACGCCGACACGACGCTGTCGATCTCGGCCGGCGGCGCGGACAATGCGCTGCAAGGCTCGCAGACGATTCCGCGCTCGTTTCTCGACAATCGCGCACAGGCCTACACGTATCCCGACCTGAATCGCAACAGCGCCGCGTACGTCACCGTGTCGGGCGACCATTCGTTCAACGACCACGTGCAGCTCAGCGGCAACATCTATTACCGGCATTACCGCAACACCAACACCAGCAGCAACGTGAACGACGACTTCGGCAGCGTCGACGGCGGCGGCGCTGTCGACACGGTGCAGGCGGCCAACGATCGCTCGGTGATCACGACCGACAGCTACGGCGCGAACCTGCAACTGACGCTGCTCGGAAAGCTCGCGGGCATGGACAACCAGTTCATCGTGGGCGCATCCGCCGATCTCGCGAACTCGGGCTTCGAGCAGTCGTCGCAGGATGCAATGTTCACGGATACGCGTGCGACGGTCGGCATCGGCGACTTCACGCAGAAGACGCGCGCGAAGACGCGCAACGCCAACTACGGCGTCTACTTCGACGACACGCTGACGCTGACGCGTCAATGGTCGCTGACGCTGGCCGGGCGCTACAACTGGTCGCGGGCGGCTATCGAGGACGCGAGCGGCCTGCAGCCGTTGCTCACCGCGCGTCATACGTTTTCGCGGTTCAACCCGGCCGTCGGCGTCACGTGGAATCCGGTGCCCGGCTTCACCGCATATGCGACGTACAACGAAGGAATGCGATCGCCGACCGCGATCGAGCTCGCATGCGCCGATCCGGCCGCGCCGTGCTCGTTGCCGAACGACTTTCTCGCAGACCCGGCGCTGAAGCCTGTGATCGCGAAGACGATCGAGCTTGGCGCGCGCGGCCGGGTCGACCTGGCGACGATGTGGAGCGCGGCCGTTTACAGCACGACGCTCGACGACGACATCGAGTTCATCAGCAGCAACGGTGGCGCGAGCACGCTCGGCTATTTCCAGAACGTCGGCAAGACGCGCCGGCAAGGCTTCGAGCTTGCGGGCCATACGCGGCTGGGGCCGGTCGGGATCGGCGTCAGCTACAGCTATGTCGACGCCACCTACCGCTCGACGTGGACCGAAAGCAGCGCGAGCAATTCGAGCGCCAATGCGCAAGGCAACATCGTCGTTCGCTCCGGCGACCGCATTCCCGGGATTCCGTCGAGCACCGTGAAGCTGCGGCTCGACTATGCGGCGACGCCGAAGTGGAACGTCGGCACCAACATCACGTATCGCAGCGGCGTGTTCGCGCGTGGCGACGAGAATAACCAGGACGTGAACGGCAAGGTGCCCGGCTATGTCCTGATCGACCTCGATACGACCTGGCAGGTGACGAAGCACCTGCAGCTGTTCGCGTCGATCACCAACCTGCTCGACAAGCGCTACGCGAGCTTCGGGATAATCGGCCGGAACGTCTTCGCTGGTCCGAATCATTCGTTCGACGGGATCAACCCCGTCAACGAGCAGTTCGTCGGGCCGGGCGCGCCGCGCGGCGCGTGGGTCGGCGCCCGCTATGCGTGGGACTGAACGGGCGGCCCGGCGTGTTGCGGTGCGTCTGCTGCCGTTACGTCGAGCACCTTGCGTACCGCGCGAGCGACGCCACGAGCGAGCGCGTCGTCGCTCGCGAGATGCCCGGCCGGCACGCGTTCGACGACGGCCGCCGGCACCGCGCGGGAGAGCCGATCGACGTTGTCGACCGGGCACACGCGGTCGCGCGTGCCGTGCACGGCATGCAACCGCACGCCGGCTTGAGCGGCCTGCCGCGCCAGCGCCAGCAACCGGCGCTCGCCGAGCCAGCAGTTGCGTTGCAGGTAGTGCGCCTGGATCCGGTATTTGTCGATCAGCCCGGCGACGGCGGGTCGCGTCGGCCGCGTGGCGTGCGCCGGCCGCCCGGTCAGGATCGCATCCTCATATGCGTTCCATGCGAGCGCGACCGCGCGTTGCCGCGCCGCGCCGGTGCCTGGCTGGAGACGCCGCGCGCAGCATGCGATCAGGCGATCGGCGCGCGCGGTGCCGGCGGCGGCCATCAGGCGCTGCCAGGCCCGCGGCGCCCGTGCGCGCGAGCCGACGAACAGGCCGCGCACTTCGCGCGACGACGTCAGAAACAACCCGCGCAGCACGACGCTCGTCACGCGGGATGGATGTCGCCCCGCGTAGGCGAGCGCAAGCGCCGCGCCCCACGACCCGCCGACGACGCACCAGCGTGCGATGCCGAGGCGTGCACGCAGCGCGTCGAGATCGCCGATCAGACGCATCGTGTTGTTGTGACGCAGGCCGCCGCGCGGCGTCGATGCGCCTGCGCCGCGCTGGTCGATGAGCACGACGCGCATGCGCGTCAGGTCGAACAGGCCGAGTACCGCCGGTCGGCTCCCGCTGCCGGGCCCGCCGTGCAGCACGACGACCGGATCGCCGTGCGGGTTGCCGGCTTCGGTCCATGCGATCCGGCATGCGTCGCGGGACAGGGCCGGTCGGGGCGTGGAAGCGGGGCGGAGCGGTCGCTGCGTCATGTCGTGTCGGAAAGAGGGTAACGGGTCAACGCCGGAACGGGCGGATCCGGTGGAACCCGAGAACGGGCCGGGGCTTGACCCACGTCAAAGCCAGAATCGCGCCAGCGACCACGATCGGGATCGACCGGGTAGCGGCGGCGGGTGGAATCGCGATATTACGTCCCCGGCGCGTCGCACCGGCTGCACCGCATGCGATTGAGGTTGCTTTCATTTTCATTTCGGTTTGCGCCGGACGACGATGCGCGGCGCCCGACGCAAGCGCTGCCGGCAGCGTGGCCCGAAGTTTGCTTGATCCAGCACAAAGTCCGGCACCGACCGGAAGGATCCCCGGAGGAGACAATGCGCGATGACGTTCATCCGACGGCCAACGCACGGGCAACGCATGCGCCCGGCTGGCCGACGCCGACGATCCAGAAGTCCCATGAGCGGTCCGAGACGTTCGGCCTGCAGGCGTCGGCACGTCCCGACTACGACCTGTTGTCCGGCACCGCGCTGGCGCTCAAGCGCGAGCAGAACCGCGTGCTGTGCGTGCATGCGATGCCCGTGATGGAGACGCTGCACGAGCAGATCGTCAATACGCAGAGCATGATCGTGCTGACCGATGCGGAAGGGCTGATCCTGCATTCGATCGGCGACGACGACTTCTTGCGGCGCGCGGAACGGGTCGCGCTGCGCCCCGGCGCGAACTGGGCGGAGAGCCGGCAGGGCACCAACGCGATCGGCACCGCGCTCGCGGAGCTATGCCCGATGGTCGTGCACGGCGACCAGCACTTCCTGGCCGCGAATCATTTCCTGACCTGCTCGAGCGTGCCGATCCTCGACCCGTACGGCGACGCGATCGGCGTGCTCGACGTGACGGGCGATCATCGCAGCTATCACCAGCACACGATGGCGCTCGCGAAGATGTCGGTGCAGATGATCGAGAACCACCTGTTCACGACGACGTTCCAGGAGACGCTGCAGGTGTCGTTTCACGGCCGCCCCGAATTCCTTGGAACGCTGATGGAGGGGATCGTCGCGTTCACCGCGGACGGCCGCTTCCTGTCGGCCAATCGCAGCGCGCAGTTCCAGCTCGGGATGCCGCTTGCCGCACTGCGCGCGCATACGCTTGCGTCGCTGTTCGACGTGACGAGCGCGCAGCTGATCGACCGGATGCGCGCGAGCACCGAGCCGCACGTGTCGCTGAACCTCGGCAACGGCGCGGTGGTCTGCGCGCGCGTGCAGTTCCGGCGCGCGTTGCGGGCCGAGGGCAGCCGGCCCGCCGAAGTGCACGACGTCGCCGCGCCGGCCGCGCGGCCGCCTGCCGCGCAGTGCGCGGCGAGCCTGTCGCGGCTCAGCTATCTCGACACCGGCGATCCGCAGGTGGCGGCGGTGATCGCCAAGGTCCGCAAGGTGATCGGTAAGGACATTCCGGTGCTGATCACCGGAGAGACGGGGACCGGCAAGGAGCTGCTCGCGCAGGCGATCCACAACGACTCACCACGCCGCGACGGACCCTTCGTCGCGGTCAACTGCGCGTCGATTCCGGAGACGCTGATCGAATCCGAGCTGTTCGGCTACGAGGAGGGCGCGTTTACCGGCGCGCGCCGCAAGGGCGCGACCGGCAAGCTGCTGCAGGCCAACGGCGGCACGCTGTTTCTCGACGAAATCGGCGACATGCCCTATCCGCTGCAGGTGCGGCTGCTGCGCGTGCTGCAGGAGCGCATCGTCAATCCGCTCGGGTCGACGAAGGCGATCGGCGTAGACATCGCGATCATCTGCGCGACGCACCGCGACCTGCGCGACATGATCGCGCAGAACCGCTTTCGCGAGGACCTGTACTACCGGCTCAACGGGCTCGTGGTGCGCCTGCCGCCGCTGCGCGACCGCACGGACCTCGCGGTGGTCGTGCAGAAGATGCTGCAGCGGGAAACGCTGTCGGGGCCGGGGCGCCGCCCCTTGAGCGTCGCGCCCGACGTGATGGCGCTGTTCGAGCGCTGCGCGTGGCCGGGTAACTTCCGGCAGCTCGCGAACCTGCTGCGCACGGCGGCCGCGATGGTCGACGACGACTGCGAGATCCGCTGCGAACATTTGCCGGACGATTTCTTCGACGACGTGCGGCACGACAGCGGCCCGGCGGCACAGGAGGCCTGTACTTCTCCGCCGCTCGCATCGGAAGCACCCGCGTTCGCGACCGCGGCCGGCGATGCGCGGCTGCAGGACGTGGCCGCCTCAGCGATCGCGGCCGCGCTCGCGCGTCACGGCGGCAACGTATCCGCCGCCGCACGCGCGCTCGGCGTGTCGCGCAACACGATCTACCGCAAGATGCCGGCCGCCGGACCGGATGCGCTGGAGCCGGACGAACCCTGACGCAAGCCGCGACTGTCACACCGGTGTGTCAGGTTGCAACACCCGGTGTTCAAGGATTCAACACTTGCTCAACCGGCCGCGCGTGGCATGAACCGTCGCTCGACGGTTTCTGAAATATTATCGTCGGCAAATCGTAAGAATGACGGTGCCGTGACCACCCGGCGGCTGCCGCATGCCTTCGCACGCCGTTGCGCAACGCAAGTGCCGCCCCGGCACGCTCCTTGCTGAATGGGTATCGGCCGCTCGATCGATGCGGTTTTTTCGACTCACCAACTCAACAAGGAGACACATCATGCAATGGACCACCCCGGCTTATACCGACCTGCGTTTCGGTTTCGAAATCACGATGTACATCGCCAACCGCTGATCGACGCGCACAGTGCCGCCCGCATCGACGGACACGATGCGGGCGGCGCCGGGAGCACACGCAGATGAAGATCAAGATACTCGGCTCGGGCGCCGGCGGCGGACTGCCGCAATGGAACTGCAACTGCGGCAACTGCCGTCGTGCGCGGGCCGGCACCGACGGCATCGTGCCACGCACGCAATCGTCGATCGCGGTCAGCGGCGACGGTGTCGACTGGGTGCTGGTGAACGCGTCGCCGGACATCCTCGCGCAGCTGCGCGCCACCCCCGACCTGCAGCCGGCTCGCGCGATTCGCGACAGCGCGATCGTCGCCGTCGTGCTGTGCGACGCGCAGATCGACCATGTGACGGGCCTGCTGATGCTGCGCGAACGCACGTCGTCGCTGCCGCTGTATGCGAGCGCGCCGGTGCTCGACGACCTGTCGACCGGGCTGCCGCTCGTGCCGCTGCTCGGCCACTACTGCGGCGTCGACGTCCACACGATCGCGCCGGGCGAACCGTTCGAGATACCGGGCGCCGGTGGCATCCGCTTCACCGCCGTGCCGGTCGACAGCAAGCCGCCGCCTTATTCGCCGCGCCGGGAGGCGAGCGTGCCGGGCGACAACATCGCACTCCTGATCGAAGACACGACGAGCGGCCGGCAGGCTTTCTACGCGCCGGGGCTCGCCGACGTCGACGACGGCGTGCGCGCCGCGATGCGCGACGCCGACCTCGTGCTGGTGGATGGCACATTCTGGACCGGCACGGAGATGATCGACCTCGGCCTGTCGTCGAAGCACGCGGCCGACATGGGGCATCTCGCGCAGTGCGGCGATGCGGCGAGACCGGGCATGATCGACCGCCTTCGGCTGCTGCCGGCGCACACGCGCAAGGTCCTCACCCACATCAACAACACGAATCCGATTCTCGACCCCGGCTCCGGCGCGCGCGCGCAATTGCGCGAGCACGGCATCGAGGTCGCCCACGACGGCATGCAATTCGAGGTCTGACCATGAACGCACCGATTCCGGCCGCGGCGCTGCACGCGACACCCTGGAGTGCGCAGGAGTTCGAGGCGCGCCTGCGCGCGCTCGAATCGCGCTATCACATCCACCACCCATTCAACCGCCGCCTGAATACCGGTGCGTGCTCACCGTCGCAGATTCGCGGCTGGGTCGCGAACCGCTTCTACTACCAGGTGAGCATTCCGCTGAAGGACGCGGCGATCCTGTCCAATTGCCCGGACCGCGACACGCGCCGGCTGTGGGTCGAGCGGATTCTCGATCACGACGGTCACGGCGGTCAGGAAGGCGGGATCGAGGCATGGGCGCGGCTCGGCGAGGCGGTCGGCATCGAGCGCGAGGCGTTGTGGTCGCTCGCGCACGTATTGCCCGGCGTGCGGTTCGCGGTGGATGCCTACGTCAATTTCGCGCGGCACGCGCCGTGGCAGGAGGCCGTGTGCTCGTCGCTGACCGAGATGTTCGCGCCGCAGATCCACCTCGACCGGCTCGCGGGCTGGCCGTCCCACTATCCGTGGATCGAGGCGGACGGGCTGCAGTATTTCCGCAGCCGCGTGCCGCTCGCGCAACGCGACGTCGAACACGGGCTCGCGGTGACGCTGAGCCATTTCACGACACCGGACGCGCAACGGCGCGCGCTCGACATCCTGTCGTTCAAGCTGGATGTGCTGTGGTCGATCCTCGATGCGATTGAAAAGGCGTATCCCGCATGAACTCCAACGACGCCGTCAGCGGCGTGCCGCTGCGCCCCTCGCTGAGGGGCATGTACCGCCTGCAGTGGGAGGCGGCCCAGGATGCGTACGTGCTCCTGTATCCGGAAGGCATGGTCCGGCTCAACCCGAGCGCGGGCGAGATACTCGCGCGCTGCGACGGCACGCGCGAGCTCGACGACATCATCGACGAACTCGAGCGGCTGTTCAGCACGTCGGACCTTGCGTCGGACGTCTATCGCTTCCTCGATCATGCGCGACTGCGCGGCTGGCTCGACTGACATGGACATGACCCCTCCTCCGAACCGGCCGTCCGCGCCGTTGTGGCTGCTCGCCGAGCTCACGTACCGCTGCCCGCTGCACTGTGCGTTCTGCTACAACCCGGTCGATTTCGCGACACACGGCGCGGAGCTCGATACCGACGCATGGCGCACGGTGATCAGCGACGCGCGCGCGCTCGGCGCCGCGCAGATCGGCTTTTCCGGCGGCGAACCGCTGCAGCGCGACGACCTGGAGGTGCTGGTCGAGCATGCGCGGTCGCTGGGTTTTTATACCAACCTGATCACGTCGGGCGTGGGCCTGAATGCCGCGCGCATCGACCGGCTCAAGGCGGCCGGGCTCGATCATATCCAGCTGTCGCTGCAGGATTCGACGCGCGAGCTGAACGACTTCCTGACCAGCACGCGCACCTTCGACCTCAAGCGCGGCGTGGGGCGGCTGATCAAGTCGCACGGCTATCCGATGGTGCTGAACTGCGTGCTGCATCGTTACAACCTGCCGCACGTCGGCCAGATCATCGAGATGGCGCTCGACCTTGGCGCGGATTTTCTCGAACTCGCGAATACGCAGTACTACGGCTGGGCGATGCTGAATCGCGACCAGCTGATGCCGACCGCCGAACAGCTGCGCGAAGCGGAGGAAACGGTCAACCGCTACCGCAAGCTCGTCGGCGAACGGTGCAAGATCCTGTTCGTCGTGCCCGACTACTTCGAGCAGCGGCCGAAGGCCTGCATGAACGGCTGGGGCTCGGTATTCCTCGGCGTCGCACCGGACGGGACCGCGCTTCCGTGCCATGCCGCGCGCGGGTTGCCCGGTCTCGAGCTGCCGAACGTGCGCGACCGGTCGCTGAAGGACATCTGGTATGAAAGCGACGCGTTCAACGCGTTTCGCGGTGACGGCTGGATGCGCGACCCGTGCCGCACCTGTGACGAGCGCCATGCGGATCATGGCGGGTGCCGCTGCCAGGCGTACATGCTGGCCGGCGACCCCGCGCAGGCCGATCCGGTCTGCGCGAAGTCCGAGCATCACGGCCGGGTCGAACAGGCCGTGCAGTTCGCGCGACGGGTAGGGCCACATGACGAGCGTCCGATGATCTTTCGCAGTGCTGCGAATTCTGTCGGGCGTTGAGCGGCGCGTGCCGCTGTATCGGGCACGTCACTTTCTCGACTTCCTGGACGATTGACGCGCCGCCTGCCCGAGCAACGCAGCGAACGCGGCTTCGCCCACGCGCAGCCCGCGCGGCGAGTGGCGCACCTCCAGCGCCGCGAGCATCCCGGCTTCGAACGCATCGAGCACCGCCGGGTGGATGTAGCAGCGTCGGCACACGGCCGGCGTGTTGCGCAATATGTCGGCGACGGCCCGCACCGTTTCGACGATCTGCTTGCGCGCCTGCGTGAGGTCCTCATGCGGGATGCGCCGCAGCAATGCCAGCGCCTGAACACTGCCCGCCCATGTCCGGTAATCCTTCGCGGTGAACTCCGCGCCTGCTGCTTCGCGCAGATACTCGTTCACGTCGGACGAGCCGATCGAATGGCGTGTGCCATCGTCGTCCACATACTGGAACAGTTCGTGCCCGGGCAACTCCGCGCAGCGCCGCACGACCCGGCCGACGCGCGGGTCGTCCACGGTCACGTCATGCTCGATGCCGCTCTTGCCCGTGAAGCGCAGGCGAACCTGTCCCGGGCGGATCGTCACGTGGCGCTTGCGCAGCGTCGTCAGCCCGTACGACGCGTTCTCGCGAGCATATTCGGCGTTGCCGATCCGCGCGAGCGTCGTGTCGAGCAGCCGCACGATCGTCGCGACGATCTTGTCGCGCGGCATCCCGGGCAGTGCCAGATCACGCGCGACGCGCGTGCGGATGCGCGGCAGCGCGCGGGCGAAGGCCGCCATCCGCGCGTACTTGTTCGCGTCGCGCGTCTCGCGCCACTGCGGGTGATAGCGATACTGCTTGCGCCCGCGCGCATCACGCCCCGTCGCCTGCAAATGGCCGCGGGGGTCCATGCAGATCCAGACATCGGTATACGCCGGCGGAATCGCTAGCGCATCGATGCGGGCGATTTCGTCGGCGTCGCGGATCCGGACGCCGTCCTGCGTGTAGTACGCGAAGCCGTGGCTCAACCGCCGGCGCGTATAGCCGGGATGCCGGTCGTCGACATGGCGCAGCGGAGCGGCAAGGGGAGCGCCGGTTTCGGTGCCGGGGCCGCTTCGGGACGTACGTTTCTTCATGTCGCAAGCCGCCAGCGAAGCGGCGTATCCATGTGCGGCGATCGGCGTTCACGCGCGGCGGACATCGTTGTTCTCCTTGTTGTCGGAGCGGCTGTCGCGGGGCGCGAACAGCGCTTGCCAGTGCGACAGCAAGATCCGTGCGCCGCCGCGGGATCCGCCGCCCCGCCCACGTCGAAACGGTTGGGGGCAGGCGACGATCCGGTGCTAGGTGTTTATACGTATGCCGATACCGATATCGCTTCAATCCAATATTTCATTGGAAGGTTATCGGACTTGTTTCTAGACTGATCCGGGGCGTACATACCGGGCCGGCCGCATGCGCCGGCCGGCACCGCCCCGAACCGCACCCGCGCCACGCAGAACCACAACAGCACGGCATCGCGCCAGGCAGGCGCCGCGGCATACAACGACATCATCGGAGACGGACCATGACATTCATCAGGAAGCTGACGGCCGGTGCGCTCGTCGCCGCGGCGACGGTATTCGCTTCGGGTGCGCACGCGCAGCAAAAGCCGATCACGCTCGGGTTCTCGCAGGTCGGCGCGGAAAGCGCGTGGCGCACCGCCAACACCGTGTCGGTGAAGAGCGCGGCGAAGGACGCCGGCATCAACCTGAAATTCTCGGACGCGCAGCAGAAGCAGGAGAACCAGATCCGTGCGATCCGCTCGTTCATCGCGCAGAAGGTCGACGTGATCGCGTTCTCGCCGGTCGTCGAGTCGGGCTGGGAGCCGGTGCTGACCGAAGCGAAGGCGGCCCATATTCCGGTGATCCTGACCGATCGTGGCGTCGACGTGAAGGATCCGTCGTTGTACGTGACGATGATCGGCTCCGACTTCCTCGAGGAAGGGCGGCGCGCCGGCCACTGGATGGAAGAGCGCTTCAAGAACGATGCGGGCCCGATCAATATCGTCGAGCTGCAGGGCACGGTCGGTTCCGCACCGGCCAACGATCGCCGCGCGGGCCTGCTCGAAGTGATCAAGAACAATCCGAAGTTCAAGGTGATCGCATCGCAAAGCGGCGACTTCACGCTCGCCGGCGGCAAGCAGGTGATGGAAGCGTTCGCGAAGACCTATGGCAAGCAGATCAACGTCGTCTACGCGCACAACGACGACATGGCGCTCGGCGCGATCCAGGCGATGGAAGAGGCCGGCATCAAGCCCGGCAAGGACGTGAGCGTCGTCTCGTTCGATGCGACCAAGGGCGGCTTCCAGGCGATGGTGGCCGGCAAGATCAACGTCGACGTCGAATGCAGCCCGCTGCTCGGGCCGCAGCTGATGACCGCGGTGAAGGACGTGGTCGCCGGCAAGCAACTGCCGAAGCGCATCGTCACGAACGAGACGGTGTTCCCGATGAGCGTCGCGGCGCAGGTGCTGCCGACCCGCAAGTACTGAGTCCCGGCGGACGCGGGCGGCGGCGTGGCTGCCGCCGTCAGCCTTCCGCCTCGAATCGAGGGCGATCCATGACGAATCCGCCGGTGGTCGAGATGATCGGCATCGACAAGGCGTTCCCGGGCGTGAACGCGCTGCAGCGCGTGAACTTCCGGTTGTTTCCGGGCGAAATTCATGCGCTGATGGGCCAGAACGGCGCGGGCAAGTCGACGCTGATCAACGTGCTGACCGGCGTGCACGCGCACGACGCGGGCGAGATTCGCGTCGGTGATGCACCGGTGCGGTTCGCCGCGCCGCGCGAAGCAGAGGCGGCCGGAATCCAGACGCTGTACCAGGAAGTGAACCTGTGCGCGAACCTGTCGGTCGCCGAGAACATCTTCGCGGGCCGGCAGCCGATGCGGCGCGGGGCGATCGACTGGAAGACGATCCATGCGCGCTCGCGCGATGCGCTCGCCGAGCTCGACCTGTCACTCGACGTCACGCGCTCGCTCGACGCGTATCCGATCGCGGTGCAGCAGATGGTCGCGATCGCGCGGGCCGTGTCGGTCGATGCGCGCGTGCTGATTCTCGACGAACCGACGTCGAGTCTCGACGACGGCGAGGTCGCTCGGCTCTTCGACGTGCTGCGCCGACTGAAGGCGTCGGGGATGGCGATCCTGTTCGTCACGCACTTTCTCGAACAGACCTATGCGGTGTCCGACCGGATCACGGTGATGCGCAACGGCGAGCGCGAAGGCGAGTACCTCGCGCGCGACCTGCCGGTCGATATGCTCGTCGCGAAAATGACCGGCCGCGAACCGATGTCCGGCAAGATGCAGGCAGGCGCGGCGGCCGTGCAGCGGGATGCCGATGCGGCCGCGCCGTTCCTGTCGATGCAGCAGGCAGGCCGGCGCGGGATGATGAGCCCGCTCGATCTCGACGTGCGGCCCGGCGAGATCGTCGGGCTGGCCGGGCTGCTCGGCTCGGGGCGCACGGAGACCGCGCGGCTCGCGTTCGCGGCCGAGCGAACCGACACCGGCGCGATCGAGATCGACGGCGCGCGCAAGCGGCTCGCGTCGCCGCACGATGCCGTGCGCAACGGGATCGCGTATTGCCCTGAGGATCGCAAGAAGGAGGGGATCGTCGCGGCGTTGTCGATCCGCGAGAACATCGTCCTCGCGCTGCAGGCTCGGCGCGGCTGGTGGCGGCTGATCGGCCGCGCGCGCCAGCGCGAACTCGCCGAGGCGTACATCGCGAAGCTCGGCATCAAGGCGCGCGACGCGGAGCAGCCGATCGGGCTGCTGTCCGGCGGCAACCAGCAGAAGGTGCTGCTCGCGCGTTGGCTCGCGACGGAGCCGAAGCTGCTGATCCTCGACGAGCCGACGCGCGGCATCGACGTCGCCGCGAAATTCGACATCATGGAGCGCGTGCTCGCGCTGTGCGCGCAGGGGCTCGCGATCCTGTTCATCTCATCGGAGATCAGCGAAGTGGTGCGCGTGAGCCACCGCATCGCGGTGCTGCGCGATCGCCGCAAGGTCGCCGAACTGACCGGTGCCGAGGCGTCGGAGGAACACGTGTATCAACTGATCGCGGGAGGCCGGTCATGATCCGGTTACGCACGTTGCTTCGCCATCCGCTCGTATGGCCGATGCTGACGCTCGCGCTGCTGTTCGCGCTCGACGTCGCGCATCGGCCCGGCTTCCTGTCGATCGCGGTGCTCGACGGCCACTTGTTCGGCGCACCGATCGACATCCTGAATCGCGCGGCACCGCTCGTGATCGTGTCCCTCGGCATGACGCTCGTGATCGCGACGCGCGGGATCGACATCTCGGTCGGCGCGATCGTCGCGATCGCCGGCGCGGCCGCGGCGATCGTGCTCGACGGCGATCCGGCGCGGGTCGGCCCGGCGCTGGCGGCTGCGCTATGCGTGGGGTTGCTCGCAGGGGCATGGAACGGTGTGCTCGTCGCGTTCGTCGGGATGCAGCCGATCATCGCGACGCTGATCCTGATGGTCGCCGGACGCGGTATCGCGCAGTTGCTGACGGGCGGTCAGATCATCCCGATCGGCGCGCCGGGCTACCTCGAACTCGGCGGCGGCTATCTCGCGGCGGTGCCGTGTTCGGTCTGGATCGCGATCGCGACGATCGCGGCGACCGCGCTGCTGGTGAACCGCACGGCGCTCGGCCTGTTCATCCGCGCGATCGGCGTGAACCCGGTCGCGACGCGGCTCGTGGGTTTGCGCGCGGGGGCGGTCGTGTTCGGCGTGTATCTGTTCTCCGGCGTCATGTCGGCGCTCGCCGGCATCCTCGCCAGCTCGAACGTGCGCAGCGCCGACGGCAACAACGCGGGGCTGCTGCTCGAACTCGACGCGATCCTCGCGGTGACGCTCGGTGGCACGTCGCTGCTCGGCGGCCGCTTCAGCCTCGCGGGTTCCGTGCTTGGCGCGCTGATCATCCAGACGCTCACCTACACGACTTATTCGATCGGCGTGCCACCGGAGGCGACGCTCGTCGTGAAGGCGCTCGTCGTGATCGTCGTGACGCTGATCCAGTCGGACGCGGCGCGCGGGCTGGTGATCCAGCGTGCGTCGCGGCTGCTGTCTTCCACCCGCTCGCGCGCCACCACCGGAGCCACGCCGCGATGAAACGATTCTTCGCATCGCTTACCGACCCGCGCACGCTGCCGATCGTCGTGACGATCGTGCTGTTTGCCGCACTGTTCGGCTTCGGATCCGTGATGTACACGGGCTTCTTCTCGATGCAGGTGCTGACCGGGCTGCTCGTCGACAACGCGTTCCTGCTGATCGTCGCGATCGGGATGACGTTCGTGATCGTGTCGGGCGGTATCGACCTGTCGGTCGGCTCTGTCGTTGCGCTGACAACGATCTTCTGCGCGGTCGGCGCCGAGCGATTGCACTGGCCCGTCTGGGCGATCGTGCCGCTCGTGCTCGTGTTCGGCGCGCTGTACGGCGCGGCGATGGGCGCGCTGATTCATTACTTCAGGTTGCAGCCGTTCATCGTCACGCTCGCCGGGATGTTTCTCGCGCGCGGCGCATGCTTCCTCATCACGACCCAGTCGATCACGATCAACGAGCCGACCTTCCATGCGCTCGCGGGCATCAGCGTGCCGGTCGGCGGCGGGACGCTGAGCGCCGGTGCGCTGATTGCGCTCGCGACGCTGGCCGCCGCGATCTACGTTGCACATTTCACGCGCTTCGGCCGTAACGTGTATGCGGTCGGTGGCAACGAGCGATCGGCGCTGCTGATGGGGCTGCCGGTCGCGCGCACGAAGGTCGGCGTGTATGCGCTGAGCGGCTTCTGTTCGGCGCTCGGTGGCGTGGTGTTCACGCTGTACGTGCTGTCCGGCTACGGGCTGCAGGCGCAGGGGATGGAGCTCGACGCGATCGCTGCGACCGTGATCGGCGGCACGCTGCTCACGGGCGGGGTGGGGTACGTGATCGGGTCGGTGTTCGGCGTCGGCATCCTCGGCACGATCCAGGTGCTCATCACGTTCGACGGCACGCTGAGTTCGTGGTGGACGCGGATCGTGATCGGCGCGCTGCTCTGCGTGTTCTGTCTGCTGCAGCGGGTCATCGAGCGGCACGCCGCACGGCGGCGTACCGGTGGGACCGGGCTCGATCCGAAACGGCGGAAGCGGGAAGTCGCGCAGGCCGGTTCAGCTGCGCCGGGTGACGATGCGGCGCTGGTGTCTACGATGCGGCGGTTGTGGCGGTTCACACCGTCGGCGGCACGCCGGTGACGAATACGCCGGTCCGGCCATATCCCTATCCGGTTCGGCGTTGAACGACGCATCGGCGATGCAGATAGCTTTTGGCGACTCGGCCGGCCGCTCGATCGCGTGCAGGTCCAGCGCATCGAGCGGATCCCGTGCCGCCGCGGGGCCGAGGTGGCTGATCACGCGGGCGTAGTTCCGCGAATCTGCCTCATCGCATGCCGCCACTGGCGATGATGTGTTCGCCAGTCAACCACTTTGCGTCGTCGGAGGCGAGGAAAACCGCGATCGACGCCACGTCGTCCGGTCTGCCCACACGGCCGAGCGGCGTCTGGCTGACCGCCGAACTCTCGAACTCCGATCCGATCACCCCGGCGGTCTGTGCACCTTCGGTCACGATCACGCCCGGATTGATCGTGTTCACGCGAATCTTCCGCGGCCCGAGTTCGCGGGCGAGTGCGCCGGTGATGGAATCGACCGCGCCTTTCGTGCCGCTATATACGGCGGTCGTGGCCGGCGTGAGTGTCGAAACGACCGAACTGACATTGATGATGCTGGCACCCTCGCCAAGGTGCTGGACCGCGGCCTGTGTGGTGAGCAGAACACCGAGCACGTTGACGTCGAACTGCCTGCGGTATTGCGCTTCCGTAAATGCGTCGATCGGCGCGAACTCGTAGACGCCGGAGTTGTTCACGAGAATGTCGAGGCGGCCGTATGTTTCGATCGCCGCGTCGACGATGCTCTTCGCGTCGGCGGCATTCGACACGTCGCCGCCCACGGAAATCGCCGTGCCTCCGGCTGTTGTGATGGCTGACACAACGGCGTCCGCGCCGGTCTTGCTGCTCGCATAGTTCACGACAACCGATGCGCCCTCTGCCGCAAGCGCCTTCGCGATGGCCGCGCCGATCCCTTTCGACGCACCGGTGACGACCGCCACTTTCCCTGCAAGCTTGCTCATGATTTTTACCTCGGTGTGAATGAAGCCGCTGATAGAGACCGACGTCGCGTCGCGCACGATGCAATCGGCAATGTTTTCTGCCACCTCGGACTGATGCGCCGTCGCGAAATCGGGGCGCCGATCGCACGATGCTGGGCGAATCGACGCGTAGTCGTGCAGGACTTCTGCTTTAGCCCGGCCACGGCGAGTTACGGATCACTGAACAAAAATTTCCGCGATGGAAATGCGGCTCCTTGTCGGCGATCACGTCCGCTTTCACGTTGCCGAATGTGGTCTCCGGCTTGTGATTGATGCCAGCCTCAAGAGCCGGAATTTTCCAGCTAAGACTGGGACGGAAATTGGGCCAGCCTCAATTGCTAATGCGAAATTAAAAAGGCGGGCTGTCTCTAAAAAATAACGGAGGGTGATGCGTTCCGGATTCTTCATGTCGATCGAATTGACGGTAATTCTGATCGAAGTGGAGTGTGCGGAGAGATCGGATGGCGAATTTTTGATGGATGAATAAAAGTGAAGCGGCTCAATATTGTCGCGATGCGTCAATGGTTTGATTTAATCGGACTTCGTCGAATTTTTTGGAATGATTTCAGATTTTATTATTGGCGAGTCAGGGGCGAGTCAGGGGCGAGTCAGGGGCGAGTCAGGGGCGAGTCAGGGGCGAGTCGGCGCGGAGTCGGCACTCCCGTTTGTCGTGCGGCCTCATCGTCGGGGGTATGTGCCGACTCGTCGGGGAACCGTGCCGTGGCGTATCGAAAGATCCTGAGCGCGACGTGTGCGGAGTTGGGCCGGTAAGGAAACTGCACCGAGTGATGGTCGTGCTGACACGCTCATTTCCCAGGCTGGCGTGCAATGCATGCCGCATGCTATGGTCTATAGGCGCTGCGATATTGATCTCATAGTTCGCTTCGCGAACGACGTCGTCCGGAAAAGAAGACGTTTTCAAGCTGCGTGTCACATTGAAAAATTCCGGTTATCGGCGTTGCAGACGCTGGAATCAATGGGTGGAAGATTCGAAAACGATGGCGAATCGATAATCGCTGAGCGATGCGTGAGATCGACGTGTGGGTCGACCGTCCGATTGAATGGCGTGCGCAACGCCTGTTCGATGACGCTTCGCAGTGAGCGCAATCATCGCGGTTGAAGTCATGCCGGCAGGAATTCGATTTCCGAGTGTGATCGATTGAGGAGGGCGCCGCCAAGCGTCGGATATCGACGCGCACGTCGTACGATCACACCCCTGGCAATTCGTTTTCCTTACTGATTGGCAAGACGATATCTTCGAGTCACCTGTCGGCGCATGCGCCATCGGATGCCGCTCGGGCACTGCGACGCGCATCGTTCACCGCCTGACGAGTGCACGCAGCCCGTAGGCGAACAGTGTATGCGTCGCACCGGCACCGCCGCGCGAGGAACGAAGTCCCGTTTCAGTGGCTGAATGCGCTTCGTACGATTGACGTCCGGCAAATATCACGATCGGCTGGCGGCAGATCCGCATATTTCGGAAACCGATGGCCCTGGTGATGTGACGCGCAGGCCGTGGCGCACTTCGGGTTCAATGTTACGAAATATTCGAGAATTTCCATCCGTGCGTATTTATCTGATGAAATGCGGCTACCATCCATAAATATGGTTTTGAATGCATATGGAAGAATTTGCTTAATATGGCAAACGTTAAAACGCTTGCCATTTATGATTTTTTCGTATCGCGCTTGCATCGCCACGTTTGCAAGGTAATATCCCCCTCCCGCAGAAGGTTGCATTGCGCTTATTTCGCCTCATCCACTTTGACTGTCGAGGCGGTGGACGAAGCGAACAAGGCCATTCCTTATGACCAATAGCGTCATGTTTTGTACGGAATCGAACGCATGTTCTATTTCCAGCATGAAACATGCGCTGTTCCTTGTGTTGCAAAAAATGTTACGTCAATGATCTAGAGCAAATCTTCGTTACTTTGTGCCGCCACACCAACCCCTAATCATGATTATCAACAAATAATTGGTTCCATATCATCGCCTTGATTGATTCCGTCAACAATGAGGCGGGATCGGACACCGACGGAACGGCCGACGATTTAGCCGCATATGATGCGCTGCAGAAAATGCAAAAAATTGTTAAGAGGCCGAGATGATGCAAATAGTGCCGAACGAAACGACTACGGGGTTCAGAGTGAGTGGTGACCGGGGAAGAAGCGTCGGTCGTCGGCGGGACAGCGTCATCATCCTGCTGCTCGACGGCTTTTCAATTATGCAAATGGGCAGGCTGGCCGCAGTATTCGAGCTTGCAAATCAGCTCGAAGGCGTGAATGTCGCGTTTGCCGATCGCTATGAATTGCGGCTTTATTCCAGTCACGGTGGCGCTGTTCGTTCGTCGTCGGGTGTACAGATCTGGACGGAAGCGGCTCGTCCGCTCGATGCGAGCAGTGTGAAGGCCATGTTCGTGCTCGGTGGACAGGGGCGCGCAGGCGGCCTCGACGACGCGTTCATCAGCTGGTTGCAGCATGCTCATCAGCGCGCCCGCGTGGTCAAGGGCGATAATGCCGGCGCCGAAATGCTGACGACGATTCGCCTGAACCAGAAAGTTCCGGAAGTCATACCGCAAGCGACGCTTGCCGCTTGCGGTACGGGCGAATCGGGGCCATCCGACGACGACGGTGAAGGCATGTTTGCGGCCGCGTTGTCGATCGTCGTGCGTGACGCTGGCTACGAAGTCGCGCAAGAGATCGTCTCATACATGATGCCGGGGGCGAACAGGAAATTTGCGAGCGTTCTGTTCGGGGCGCAGGAGGCGCGAGCCAGTGAATTGATTCGCGCGGCCGCTCATCACCTTCGGGCCAACAGTGCGAATCGCATCTCGATCGCCAATGCAGCGCAGGCCGCTGCGATGAGCGAGCGGAATTTCCTGCGGCGCTTCAAGAACGAAATCGGCGTGACGCCAACCGAATTCGTGCTGCGGGTGCGGCTCGAAAAGGCGTGCTCCATGCTGGTCGAGACGGATTTGCCCGCCGACAAGGTCGCGCGACGGGTCGGCCTCGGCAGTGGAGACCGGCTGGCCAAGCTTTTCCGCCAGCATCTGTCGATGTCGCCGACGGAGTATCGCGCGGCCGCTCGGGACAGAATGTTCTCATCGGTCGGCGGTTCGGACATGCGCAACGGGACATCGTCGTTTTGAAGCCCGCGCCAGAATAACGGCCGGCGTTGGATAGCCGATTTGTCCGCGGGAGCAGCGCGCGTTCGATTTCAGACGGACGTGCCGAAGTACGTTCGCGTCGAACAGGTACGCGCCATCGTCATTCGAGATGATCAGATCGATCGCAACGCGTGCGGTTGCGTCGACGACGCGCAAGAAGGTGTCCAGCCGAAGCATGGCGGATCGGCTCCTGGAAATCTGTCGAAGTGAACGGGCATCGTGCCGGATTCGCGTGCAATCCGGCTACCGGCGTGATGTGCCGGTTTTCCCGATGCTTGAATTGGCAGATGTCCGTCTGCATGCCTCTCATCATGGCGGCCCGCGATTGCGTTCGTCGGCCAAAACACCGAAGCAATCCGCCACTCGCGTCGAGCGAATCGAGGGTGACGGCGCAATGCCGACTGAGAAGCGCGCGCGCATGGTTCGATATATTTTCATTCGGCCATGATCGTGGCCGAAGCCGCCATCTCGTTTCGAAATGGTCGATTCGACGTTAGGCTTTAGTCTGGCCTTTCGAGGAGACGCGTTCACCCCGGAACTCTCCTCGGAATTTTGCCTGCGTGCCGTGCGGCACGCAGGCCTTTTTATTCATCACGGATCGAGCTGCACGTGCGGTGAATGTCAGTCGCCGTCGTTCGCGTCGTGGATCCGAAAGACGATACGTGTTCCTGGAATCGAACATTGTGAAGTAGTGCGAACGTTATTGCATCCGCGTCGCGCTTCTCGACGTGCGCCACCGGCACGAAACGTACTGTAATTGGTTGGCGGAATCGTCGGAAAAATTGTCATGTCCGATATGCTGCATTGCAATGTACGCTATCGGCATCGAACCGCTCACCATCTGATGCGCGGTATCTGCCGACAACGGAGCATCGCCGCCATGAACGTCGCTCTTCTGATCTTGTCGAGGATCTGTTTCGTCTGGATTCTCACCTACCTCGTCTTCAGCGCCGCGTCAGGTTTTTGGGCTGGCGCACGACATGGTGAGGGGCTGCTGCTGCTCGAATTCCAGTCGCGCCGAGCCCGCGGCTCGCGTGAGGTGGCGCGCGCTCGAATCTTGAAAAGAATGGCGCTGTCGGCGCTGTTCGCGCTACCCGTGGCGGTTGCGTCGCTCATTGCGAGCGCGGCAATGTCGTAGACGCCCGACTCGCGTGTGCGTCGTCATGCGGCTCGAGCAAGTTCCAGCCGGCACGCACCTTGAAAAATACAAGAAGCTGAATGCAGCAGCGCTGCTGCACCGCGACGTTGGCCCGATTCGCCGGCCCACCGGGATGGCGGATCCAGGCTAATCGGCCTTGCGCGGCACCCGTGGCCGAATTCGACTCATCGATGAAGGCTGATCGTCAACGATGCCGATCGCGTGGTGCCGCCGTATTGTTGTCGAACTTTCCAGCGGTCAGTCGACTATCAGCGACGATGCCCACCGACGCATGATCATGTCGCACCCAACCGCACGACACCGTGATTCGTGCGCGAGAGCGCCGCGCACCTTGGCGGACGACTGCCCGCCCGTCGAGCACACCACGTCGCTGCGATCGCCGAGTGGAGGCTGTCGCGAGACCACTCGCTTCTCATTCGAGCGCCGTTGTTTCCGCAAGCTCGTCGTCATCCATTTCGTTGCGTCGAGGTAGTCAGAAACCGCCAACATTTGGCCGATCAGGGAAATCCCGCAGACTAATCCGACGACTGTTTGTTCGAATCAGCCAGCGTTTAAACGCCATCCGGCGCCCTCGGTATGATGCGTCGCAACCGAGCAAAAAACGTCGATCCAGAACGACCGAAGTTGATTGGACTGAATGTCCGAGAGCACACCATGACGCACACGAGTGTCGATCATTCGGGAGATGAAGCGGTAGCAGATGTTGGGGGGAAGCGGTTACGCAAGTATCGGAATATTGGCGTTGTCGTCTTCGAGGGCTTCTCGTTGTTTGCGGCGGGCGCGGTATTCGAGGTGTTCGAGGCAGCGAATGAAATCCATGCGGCGCGCGCGATAGGGCATCCGCTGTACGACGTTCGCTTCTATTCGGCGAAAGGTGGAAACATCGTCTGGTCGTCGGCCATCAGCGTGCGGACATTCGCATGCGATGCGGGCTCGACGCATGCGTTTGACGCGCTATTCGTTGCAGGCGGAGAAGGCGCACGGCGCGCGGCGCGCGACGTTCGGATGATCGACTGGTTGCGGATCGTGCTGCCGAAGGCAGGCATGGTCAAGACGATCGGCGAAGGCAGGATATTGATCGATGCGGCGCTGAATGGATCGCACACGATCGATGACGTGGATGCAGGGCGCGTCGAGTGCGGCGGCTACGCGCCCGCGAGAGCAGCGTTGGCGCTCATCGAACGTGACCTGGGTGGCGATGCGGTGCGCGGCATTACGGCGCGGCTCGCGCTGAACGACGCATTCGATCCGGCAGAGCCGGATGGTGAAATGCGCAACGGCACACCTGCCGATCGGGTCCGCGCGACGGCGAGCTGGTTGCGGAAGAACTGTGGGCGAGCCATATCCGTCAGCGATGCAGTGCGGGTTGCTGCAATGAGCGAACGGAATTTCCTGCGGCATTTCAAGCAGGCAATCGGAGTGACGCCGTCCGAATTTCTGCTGCAGGTTCGCCTGGAGCGCACGGTGCAGTTGTTGATGGAAACCGATTTGCCGATCGGCAAGATCGCGCGGAAATGCGGGTGGGGGAACGGTGATCGCCTGGCCAAAATTTTTCGGCGACACCTCGACGTGACACCCTCGGAATACCGGTTCCAGGCACGCTTGAGCCAGACGGAACTGGCGTTGTAGAGAAGGCTGGATAGGCTTCGGCGAAGGGACGGAGCTCATTCCATGATTGTCAGATCGAATCATTGCCTGAGAGAATAGGAGTGCAGATTATGTCGTCGTCCAGGGAGACAGAGCGCGGAGAAACAGGGAAGGTCGGCTCAGGTCGAGGCGACGCAGTCGACGTGAAGGTCAGCGTTGCGCCCGTTGTTCTCGCAGGCGGATCGGGATCGCGCTTGTGGCCGATGTCGCGCGAACAGTATCCGAAGCAGTTGATCGGCGTACTGGGTGCGGAATCCCTGCTGCAGGCGACTGTCCAGCGCATGACGGGTTTTTCGATCGAAGAAGGCGATGTATCGGCGCCGATCGTCGTTTGCGGCGACGAGCATCGTTTCGTCACGGCGGAGCAGCTTCGGGCCAGCGGACTCGATGCCCGCGTCATCGTCGAGCCGGTCCGACGCGATACGGCGCCCGCGCTGACGCTGGCGGTCGCTGCCGCCAGTGCGGACGGGAAAGACGCGATCGTCGTCGCGATGCCGGCCGATCACGCCATTGCCGATACCGCCGCGTTTCACCGTGCGATTGCACTCGCGGTGGAGCATGCGCGGCGCGGCGCGATCGCAACACTTGGCGTGCCACCAACGCGGCCCGATTCGGGGTTCGGCTACATCAAGATCGGCGAGGCCCTTGGTGCCGGTGCGCACCGCATCGAGCGATTCGTCGAGAAGCCGGCCGCCGAACTCGCGGCGCAGTACGTCGAGTCGGGTTCTTACTGGTGGAACAGCGGCATTTTCGTCGTGCGCGCGAGCGTCTGGCTCGACACGTTGCGCACGCTCCAGCCCGATATGCACGCCGCATGCCTTACGGCGCACGTGCATGGCAAGCACGATGGCCCATTCTTCCGGCCGCATGAGGATGCCTTTCTTCAGTCGCCTTCGGATTCGATCGATTACGCGGTGATGGAACGCCTCGTGTCCGACTCGAGCTTGGTGGAGGGCGTGGTCGTGCCGCTCGATGCGGGCTGGTCGGATCTCGGCTCGTGGGATGCCGTTTGGGAGGCACTCGACAAGGATGCGGACGGCAACGTCGGGCGCGGCAAGGTCGTGTTCGAAGGTGCGACGTCGAGCTTCGTGCATTCGGAAGGGCGGCTCGTCGCATGTGTCGGCATGACCAATGCCGTCGTCGTGGAAACCGCCGATGCGGTGCTGGTGGCGGACCGCTCGCGCGTCCAGGACGTGAAGGGCCTCGTGAACCGGATCCGTGCGCAGCAGGCGCCGGAAGCCGACACGCACCGGAAGGTGCGTCGCCCGTGGGGCTACTACGACTCGATCGATCACGGCGCCCGATTCCAGGTGAAGCGAATCGTCGTGCATCCGGGCGGACGGTTGTCGCTCCAACTGCACCACCACCGTGCCGAGCACTGGATCGTCGTGAGCGGAACGGCACTCGTTACCCGCGGGGACGAGCAATTCATGCTCGGCGAAAACGAGTCCACCTTCATTCCGCTTGGTGTGACGCATCGGCTCGAGAACCCGGGAAAGTTGCCGCTCGAGCTCATCGAAGTGCAATCGGGATCGTATCTCGGCGAGGACGACATCGTGCGGTTCGACGATACGTACGGGCGCGCGTGAGAAATCGATGGTTTTGCGCATTGCGGATTGAAATGGAGGAC
Source organism: Burkholderia sp. Bp9012 (assembly GCF_003853825.1). Taxonomy (NCBI): domain Bacteria; kingdom Pseudomonadati; phylum Pseudomonadota; class Betaproteobacteria; order Burkholderiales; family Burkholderiaceae; genus Burkholderia; species Burkholderia sp. Bp9012. Next base: position 31,152 of record NZ_QTQA01000033.1, on the reverse strand, counting down.
TAAAAATGCTCGGGCTACAAGGTTTGATGGCACGCCTGCTTGACGTCGTTCTGATCATCGCGGGTTCGCTCCTGGCGTCGCAGTTCCGCTTTTTGCAGGTGGCAAACAATCATTTCGACAGTGCGGTTGTCACATTCGGCATCGCATTCTCGCTCGTGTTGTTCCCGGTTTTCGGCGTGTACGAGTCGTGGCGAGGACGTTCGATGCTGCGGCTCATCGGAAAGATCTCGCTTGCATGGCTCGTCGTGCAGGCGTGCGGAATCATCCTGATGTTTTCGTTGCATCGCGTGGACGTCATTTCGAGGCTGTGGTTCGTCTACTGGACCGCGATTACGGGCGCCGCGTTGATCGCATCGCGCATTGTCACGCACATGGCGCTGCGGAGCGTGCGACGCGTCGGTCTGAACCTGCGCAGCGTCGCGGTGGTCGGCTACGGGCAACATTGCCATCAGGTGGTCCGAAAACTGGACGAATCGCCGGCGAGCGGATTCCGCGCGTCCGCGATTCTGGATTTGCGTCCGCTGGCGGATGTTGCGCATTCGAGCGTGCCGACGTTCAGCGATTTGGACAGATTTGCCGCGCATGTGCGTGACGGCGGTGTTCAGGAGATCTGGCTCGCGTTGCCATTGTCCGAAGAGGCAACGATCCTGCGTTTCGTGAACGAGTTCGGTCAGGACCTCGTGAATATCCGTTTCATCCCGGATGTGCGTAGCGTCGCGTTGTTCGACGGCGCGATGATCGATCTGGTCGGCGCACCCGCGATCAACCTCGTCGCCTCGCCGCTGCCGCACCGCGCGATGCTTCAGAAGGAGATATTCGACCGGCTTTTTGCCGCCCTGGCACTGTTAGCACTGCTACCAGTGTTGGGGGTAATCGCCATCGCGGTGAAGCTGTCGTCGCCGGGGCCGGTGTTCTTCAAGCAATTCCGCAAGGGTGCCGACGGGCGCGAGTTCGAGATTCTGAAGTTCCGCACGATGCGTGTGCATGTGGAAGAAGCCGGCGTGGTGACGCAGGCGACGAAAACCGATACCCGTATTACCCGGGTCGGGCGCTTTCTCAGACGGACGAGCCTCGACGAGCTGCCTCAATTCGTGAATGTGCTGCGCGGCGACATGTCAGTCGTCGGGCCGCGGCCGCATGCGATCGAGCACGACCGTCTCTACCAGAAAGTCGTCGACGGCTACATCCATCGCTATCGCATCAAACCGGGAATTACCGGATGGGCGCAGGTGAACGGTTATCGCGGTGAGACTGATCGTCTCGAGAAGATGCAGAAGCGGGTGGAGTACGACTTGTACTACCTGCGGAACTGGTCGTTCTCGCTGGATATGCGGATCGTCGCTGCAACGATCGTGAACGGTTTCGTCAACCGCAACGCGTATTGAATCAATAGGTTCAAGGGCTGGCTGCCGCCAGCTCGATAAACAACAACATGCAACCGGGGTGAAACACACATGAATGCAGTCACGACAGGCATCGCGTTGCTATCGCTAGCGCTGTCGCCGGGGGGGCACGCGCAGACCCTGACGCGAGACGCGCTCGCGCTTGGTGCGCCAATGCTCGACAACGCGGCCACGACAACGGTGCCATCGGTGATACGGCCGATCGTTGATTCGCGTACGCACAGGATGCGCTTGGGCGTAAAAATCGCGCGCAGCTATGAGACACGCCAGGTGACCGATCTGGAGAAGGCGTGGGGCAGCGCGGGGCCAGGCACGCTCGCCGGCACCGTCACGACGAGCGATTCGGCCGACATGCCAGGCAATGCAAACACGGCCGCAGGCGGCGCCCTGTTCAACGGCCTCGCGCTTGGACGCTTTCCTGGCATGTCCGGTGACTCGGGATTCGCGGGCATGCCGCGACTTGCCGGCATGTCCGGCTCTTATGGTGCGGCCGGTGGAATGGGAGCGGCGCTACCACCTAATTGGGGTTCCGTGCCGCTCCCGTCCGGCGGCGCACTTGTCGGCACGCCGCAGTCGTCGACTGCCGGCGATCTGCATTAGTCCATGCCCAGGTAGAAAAATGAGTCTATTACGCGTTGTACCGGTGCTTTCCATCGTGTCGTTTCTGACGGCCTGCACGATCGCACCCGGGATGTCGTTCAACGATTTGCCCAACTCGCACGACGACACGCAACCCGGGGTGCCGATCTTGCCGATCACGAGCGCACTTATCGATACGCAAAATCGTGAACACGCGGCCGACACGAATCGCGTTGTGCTCGAACGGCTGGTCGCCCGGCCTGAAGCGTATCGCATCGGCCCGTCGGACGTGCTGTCGGTGATCGTCTGGGATCATCCGGAGCTTGTGCTGCCGAGCCTGAGTTATTCACTTGTCAGCGCGAACGCAGGTTCGACGCCGACGGGTTTGCCGCAACAGACGATACCGGGATACGTCGTGGACAGCGACGGCTACATCCAGTTTCCGTACGTAGGGCGCTTTCGCGTCGCCGGCATGTCGATCGGTGATGCACAGAAGCGACTGGCCGCGGCACTCGTGCCATACATCGCACGCCCTCAGATCACCCTGCGGGTGATCGATTTTCGGAGTATGCGCATCTACGTGGACGGTGAAGTGCGCGAGGCTGGCGTCAAGCCGATCACGGACGTTCCGATGACATTGACGGAGGCGCTCAGCCAGGCCGGCGGAATTGTGCCGTCCGGGGACGCCAGCAACATCCTTCTTAACCGCGACGGAAGGCAGTATCGGTTGGGCATTCCGCAACTGCTTTCGACCGGGCTTAGTCCGTCGCAAATCCTGCTGCGCGATGGTGATGCGATCAAGGTCGTGTCGCGCGACGAATCCAAGGTATTCGTCGTTGGCGAAGTGACGAAGCCGCTCTCGCTGACGATGCACGATTCTCGGTTGACGCTTAACGAAGCGCTCGGAGAGGCCGGCGGCGTCAGCGTGGCGACCAGCGATGCGAAGTCGGTATTCGTGATCCGGGCGGGCGCCGACCGTGCTAGCACGTCAGTGTTCCAGCTCGATGCGCGCTCACCTGTCGCGCTGGCCTTGGCGGAACAATTCCAGCTCAGGCCGAAAGATGTCGTATTCGTGGATGCGACTGGCTTTACGCGTCTGAACCGTGTCGTCAGCCAGATACTGACAGGCTCGGGCGTTGCCTACAACCTCACGCGTTGATCGTCATGGTCGATTCGATTCTGGTTGTTTGTGCCGGCAACATCTGTCGCAGCCCGATGGCGGAGGGCATCCTGCGCGCGCGATGCCCTGACAAGACCGTTTCGTCCGCAGGGCTGACGGCTGTGATCGGCCACGAGGCCGATACGAGTGCGATCGGCCTCCTGAAGGCCAGGGGCATCGATATCAGTATGCACCGGGCGCGCCAGCTGGTGAGCTGGCAATGCCTTCATGCCGATCTGATCTTGACGATGGACCGCAAGCAAAAGAAGTCGATCCAGGGCTGGCTTCCGCACGTCCGGGGAAAGGTGTTTCGTGTGGGCGAATTCATGGACATCGACATCGAAGATCCCTATCGAAAAGGCAGTCACGCCTTTGAGCAAGCACTCGATCGAATCGACGTCGGCCTGAACGCATGGCTTTCGAAAATGGAAACCCTCTAAATGAAAATCGATGCAGTGAATCGTATGCCGAACCGGCCCGTCGGCGACGAATTGCCGGATGACGGGGCTGAGCTGGGCGCGCTCCTCGACATCTTTCTTGAGAACCGCAGGATGATCGCCGTCGTGACCGCGGTTTGTGTCGCCCTAGGTGGCCTGTATGCGCTGCTTCGGCCTCGCGTATACGAAGGAAACCTGCTCATCCAGGTCGAAAACAGCATCGATTCAGCCGCGAACAGCTTGCTTGGAAGCGTGTCGTCGTTGTTCGACGTGAAGTCGACGGCAGACGCGGAAATCGAGTTGATCCGATCCCGCCTGGTTGTCACGCGGGCGGTCGACAGCACGCGACTTTTCATCTACGCGAAACCGCACTATGTGCCGCTGATCGGCCGCCGCATTGCAACGTTCAACAAGGGGCTTTCGGATCCGGGCTTATTTGGTTGGGGCGGGTTTTGTTGGGGCAACGAGTCAATCGAGATCGACTCGTTCGATGTTCCTACTGAAGAAGAGGGCGACAAGTTCAGGATTACGCTGCTTGACCAGAGCCGCTATCGACTGAGCGGGGCGGATATCAGCGTACCGGTGATTGGACGAATTGGACAGTTGCTGACGTTTTCGACGGCCGACGGCACTGCCCGACTGAAGGTCAACGCGATCAACGCGCGCCCGGGCGCGGCATTCGACGTGATTCGATACTCGCGACTGCAGACGATCGACGATCTGCAGGACCGCATGAAGATTACCGAGCTCGGCAAGCAGTCCGGCGTGATCAATGTCGTTTGGCAAAACAAGGATCCCGTGCTGGTGTCGGAAGTAATGAACGCGATCGGCCGAGAATATGTTCAGCAAAACGTTGGGCGGAAGTCGGAGGAGGCGGAGCGCTCGCTCGCATTTCTGAACAGTCAGTTGCCGGTGATGAAGCGCGATCTCGAACTGGCGGAGGACCGCTTCAATGCGATGCGCAACAAACTCGGGACGGTCAATCTCGGCGACGAAGCCGGGCTGATGTTGCAGCAGTCGGTGGACATCGACACGCAGCTCATCGGGTTGAAGCAACGACGTGAGGAGTTGATGTCGCGGTTCGGGCCGTCACATCCGGCGATGGTCGCATTGAACGACCAGATCCGGTCGCTGAACACGCAGCTTGGCGAGATCGACACGAAAGTCCGCAGTCGGCCGATGGTCGAGCAAAGCATTTTGCGTCTGACGCGCGACGTACAAGTGAGTCAAGGGCTCTATGTCGCGATGCTCAACAACATCCAGCAACTGAAACTGCTGAAGGCCGGAAAGGTGGGTACCGTTCGGCTCATCGACACGGCAGTCGTTCCGGATGAACCAGTCAAACCGAAGGCGTGGATTGATCTGGCGGTGTCGCTGGTGCTCGGCCTGTCTTTGGGCGGTGGATGTGCGTTCCTGCGCTCGACGATGTTTGGCGGTGTCAGCAATCCGGACGAACTGGAGCAGCGGACCGGGTTGAGCGTGTATTCGGTGGTGCCGTACAGTGCGCGTCAGGCCGTCCTCCAGCGCAAGCTTCGCGCCAACAAATCGGACACGCTGGTGCTGTCGAGCGTCGAGCCGCGCGACCCGTCAGTGGAGAGTCTGCGGAGTCTGCGGACTGCGATGCAGTTCGCGATGATGGACACGGCATCGAACGTGGTCGTCATATCGGGGCCGACACCCGGCGTCGGCAAGTCGTTTGTATCGTCGAACCTCGCAGCGGTTCTTGCGAACGCGGGTACCAGGGTACTGCTGATCGATGCAGACATGCGGAAGGGGCACCTCCACTACTACTTCGGCGTCGAGCGCGAGTGCGGATTTTCGGAGCTTCTTGCCGGTCAGCGGCAGGTCGACGAAGTGCGACATGCTCAAGTGTTGCCGAACCTGGACTTCATTGCGACCGGCACACTGCCGCCGAACCCGAACGAACTGTTGTTGACGCCGCGCTTGCCGACGTTGCTCGCCGAATTCAGCCGTCACTATGACATCGTCGTCATCGACACACCGCCGGTACTCGCCACGGCCGACACGGGTGTGCTTGCACAGCACGCCGGCGCGTTGTTCCTCGTCGCGAAGGCAGGCATGACGAATGCCGCGGAAATTCGCGAATCGTCGAAGCGGCTCACGCAAACGGGCGTCGTCCCCAAGGGAATTGTGTTCAACGGGCTCAAGGTTCATCTGGGCAAGTATGGGTACGGCGCGAAGTATGGCGTGTACCGCTACTCGGCCTACGAGTACGTGGATTCGGAAAAGGCATGACGCATCGCGCCGCACAACGGGGATGGTGTCGATCGGGCGTTACGGGGCCCCTCGTCCGGATGGGACGAGATGGCCTGTGTTCTGTGCTGGGGGCGCAATGAAGAGCAAGATCGTTCACGTCGCGGAGGCGTTCGGTGGCGGGGTTCTGTCGTTTCTTGTGGATCTTTGCAACCGTAGCGTTGCCGCAGGATACGACGTCGTTGTCGTGTATTCCGAGCGCGACGAAACGCCGGAGAATGTCCGTGAGCTTTTTGACCCGGCAGTACGGTTGATCCGGATCCCGATGCATCGGGCAATCAGGCCGCTGCAAGACGTCGTCGGTGTGTTTCGACTCACGTATTGCCTGCGGTCGGAACGGCCGGACGTGATACACCTGCATTCATCGAAGGCGGGTGCGCTAGGGCGTGTGGCGGCGCGCCTCGGCGCGCGCCACGCTCGCGTGATCTATTCACCTCACGGGCTCTCGTTCCTGCGAACTGACGTACCACGTTGGCAGCAGTGGCTGTACCTGACGTTCGAGAGGCTTGCCGACAGTCTGGGCGGAACGGTCGTCGCATGTTCGCTGGGTGAGCTTGACGAGCTCAGGCGACGCGTAAGAGTGCGGAATGCCAGGCTGATCGAGAACGGTGTCGAAACGGAGCATGTGCCGAAACGCAGGCTTCGGGACGATAACCGCACGATCGTCGGCATGATGGGGCGCGCGTCGTATCAGAAGAATCATGAGTGGTTTCTTGCTGTCGCGAATCGGTTGGCGCAGCCGGACGTCGAGTTCGTATGGATCGGTGGAGAGGCCGTCGAAGCAGGTCGTGGCACGGCGGTGCGCTGTACCGGCTGGGTGCCACGCAGCGCGGCGCTGGCGGCGATGGCCGACCTCGACCTGTACGTGCAGACGTCGCGTTGGGAGGGAATGCCGCTTGCCGTGATCGAGGCGCAGGTCGCCGGCATACCGGCCATCGTGACGAACGTGATAGGCAATCGCGACATCGTCGTGCACGGCAAGACGGGCTTCATCGCGTCGTCACTTGACGAGGTTGCCGAATACGTGAGTCGATTGATCCATGATCCGGCGTTGCGTGAATCAATGGGCGTTGCGGCGACCCGCATCGCGACTGCGCGATTCCGGGTCGAGTCGAAGTTTCGGCAATGGACGTCCCTGTATGACGATTCGGTATCTTACGCGGCAGTCTCGGAAAGTTCCGCAATCGGCCATGTCGACCTGGAGATACTGCCGGGCAGCGGAGAGATTCGATGAAAGCACACAGGTGCTTCGTCAAGGCCGTGCGAACCATCATGCTGGTGGTCTGCGCAGCTGCGCTGAGTCAGCATGCGGCCGGCGAACCGGGCGGCACCGGCATGTGGGGTGCCAACGTCGATATCGCACAACTCTTGCCCGGCGATCCGTTGCAGTTGTCAACCGACATCGGCGACGCATTCCGGCTTGCGCGGCTTGCAGGGCTCAACGCGCTCCGCGTGACCTCGTTTGCGGAATGGGCGCCGGGCCAGCGCGGCACATCGTATGGTTCGTCCGACTGGCGGAAGGTCGGTGAGCAGGCCAGGCGCAGCGGCATCACGATCGTTCCGGTAATTGGCCTGAGCCGCGCGGAGCTCAGTCAGGTCGACGCGGTGCAGGATCCACGGGCGCGTGCACGGGTTCGCACAGAAGCATATCGCGACAAGGTGGAGCGGGTCCTGGACGGGCTCGTACCGGCGGGCTGCAAGATCGTGATCGATCTCGACAACGAACGAGAACTCGATGCGGACCGGCTCGCGCAATTCCGGACGCTCGCCGCCTTTGTACGCGCGCGGTATCCCGGCGTGCTGATCACGGTCGGCGGCTGGAAGCGCAAGCGCGCCGACCCTGACGCGTCGCAGGCCGCGTACGTCGCGAATTATCCGGACGATGGTGCACCGCTTGCAGACATCGTCGATATCGTCTCGGTGCATCTGTACGACGAAGCCCTGGCCGACCATCGCACCTATGGGCTCTACGCTCGATCTGCCGACCGCGTGCCTGCCGCGGTGGTTGCTTACTTGCAGCGCGTGCGGACCTGGGCGAAGGGCAAGCCGATCCTGATCAGCGAATTCGGTGCGCCGAATGGCGTACTGCCGACTCGCTATCGGCGCGATCGCGGCCGCATCGATCCTGCCGTGCAGGACGACACGGTTCGCGGCGTTCTGCAGGGAATCATGCAGGCGCGTGCCCGCCGCATGAACGTCGCGGGTGCGCTGGTATGGATCTTGGTGCCGCGCGGCGGCGAGGCGGCGTTGCACGACGAGTCGAACGAATGGTCGCTTGCTGTACCCGGTCGAGACTCCCGGACGCTCGAGATATTTCCGGCGATGTGGGCGTTCTGCCGGATGGGTGTCGTGCCTTCCTCATCCTGTTCGCAGGATTTCCCGGTCGAGGTGCGCTTGCGCACCGCTGATCGCCAAAGACTCCCCAACTGATGGCCAGATTGAACCAAGCGGAACAGAGCCGGTCGTTGTCCGGCCATACCTTCTGGTACCTGCTCGCGCGTGGCGCTCCCGCGCTCGTCGCCTTTGTATCCGTCATCGTCTTTGCGCGCATTCTTGGGCCGCAGGAGTACGGGCCATATTCGCTGCTGCTCGTGGCCGCGACGACGGGCAACATCGTGTTGTTCCAGTGGTTGCGGTTGTCGCTACTACGGTTTTATCCGGCATACCGGGATGCGCCCGAAACCGTGATCCGTTCGGTGCTGCGCTGTTTCGGATGGCTGTCAGTCGGTGTGGTCGCGGTTGCCGGCATCGTGCTCTATGCCGCGGGCGACGCGTTTCATCGAATTGACTACGCGCTCGCCATCCCGATGACCGTGCTGATCGCCTGGATCGAGCTGTCGCTCGAACTGAAGCGTGCGAATCTCGAACCGAAGGTCTATGGCGCCGTCATGCTGATGCGGGCCGTGCTGATCCTTGTACTGGGCGTCGCGATGATCGCATGGCGGCGATCGAGCGACGCACTGCTCGAATCGACATTCGTCGCGCTTTGCGTGACTGCCGCGGTATGCACGCGGTTCTGGCGGCACTTCGATCTACGCAAGCCGGTTAAGGACGTATCTCGTGAGCTGATGCGCTACGGCTTGCCGCTGACGCCGGCATTCGCGTTCAATTTCTTCCTGAGCGGATTCGATCGGTTCTTCCTCGGCAAAGTGGCTGGCGCGAGCGCGGTGGGACAGTATGCCGCCGGCGCGGACATCGCGCTGCAGTCGCTCGGTGTCGTGCTGATGTCGATCAACCTCGCGTCGTATCCGCTGATCGTGCGTGCACACGAGAGTGACGATCGCTCGGCGGTGCGAGGCGGCCTGGAGCGAAACCTGCTGTTCTATTGCCTGCTCGCGACGCCGCTCGTGATCGTGTTTTTGTGTCAATCAGCGTCGATCATCCACGTGCTGTTTGGCACGAGATATTCAGGCGCGACCGCGAATGTGCTGTCTATTGCCGCGTTGTCCGCGATCGTCTTCGGGCTCAAAAACGGGCACTTCGACATTGCGTTCAGTCTCGCGCGACGCACCGAACTCAGCCTCTTGCCCAACGCACTCGGCGCGGCAGCATGTGTCGCCGCTCATCTCGTGCTGACACCTCGCTATGGTGCCGTTGGCGCGGCGTTGTCGTCGCTGGCCGGCTACACGACTGCGCTGGTCACGTCGGCTACGGTTGGCCGGCGGCTCATCGACATCCCGGTTTCAACGGCCGGCTGTGTACGGGTGTTGTTCTGTGCGATTCCGATGGCTGCGCTGCTTCTGTGGATCGGTACGGTATCGACGCTGCTCGAGCTGTCTATCGTCGTTGTCGCGGCGACGCTGCTCTTCTACGGCGCGTGCTACCTCGCGCTCAAGCCGAATCGTATTTCGGAGGTGGCATGAGGATTCTGATCGTCAATACGCTCTATTACCCGGACAAAATCGGCGGGGCCGAAGTCTCCGTTCAGTTGCTCGCAGAAACCCTGGTCGAGCAGGGACATGACGTATCGGTCGTCTGTATCGCGCGGGGCCGAGTACCGCGCAAGGAATCGGTCAACGGCGTGCACGTGTATCGAATCCGGCTCTTCAATGTCTATTGGCCGTTCGACGGCCGCGACAAGGGGCGGCTGTCGCGCATCGCGTGGCATGGAATCGAGGTGTTCAATCCGGTGATGATCGCGCGTCTGTCCGCGATCGTGCGCGAAGTCGATCCCGACGTGGTGCACACCAATAACGTGCACGGTTTCTCGACGGCGATCTGGGGATGGCTGGCGCGGCGCCGACTGCCGATCGTCCATACGATTCGCGACTACGCATTGCTGTGCAGCCGCGGTTCGCTCTATCGCAGCGGACGGCGCTGCGAAAGCCAGTGTGCGGATTGCCGCGTGTTCTGCACGAGGAAGCGCATCGATTCTCGTCACGTCTCCACCGTCGTCGGGATCAGCCGGCACGTGCTGGTCGAGCATCTCCGGCATGACTGCTTTGCCGGCCGTCGGAACGACGCCGTCGTCTATAACAGCGTGCCGGCGCTACCGCCTGACGAGGACCGCGGTATCCGCGATGCGCGTACCGCGATCGTGTTTGGTTACATTGGTCGACTCGTGCCGGAAAAGGGCGTTCTCGAATTGTTGCAGGCCTTTAACCGGCTACGCGCCCGACATGGAGACGTACGGTTACTGGTCGCCGGCAGCGGCCCCGACGGGTTCGTTGCCGATCTGACGAGGCATGCGGGCCCGGAGGTGACAATGCTCGGCCAGGTCGATGCCGCGATGCTTTACCGGAGCGCTGACGTGATCGTCGTGCCGTCCCTCTGGGATGAGCCGTTCGGACGCACTGTCGCCGAGGCGCTGGTCTTCGGGCGCCCCGTCGTCTGCTCGAACCGCGGCGCATTGGCCGAGCTCGTCGCGGGCCGTCGGGATTGCAGGGTGTTCGACGCGGATCGGGACGATGCGCTGTTCGACACGCTTGAACAACTCGTGTCCGAGCGTCGCGCTGCCGTGTCGGTTGACAGGGGGCCCACGCGCGAATCGGTGGAGAGTTTGTTCGATCCACAAGCGATAGCTGCGCGCTACGTCGAACTGTACCGGGACGCGATCGAATCGCACGTTCTGGTCGCGGAGTCAGCATGAACCGGAACAACATGATGCTGGCCGGCATCGTCGTCGCCTCTTCGATCCTGCTGCTCTTGCTCAGCTACGCCGACCTTGGGAGTGCCTTGGCGCCAATCACGGTCGCCGTGTACGTGCTGCTCGTGGTCGTGTTTGTGAGGGCGAGCAGCCGCGCGGCGTTGCTGCTCGTGCCGTTCGCTGTGCTGAAACTGAGCGAATTGGTATCGGTCGTGATGATCGAGTTCGGCGCAACGATGTCGGAGATCGGCATGCTCGGCCATGACATCGGCGCTTCGTCGGGGTTGTTGCTGCATGATGTCGCGTTCTTCATGGGCGCGATCTGGGTCCTGCGAGTTCGGCGTGCAGGCGCCGCCGCCGAGCGCATCGTGCTGACGCGTCTGCAGGCGCGGCTGGCGTTCATGGTCGGATGCGCGATCTGCCTGGTCGGTATCGTGGCGGGGCTTGCGTACGGCTTCTCGCTGTTCAGCGGGATGGATCGCTTCTCGTTCCGGGCCAGTTCCGGCAATGCGCCGTTGTCGTTCTTCCTTGCAAACCGGCTGATCGCGGTTTTCCTGTTCGGCATTCTGGCAGCCGGACCGCGCCGGTTCGGCCGCCGCCTGGCGTCCCTTGGCGTGCTGCTCGTGATGGTGATCAACATGCTTCACGGCGAGCAGCTCATGTCGACGGTGTCGCTAATCGTTTCATTCTTTGGTGTCCGGACGATTGCGGAAGGGAGCGAGCGCGATTTTGTCAGAAAGCTTGCGAAAGTGGGCCTGATCGCGGTGGTCTTCGGTCTTGGTGCGGTCGCGCTTTCGTATGCGAGTCAAAAGAAGGATGTGTTCGTGTCCGTCGCGGCGCGCGCCGTACTTCAGGGCCAGCTCTGGTACGCGGTCGCGGCGGATCAGGCTGGGCGCGACGAAGCGAAACCCGAATCGATCGGACGCAATATCGCCAGTCTTGGCGCGACTTCGGTCGACGATTACGTGTCCATGTGGCCTCCCGTTGGCGTTCGCGAACTGATGTACAAGTTTGCCGACACGTCCCTGTACAACGCGTACACGGAGAACGGCGTGACTTTCACGATGGGAACCTCCGGCTATTTGTACTACCTGTTCGGTTTCTGGCCGTCGCTGCTGATCGAATGCCTGTTGGGCATGTTTGCCGCGATGATGGTCCGCACCCTTGTGGCTGCGATGAGCGGTGCAAATCTGCTTCTGCTCGTCGTCTCGGCGAAGCTATACGCGTTGTTGATGCTCGGGCTCCAGCAGGGAGACTTCTGGTATCTGTTCGGAATACGTACGATTGCGACCCTGTTGGTATTCTGGATCGCGATCGCTGTATTTGGAAAGCGTCGCACTTGGCCGAACACCATGTCGTCGCGATTCGGCTAGCCGGCGAAACTGAGATGGACTTTGCCGGTCTCCGGCGGGAAAAGGGTAAATCGTGAAGAAGCAGGAACGGGAAGGTACGGCCGCAAGAATCGTAATGCTGGCGGGTTACGACGCCGAAGCGGATCGTTGTGCGGTCGGAGAATACGGCGAATGTCTTGCCGGTGAGTTGTCGAGACGCAGAGGCGGCCCGCGCCTCGACTTTACGCGGGTGATGTTCAAGCCGACGTCGACATGGGGCTGGTTCGTGCTTCCGGATGCGGCGCGTCACTCGGCGATCGTGCATGTGCAGTATCCGTACGAAGGATGGGGAAGTAGCCCGTTTCCGGGTCTTCTCGGCGCAGTCGCAAAGCGCGGTTTGCCGTGGGCACGTACCAAGGTGGCGACCACGTTCCACGAATGGCGCAGTATGCATTGGCTCAGAAAACTGAGTATCTTGCCGCTCGCATTTTCGTCGGATTTGCTGATCTTCGTGTCGAAACGCGAACGGGACAGCTACCTACGTAGCGCCGTAGGGCGCATGCGGGGTGCTCGGCAGAGAATCGAGGTGATCCCGATCGGTGTGAACGTGAAGGTGCCACCAATCGATCGCGAACGGGTGCGACGCGAGCGCGAAGCGATGCTCGGTGATGGTTCCGGAAAACCGTGTGTCCTGCTGGGCTTTTTCGGCTTCGTATACGACTGGAAGCAACCTGTGAAATTACTCGACGCGGTCGCTGCGTTGACCCGATCGGGTGTGAATGCGCGGCTGCTGATCTGCGGCGACTTTCCGGACGGGCATGACGCGGCACGCAAGCAGTTCTGGATCGATGTGCGAGCGCGCGGCCTGATGGACCAAGTGATTCATCAAGGCTATGTCGAGGACGAGGCAACGCTCGCGCATCTGCTCGCTGCCTGTGATGCGCATTTGTATCTGTACAAGGACGGCGTGTCGTCCCGGCGCGGCAGCTTTTGGTACTCGCTCGAACTCGGTTCGACGATCATCTGCACGCCGCCCGAGTATCCCGGCGAGTTCGACGACCTGATCGATCTCGATCGCCTATGCCAGACCGGCGCGATTCGATTCGTCGACCCGGACGTTGACCCGGACGTCCTGGCGCGTGTCATGGCTGACTTGCCGCCGTTTGGCGGATTGCGTCGCGCGATGGCTTACGCACCCAGCTGGCGCACGATCGCGGATCGACATCGTGCAGCCTACGCAGCGTTGTTGACGCGAGGGGACGTGCGCGGCTGAGCAACCGCACGCTTGCGTCGATGTTTCGTGCCGTCTGACGGTGCCCGATGGTGTGTATTCGTTGCGCACCGTCTGCCGGCTTGGCCATTCGAGGTCGACCGCAACGCGCATCCGGCGCGCCGATGATGTGGCGCCGGGCGAGACCGCCCCGGAGAGCGGGGCGGTCAACACTCAGGTCATTCAGGATTGGACGGCGCGTAGTGTCCGTGCCGGACCGGCCTGCACGGCAATGTGGGGTCGTCCGATGCCGTAGTACTCGATTCCCATCCCCGCCATTACCTCCGGTTCATACAGATTGCGCCCATCGAAGATCACCGGCTCATTCAGCAACTCGACGAGTCCCGCGAAATTCGGGCTCTTGAATACCTTCCATTCGGTGACGATCACGAGCGCATCCGCACCAGCCGCGGCGTCTTCAGACGTCGCCACGAACTCGAGCCGCGCATGCGCGGCCGGATCGTCGCTCAGGTCGAATGCAAGTACGCGCCGCGCTTCATCCGTTGCGACGGGATCGTAAGCACGCACACTGGCACCGCGCTTCAGCAGCCCGACCGCGAGCTCGCGGCTCGGCGCCTCGCGCATGTCATCGGTATTGGGTTTGAATGCGAGTCCCCACAGCCCGAACACGAGTCCCGACAGATCGTTCCCGAAGCGTTCCGAGATCTTCTCGAGCAGCACGCCTTTCTGCGCGTTGTTAACCGCTTCAACGGCTTCCAGAATCCGCAACGACTGGCCGTGTTCGGCCGCGGTATGCACCAGGGCGCGCACGTCCTTCGGAAAGCAGGATCCCCCATACCCGGCGCCCGCGTACAGGAAGTCGTAACCGATCCGTGGATCCGAACCGATACCACGGCGCACGGCCTCGATATCCGCGCCGACGCGATCTGCAAGATTCGCGAGCTCGTTCATGAACGAGATCCGTGTCGCCAGCATCGCATTCGCCGCATACTTGGTGAACTCCGCCGAGCGCACGTCCATGTAGCGCGTCCGCTCGTGATTGCGGTTGAACGGCGCATACAGCCGTTTCATCTGTTCACGAGCCCGCTCGCCGGCCTCATCCGCGTCGGTACCGATCACGATACGATCGGGCCGCATGAAATCGTCGACGGCCGCGCCTTCCTTCAGGAACTCCGGATTCGACACGACCGAGATTTCGTGGCGCTGGCCGCGACGCGTCAGCTCCGTCGCGATCGCATCGCGCACGTGCCGCGCGGTGCCGACCGGCACGGTCGACTTGTCGACCACCACCTTGGGGCCCGTCATATACCGACCGATGTTGCGTGCGGCGGCCAGCACGTACTGAAGATCGGCGGAGCCGTCTTCGTCAGGCGGCGTACCGACTGCGATGAACTGGATGTCGCCGTGCGCGACGCTGGCCTCGACGTCGGTCGAGAAATGCAGTCGGCGGCTCGCACGATTGCGGGCAATCAGCTCTTTCAAGCCGGGCTCGTGAATCGGCACGCCGCCGTCATTCAGGATATCGATCTTGCGTTGATCGACGTCGACGCAAAAGACATCGTTGCCGATTTCCGCGAGGCATGCGCCCGTGACGAGGCCTACATAGCCGGTGCCGATGATGGTGATTTTCATGTTGCCGTATGGAGAGGGATCGAATGCAGTTTCAAAAATCCGGATGCCGTGCGCCGGACACGTCGGCGTTGGACGGCTCGGGACGCAATGCGCGCAACCTGGCGTCGAGTTCTTTCAACACCGCGTCACGCGAAAGGACGGACTCGGCGAATTTGCGCCCGGCCTGTCCCAGACGAGCGCGCTCGGCCGCATTGGTGGCGAGCGCGTCGATAGTCGATGCCAGCGTTTCTGAATCGCCCGGCGGTACCACGATCCCGCGAGACGCAACCACGTCATGCAGTTCCGCGCCTAGGCTAGCCATCGCGATCACGGGCCGCCCGCTGGCGAACATTCCGGTCAGCTTGGACGGCATCACGAGATCGGCGGCGTTGGCGGGTTGCGGGAGGACGTGAATATCGGCCAGATTGAGCAACTCGTTGAGCCGGCTAGTCGGTTGCAGCTCGAGGAAGCGGCAGTTGCTGAGGCCGGCGCAGCGAATGAGGAGCTCGGCGCGCGCGGGCCCGTTGCCACAGAAGACGAACACCACGTTGTTGCGCAATACGAGCCGTTGGGCCGCATCGGCCAAAACATCCAACCCTTGTTTCGCACCCATGTAGCCGGAATAGAGCACCACCGTCGCGGCCGGAGAAATGTACATCGCGGATCGTAGCTCGCTAGGCCGTTTGAGTGGATAGATCGAATGGGTGTCGGCCCAGTTCGGGAAATGGACGAGCTTGCGCGGATGAATACCCTTGTGCATCGCGTGCTCGATCATCTTTCTGGAGATCGTTGACACGGTATCGAAGCGCTCCAGCAGCATGCGCTCGCCAGCGAGTACGGCACGCTTCAGCGGGGATCCTTCGAACATTCCGGCACTGAATGCCGTATCGACCTCGTAGTCCTGAATGTGAATCCATGCGTGCGCTCCGGTGAGCCGGGCGACGAGCCAGGCGGCCGGCGCGTTCAACAGACTCGGCACGATGCAAATGATGACGTCAGGCCTCCAGATCGCGTGCCGCAGCATGACGGGGAGGCTCGAAAGTGCGAAGCTCGCGACGTGCGCGATGCGGCGCACGCCGTTCGGTCGCGATGGTACCCAAAGCGGCGCGCGCCAGAGCACAACGCCGTTGTAGCGTTGAGTCGAGTAGCGTAGCGCGGGGTATCCGTTCGCGATCCGCCATTCGGGGTAGTACGGCGGTGCGCACACGACACGCACGGCGTGACCTTTCTCGGTAAGAGTCTCCGCCATTTCTGCGGTGTACTTGCCGATGCCGGTCAACTCGGGCGCATAGTTGATGCCGTAGACGAGGATCTTCATCGGCCCCCAGCGAGAGGTAAAAATGGTGCGGTGCGTGATAAGCGCATTGTCGGTAATGCATACCGTGCGAGTCCGACAGAATGTTGATCGGCGCCGCCAATCGTCTGCGCCGGCCGCGCAACCTGCGGGCGAGATTGCGCGAGGCAGGCGCGACCGCCGGCATAGAGAACTTTCGTCAGTCCGACGGCGAGCATCGCGACGGCAAGCAGCACGACCCACGACAACGCAATGCGCCAGCCATACATCGAGCGAGTGAGCTACGCGAAACAGATGGCGGCAAGCGGCAGCGTCAGCGCCGCGTCACCGAGGTTGCCGATAGCGAGCCACATGTCCGGTCCTCGCTGGACGAAGCGGAGTTATCGATCGCTCGTGGGGAGAAAAGCCGGCAATGCGCCGCGCGTCACTGCGGCGCACGATTGGCGTCAGATGACAAGCTGTTCCGACATCCGCGCAAGCAAATACCGCTCGAAGTCCGCCGCGACCTCCGGATGCCGCAGCGCGAACTCGATCGTCGCCTTCAGGTACCCGAGCTTGCTGCCGCAATCGAAGCGTGTGCCGTCGTAGCGGTATGCGAGCACCTGTTCATCGGTGAGCAGCGACTGGATCGCGTCGGTCAGTTGCAATTCGCCGCCCGCGCCGGGTTTGAGCCCGCGGAGATGCTCGAAGATCTTCGGTTTCAACACATAGCGGCCAACGACACCGAAGTTCGACGGCGCATTCGACGGTTCGGGCTTCTCGACGATGCCGGACAGCTTGAAGAGATCGTCTTCCCAACGCTTGCCGTCGATCACGCCATAGGATTTTGAATCTTCAGGCGCGATTTCCTCGACGCCGATGACCGACGCATGATAGTGATCGAAGACGTCGATCATCTGGCGTAACACCGGCTTCGGGCCATCGAGCAGGTCGTCGGCGAGGATCACCGCGAACGGATTGTCGCCGACGAGTTTCTCCGCGCACAGCACGGCATGACCCAGCCCGAGTGCTTCGGCCTGCCGCACGTAAAAGCAGTCGACATGGCTCGGCTTAATGCTGCGCACCAGGGAAAGCAGCTTGTCCTTGCCACGCGCCTCGAGCTCGGCCTCGATCTCATACGACTTGTCGAAATGATCCTCGATCGCGCGCTTGCTGCGTCCGGTCACGAAAATCATTTCCGTGATGCCCGCTTCGATCGCTTCCTCGACCGCATACTGGATCAATGGTTTGTCCACGACCGGCAGCATTTCCTTGGGACTGGCCTTGGTGGCTGGCAGGAACCGCGTGCCCAGGCCGGCGACCGGAAAGACGGCTTTCGTCACTTTCAACATAGTGGTAATTCCATGGGTTCGGAATGAAGAGCAGACAACGTCGATGTGCGATGTCGGTGTCCGGGCGCAACAAAAGATTCGAAGTCGCACAGGACGCAATTGCATGGTCGCGCACGTGCGATTCCGGCAATCCTAGTGTGTTCCGAAATAAAGCGGCGACTGAATCTTGGGTGAATCCGACAGAGTGATTGCGAAGCCATACATTTGCACAAGAATTATTTTGAAATAGTGTGCAAGCGGCCGGCTCGGCGTTATATAGCGGATTACGGCTGTCGTTTGTCGGCAGGCGTTCGCTCGGTTGGGATACGGTTTGAAGCGGAAAATCCGGAACCCGGACGGATTTTGCAGATGCGAGTGTGCGCCGATGCATCGCGTTCACGGGCGTGTCATTGGGAGAGCGTGATGGCGGAAGATGATGATATTTGCCGTGCATTGGGAGCACTCGATCCAGCCCATCTCGAACTGATGCAGCAGATGTTGAAGATCGATTGCGAAGTGGCGGCACGCGAGTTGGGCATATCGAATCAGATCGCGTCACGGATCATCGCGCTGACACCAACGGAGATCGAAGCGCTGGTCGGCCGAGGATCGCAGCCTTAGACGGCAAGGCTGGCGTCGTCTCGTCGCAACACCTGCTAGAAAAAGTGCAGGCCTGATTGCGACGGTGGCCCGCGGCCGGGAGCTGTCGAGTTTCCGGCATGCATGGATGGAAGCGCGCCACGGTCCTGCTATATGCGAAGAAAGAAGAAGAAGCGAATGAAATATATTTAGCGTTGAAACGCAATTGCCAAAGAGAACAGTGAAAGTGGAGCCACCATGACGCATTCGACCATAGACACCATGACGATATCCGATCAACGGCAGTGCACCGGCTGGGCTGGTGTCTGGCTTCCATGCACCGATCCTCCCGCGGAACCGATGTGGTGTGAGGGCAGATGGCCGGGACATACGTACGGGTTTCCCGTGTATTGGGACGGCACCAAATGGTGCAGCAAGATTTTCGGCGCTCGCGGCGATTTCTGGCGCGAGCGCGTGATACGGGCTGCATAGCAAGCACCCGGCGGCCGCTGCGATCGCACGCATTGTATGTCTGCTCGCACCGGCATTGTCGCGTCGTCGTCTCCTTCCCCGATGTGTATTTGCGCTCGTCTTTGATTGGGACGCTGGCGGCGTTGAGCGTTCCGACAGGAATGCTGGTGGACCGGCGATCGCGCCGTGACTTTACCGAACCACATGTCGCCGGTCCGTCATATCGTGCTTTCACAAACGGAAATATAAGAAGCCCGCGATGTGGCGGATTACCACTAGGTTTTGTCCGCTCGTCGATGTGTCCGGCACGTAGAGTGCGTGGCCGACACTCCGCGTATTGTCAATACGCGCCCTGCGGCCGGCGGAAAGCAATAACCGTCCAAAATCAGGAACGCCCATGCCCGAACAGGACGACATCTTCGACGCGATTGCGGAATTCAATCGTTCGTATCTGACGCTTGCCCAGCGCTTGCTGCAAGCGGATAGCGAAGCGGCGAAACAACAACTGGGCATGTCGGATGAGACGGCCGTGATCGTCGCCGCATTGACGCCGGAACAGATCGACGAACTCGCCGAGCGTCGCGAATTGTTCTGCGAATTCCGCGCGGAATCCTCGCCCGGCCGGGCCTGACAGGGCGACCTTTCCAGCGCTTCATGCGTCGCGCCGCGCGCGAGCCGCGCGACCGATCCCGCTCGGCTGCCGCGGTGGCCGCTCCCGTCAATTGTCGGTGGCGGCCGATAGTTTGGCGTTTTTCGGCTAGATATCGAACTCCATTCGTCTAATGGGATTCGATACGATGCGCAAAAACGCTGTTGCCACGATGTCCGCACGCGAAGTACGCGATGCGGCCACGCCGACAATTGTCTTTTACCGGGGATTCGTCGTCCATGCAGGGAATGTTGGAGCATCTACTTGAGCGCCATGTGTCGGTCCAGTGGCGCGGCTTCCTGGAGGCATTGGCGGCTGAATTCACCGATCAGCTCGATCGAGACGAACTGAGGCAATTGATGGCGCGCGTCGGCATGCGCTTCGCGGCCGCGCATCCACTTGGCCCTTGCGAGTCGACGGACGATCTCGCGGATGCATTGAATGCCCGCTGGCTCGATATGCAGTGGGGTTACGCCGAACTGTCCGACGAACACGATTTCCTGCGCATCGTTCATCACGCCGCGCCGTTGCGCGCGTTCGGCGACGGCCATCTCGCATGGTCCTCCGCCTTCCTGGAAGGCGCGTATCAGGGCTGGTTCGACAGCGTTGGCGCAACCGGTTTGCGCGTGACGCAGGACGTCGCGCCGCCGGACGACTCGCGGATCGAACTGCGTGTTGCGCGCGCAAAGAACTGAACGACCGGGCCGACCGGAACTTCCGCGACAACAAATGGACACGCTATGTCGACCTCACGGGATATCGAATCGTTGTTCAAGCGTTTTGGCGGCGATGCCGGACGCTATCACGAAGTACGTGCCGAAGCGGATGCCGAAGTGGCCCGCGCGCGCTGGCCGCTGCTCGGCGGTGTCGAGTTGCGCGAGAGCGAGCGCGAGTCGCAGGGGCAGCCGGGCGCCAAGTCGCCGGACGGCGCGGATAGCCTGCGCAAGATCGTACTGGCCGACACGCGTGCGTTGCCCGCGTCTACGCCGGACGCCGGCACGCGGAATCAAATGCCTGGTCCGCTGAAGAAGCTGGTAAGCAGGCCGGCTGCATCGGATAGCACGGACGCGCAAGGTCCGTCACAACCGCTGGTTCGGTTGTTCGAGCGGCTGCGAACCGAGGAGACGGGCGACGCGCCGAAGAAGCCATCGGTGTGGACAGGCCGCTCATGAAAATCGTCGCGATCGCTTCGGCAAAGGGCGGCGTCGGAAAGACGACGCTGGCGGCGAACCTCGCGGCCGTGATATCGGCATCGGGACGCCGGCGCGTGAGCGTGGTGGATCTCGATCCGCAGAATGCGCTGCAGCTGCATTTCGGCGTGCCGCTCGAAATGACCGACGGGCTCGCCCATGCCGCGCTCGACAGACTGAACTGGCCGGCCGTGGTCGTCGACGGGATCACGGTGTTTCCGTTCGGCGTGGTCAGCGAAACGGATCAACGCCGCTTCGAGCGGCTGCTGGACCGCGATCCGTCGTGGCTCGCGCGCGGGCTTGCCGCGCTCGGGCTCGGCGACGACGACATCGTGATCATCGATACGCCGCCGGGCACCTCGGTCTACATGCGCGCCGCGCTGACGGCCGCGCATTTCGTGCTCAAGGTCGTGCTCGCCGATGCGGCCTCGTATGCAACGATTCCGCAGATGCGGCGGATGCTCGACGCCTATGCCGCGAGCCGCGCAGATTTCGTGGGTAACGGCTACGTGGTCAATCAGGTCGATCAGTCGCGCGAGTTGGGCCGCGATGTGCTGCGCGTGCTGTGCGACAGCCTCGGCGCGGCCCGGTTCGGCGGCGTGATTCACAGGGATGAAGGGGTCGCGGAATCGCTCGCGTCCCGGACGACCGTGAATCGCTACGATCCGCGTTCGCAGGCCGCTGCCGACCTGAACGCGTGTGGTGCATGGCTCGAGCGCGTGCTCGATCGGCGCGACACCGCACGGAGCATCGCTTGAGCGCCCGCGGGGAGGTCGCGCGGCCCTCGGCGGTCGACCGGTTCGTCGATGCGTTGCCCGGGAGCGGCCGGTTCGTCGCGCTGCCGGTGGCCGCATTCGCGCTGCTGGCGCTGTATTTCGTGTGCACCGTGCCGCTCGACACGATCGGGCAGCTCGTGTTCGCCACCTGCTGCATCGCCTGTTCGCTGACGGTCCGTCGCCTGGACGGACGCTATGCGACGCTCGTCATGATCGTGCTGTCGGTGGTGGCCACCGGCCGGTATATGTATTGGAGATTGTCCGGCACGCTGGTGTGGCTGCATCCGCTCGACGCGGTGTGGGGCGCGCTGCTCGCGGCTTCCGAAGTCTATGCGGCGGCGGTGCTGATCCTCGGATACTTCCAGACCGCGTGGCCGCTCGGGCGCAAGCCGCTGCCGTTGCCCGCGTCGCGCGCGCATTGGCCGAGCGTCGACGTGTTCATTCCGACGTACAACGAACCGTTGAGCGTCGTCAAACCGACCATCTACGCGGCGCTCGCGCTGGATTACCCGGCCGACAAGTTGTCGATCCACGTGCTGGACGACGGACGTCGCCCGGAATTCCGCGCTTTCTGCGAGTCGGTCGGCGTGCACTGGACGATTCGCGATCACAATCGCCATGCCAAGGCCGGCAACCTCAACGAAGCATTGAAGATCACCAACGGCGAATTCGTCGCGATCTTCGATTGCGATCATGTGCCGACGCGTTCGTTCCTGCAGATCTGTCTCGGCTGGTTCATTCGGGATCCAAAGCTGTCCATGCTGCAGACGCCGCATCACTTCTTTTCGCCGGACCCGTTCGAGCGCAACCTCGGTATTTTCAGATCGGTGCCGAACGAAGGCGAATTGTTCTACGGACTGGTGCAGGACGGCAACGATCTCTGGAACGCGACGTTTTTCTGCGGATCGTGCGCGCTGATGCGCCGCTCGATGGTGGAGGAGATCGGCGGCATCGCGACGGAGACGGTGACCGAGGATGCGCACACCGCGCTCAAGCTGCATCGCCGCGGCTATACGACGGCCTATCTTGCGATACCGCAGGCGGCGGGGCTGGCCACCGAGAGTCTGACCGGGCACATCGGCCAGCGAATCCGCTGGGCGCGCGGCATGACGCAGATATTCCGCATCGACAACCCGCTGCTCGGGCGCGGACTGACGCTGAGCCAGCGGCTGTGCTACCTGAACGCGATGATGCATTTTTTCTACGGGATCCCGCGGCTCGTGTTCCTGACCGCACCACTGTCGTTCCTGTTCTTCGACGCACATGTGATCCATGCACCGGCCACGATGCTTGCGCTCTATGCGCTGCCCCACGTCATCCATGCGAACGTGACGAACTCGCGGATGCAGGGCCGGTTCCGGCATTCGTTCTGGGCCGAAGTCTACGAAGCCGTGCTGGCGTCGTACATCGCGCTGCCGACGATGCTGGCGCTGATCAATCCCCGGCTGGGCAAGTTCAACGTGACGGCCAAGGGCGGACGCATCGACCGCGGTTACTTCGATTGGGCGGTGTCGAAACCGTATCTGAGCCTGGTGATCCTGAACGTGATCGGCCTCGCGATCGGCGTCGTGAACCTGTCGCTCAACCGTCATGTCGGCAGCGAAGTCCAGACGACGGCGTTCAACCTGGCGTGGACGACCTACAACATCCTGATTCTGGGTCTCGCCGTCGCGGCGGCGAACGAACGCAGGCAGGTACGCAGTTCCCATCGTGTCGCGGCGCGGATTCCGGTCATGCTGCGCTTCGCGAATGGCCGGACTCTGGCATGCGAAACACGTGACTATTCGGAGGGAGGGATCGGCCTGGCAGTCCCCGACGATGCGCGCATTCCGCAGGGCGAATCGTTGACGGTATCGCTGTTTCGCGGTGTCGACGAGTATGCATTTCCCGCGACGGTCGAATACGTCGAACCAGGACGCGTCGGCGTCCGGTTCGAGAGCCTGTCGCAACAGCAGGAGTTCGATCTCGTCAGTTCGACCTTTTCCCGCGCGGACGCATGGATCGACTGGACTGACGGCCGCCGGCCCGATTCGCCGCCGCGTGCGTTCCTGCATCTGTCGACGGTCGGCGTGCACGGCCTACTTCGCGTGATCGCCCGCCTCTACGCGGACATGCGCGTGTTTGGGCGCGGCGGCCGCAGCAACGACAAAAAATAGCGTGAGGCGGAAAGAATGACGGGGTCGTCGCGACAGCGCGGCAGCACGCGCCGGAAGGCGTGCATTTCGCAGGGTGCGGTTGTCGCGGTTCCTGCACGAGTCGGCCGGTATGCGCGCGTGTCGCGCAGGGTGTTGTCGCTACTGCTCTGGGCAATGGCGAGCGGCATCGCATCGGGCAGCTGGGCCGCGGCCACCGGGACGCAGGCCCCGGGCGCAGCGCGGGCGGCGGATGGCGCGATGTCCTCGGGCGACGCGGCGGCGCCGTCGCCGGCCGTCCCCGTCGGGCCCGCCACGGCGGCCCCCGCGCTGCTCGCCGAACCGGTTCCGGCGGCCGACGCCGCGCGCCGCCGCTTCGGCACGTTGCCGAGCACGGCCGAGCCGGGCACGCTCGTGCCCGGCGGCCGGCGCCAGGCATTGACGTTCGCGGATCTCGGGGCACGCGATCCGCTGCAGCTGCGGGGCACCGACGGCCAGAACGGCATCGCGTTCTCGGTCCGTCGCGACGAGGTCGTCATGGGCGCGACGCTCCATCTGGTCTACAGCTACTCGCCCGCGCTGCTGCCGGCTCTGTCGCAGCTCAAGGTGCTCATCAACGGCGAAGTAGCGGCGACGCTGCCGTTGCCGGCCGCTCAAGCCGGCATGATGGTTGCCCGCGACGTGTCGATCGATCCGCGCTTCGTCACCGAGTACAACCATCTGAACGTTCAGTTGATCGGTCATTACACGAAAGAGTGCGAGGATCCCGCCAACTCGTCGCTGTGGGCAACGGTGAGCAACGCAAGCCGGCTCGAGCTGACTTATGCGTCGCTGCCGGAGCGGCCGGAGCTCGGCGTGCTTCCCGCGCCGTTCTTCGATTCGCGGGACGTCCGGCGGCTCGAGCTGCCTTTTGCATTCGCCGCGCGACCGCCGCGGGAGACGCTGGAAGCGGCGGGCATCGTCGCTTCGTGGTTCGGCGCGCTGGCCTCGTATCGCGGCGCGCGGTTTCCGGCCCGGCCCGGAGGCTTGCCTGAATCGGGCAATGCGGTGGTGTTCGCGACGGCGGACGATCATCTGGACGGCGTGATGCTGCCGGCGATCGACGGACCGACGCTGGCCGTCGTCGAGCGGCAGGCGCCTGCTCATGGCCAGCTATTGCTGGTGCTCGGTCGCACGCCGGGCGAAGTGAAGGTCGCCGCGCTCACGCTCGCGCTCGGCAGCAAGACGCTTGCGGGTACGCATGCCACGGTGAGCCGGCTCGAGCAGGTTGCGCCGCGCGTGCCATACGACGCGCCGAACTGGCTGTCGTCGACGCGCCCGGTGCGGATCGGCGAACTGGCCGAGGGACGCGCGCTCAGCGTGTCCGGATACGACGCCGGCGCCGTCCGGATCGATCTGCGCGTCGCCCCCGATCTGTTCACCTGGGATACGCGCGGCGCGCCGATCGACCTGCGTTATCGATACACGCCGACGCTGCGCGCAGACCGTTCGTCGCTCAACCTGAGCGTCGGCGACACATTCGTGAAGGCGCTGCCGATCCCGGCACGGGAAACATCGCGCTGGAGCCTGAGTCGCTACCTGCCATTCGTCGCCAACGGTATCGACCGCGCGACGCTGCACGTGCCGCCGCTGCTACTCACGCCGCGCACGCCATTGCAGCTGCACTTCTTCTACGAGATCCCGGATATGGGCAGATGCACGGGGCGGCTGCTGCAGAACGTCGCGGGTTCGATCGACCCGGACTCGACGATCGACGTGTCGTCGTTTCCGCACTACAAGGCGCTGCCCGACCTCGCCGCGTTTGCAAACAGCGGCTTCCCGTTCACGCGGATGGCCGACCTGTCTGACACGGCCGTCGTGCTGCCTGCCGAGCCGACCGCGGACGTCTACGGCCTGTACCTGCTCGCGATGGGACGCATGGGCGTGTCGACGGGCTATCCGGTCAGCGGTGTGACGGTGACGGACGCCGCCGGTGTCGGCGCGTTCGCGTCCAAGGATCTGCTGATTCTGGGCGCACCGGACACACAGCCGCTGCTGACCCGCTGGGCGACGCGCATGCCGTTCGGCAAGGATCCCGACGGCGGCCTGTTCGGCGGCGCCGAGGCGGCACCGTCGCCTGGCGCCGAGCGCGAACGCGTGCGTGCCGGCCTGTCGATCGTCTCGGACGGCACGCGCGCGCTGATCGCGGGCTTCGAGTCGCCGTTGCGCAGGACACGCAGCGCCGTCGCGTTGATCAGTGCGACCGGGCATGCGGACGAGGTGCTCGGCCGCGCACTGCTCGACGACGACATGCTCACGTCGGTCCAGGGCGCGATGGTCGTGATTCGCGATCGCACCGTCACGGTGACGTCGAACGAAACGTCGTATCACGTCGGTGCGCTGCCGCCGATCACGTACCTGCGCTGGTTCCTGTCGGGACGTCCGCTGCTGCTTGCGCTGTTCAGCGTGCTGGCTGCGTTCGTCGCGGCGGCGCTCTTCTATCGTCTGCTGCGTGCGCGTGCGGCGCGCCGGCTGAAGGAGTGACATGCGAAACCGACGGTTACGCGGGCTCGGCGTCGCCCGCGCGGGCGGTGTCGCGAGTCTGCTGCTCGCGCTGGCACTGCCGCACGCGGCAGCGGCCGGCAGCGACCCGCTGAAGGTGCTCGTCGATCAGGGACGATACTGGCAGGCGCAGGGCCGGGGCGACCTCGCGGCGCAGGCCTGGAAGAAGGTGCTGGGCGTCGATCCGAATCAGCCCGACGCGCTGTTCGGCATGGGCATGGTGCTCGCCGATCGCAAGGACGTCGACGGTGCGCGCCGCTACCTGGAACAGTTGCGCCGGACCGCCCCCGGCTTCGCGCGGACCGACGAGCTTGGCCTGCGTCTGGGCGAGGCGAGCGTGCGGGACGGCGAGATCAGCAATGCGCGCCGCCTCGCGCAAACGGGGCAGAGCGCCCTGGCCGCGCAACAGTATCAGCGCGCGCTGCAAGGCGCGCCGTCGTCGCCCGCGCTGCAGCTCGAGTACTTCCAGGCGCTCGCGGCCACGCCGAGCGGATGGGCTGAAGCCCGGCGCGGCCTGGAACGTCTCGCGCGCGACAACCCCGACGATCCGCGCTACGCACTCGCGTATGCGCAGCACCTGACCTATCGCGACGCGACGCGTCGCGACGGCATCGCGCGGCTCGAGTCGTTGTCCGACGACGCGAAAGTCGGGAAAGCGGCGCGCCAGAGCTGGCGCCAGGCGCTGCTCTGGCTCGCGGCAAGGCCGTCGGATCAGGCGCGCTACCTCGCCTATCTGAAGGTGGTCCCCGACGATCCGCCGGTCAAGGCACGCTACGACAGCATGGTGCGACAGGATCAAACCGCGCGCGAGGGCGATCAACGGAGCGCATCGAACGCAGCGCGCGGCCACGCGATCGAGGATGGCTTTGCGGCACTCGAGCGCGGCGATCTGGTCACGGCGCGCGCCCGCTTCAATGCCGTGCTCGCCACGTCGCCGAACGACAGCGACGCGCTGGGCGGCCGCGGCATCGTCGAACTGAAGCAAGAGCACTTCGCGCAGGCACGCAGCGATCTGGAGCGCGCGTCGCGAGGCGGGAATGCGGCGCGCTGGCGCTCGGCGCTCGGCAGTGCGACGTACTGGTCCTACACGAGCGAGGCGCTCGGCGCGCAAAGCAACGGCGACTTCGCGCGAGCGAAAGCGCTGTTCGAACGCGCGATTCTTGCGGATCCGTCGATCGTCACCGCGCAGGTGCTGCTCGGCGACGCGCTGCTGGAGAATCGCGATGCGCGTGGCGCCGAGCAGGCGTACCGGATGGCGCTGCGGCGGCAGTCCGACAACCCGGACGCGATACGCGGCCTGGTCGGCGCGCTGGCCGCGCAGGGGCGCGGCGACGAAGCATTGCAGTTCGCGACGCAACTGACCGCCGAGCAGCAGTCGAAGGCCGGCGGCCTCGACCGGTTGCGTCGTACGGCGGAAGCGGCGCAGGCGCGGCAAGCCGAAGCGCGCGGCGATCTCGGCGCGGCGCGCAGCCTGTTCGAGAACGCGCTCGCCGGCAATCCGGATGATCCGTGGCTGCGGCTGGATCTGGCGCGCGTGTACGTGCGGCAAGGGGCGATCGCGTCGGCACGCAGCGTGATGGACGGACTGCTGGCCGAACGGCCCGAGATGACCGACGCACTCTATGCCGGCGCGCTGCTGGCCGAGCAGACGCAAGACTGGAGCATCGGGTTGCAGCGGCTGGAGCGCATCGAGCCCGCGCAACGCACGGCAGCGATGACGACGTTGCAGCACCGCCTCTGGGTGGGCCAGCAGGTGGCGCTGGCGACACGGATGGTGCGCGAGGGCCGCCCCGCTCAGGCGCTCGGCGTGCTGAACGATGCGGAGGGGATCGGCCAGTCGGTGCCGGCGCTCGCGGCGGAGCTGTCGGCGGGTTATGCGCAAGCCGGCGACACGTCGCGTGCGCTCTTGATCGTGCGGCGTGCGCTGGCCCGGGAACCGGACGATGCCGGCCTGCTGCTGCAATATGCGCGGATTCTGCTGACCGTCCGCGACGATGGGCTTCTGGGCGACACGATGCGCCGGCTCGCCGCGCTGCCGCTGTCGCCCGCGCAGCGCGGCGACTTCGAACGCCTGAACCTCGAGATCGTCGTGCGTCAGGCCGATGCGGTGCGCCAGGCAGGCGACCTTGCCGGCGGCTACGCCGTCATCGCGCCGTGGCTGGCTGCGATGCCAGACAGTCCGGAGCTCCAGGCCGCGCTCGCGCGGCTGTATACGTTGGCCGGCGATGCGCCGAACGCGCTGAAATGCTATCGGGTCGCGCTGGCCCGCCGGCCGGACGATACGGGATTGCTGGTCGCGGCGATCTACGCGGCGAGCAGCGCGAAGGCATGGCGCGACGGTGAAGCGTTCGCGGCCACGGCGCTGCGCATTGCGCCCGACGACCCGGGGCTGCTTGCCGCGACCGGCCGCCTGTATCGCGCGGAGGGGAATCTTTCGCTCGCCGCGCAGTATCTGCAGCGTGCGCTGCTGGCCGCCAATGCGCCGCCGCCGGGCAGCAAGCCGGCGCCGTCGAACGTGCCGCGCGGTTGGGAAGACGCGATGCGGCGTATCGGCGCGAACCCGCTGCCTGGTACCAATCCGTTCGAAGGCAAGACCGCAGTCGATGCCGTTCATCCGTCGATCGGCTTCGGGGCCGCTGTATCGCCGCTGCCGGGCGTGCCTTCCTGGTCCACCCCGTCTTCTTCTGCTCCGACCGTGCCCTATACGACGCCTCCTGCGCTGCCCGCGACCTACGTCACCCCGTCCGCCGTGCCGGCAGCGCGCATGGTGCCGCCCGCCATGCCGCTGCAGGCAGTCACGCCCGATCCCGGCGATCCCGGCGGCTATGGCCAGGTGGCCGCCGGCGCGGCCGAGTCGGGTCGGCCCGCGACCGCGCGGCGCTATCTGCCCTATCGGGAGCCTGCCGCCGACGTAGCGCCGGCGGGGGCGTACGCGGGATGCGTGTCACAGTCCGATCCGAACGACGACTGTGCCGGCTACGTCGCCACGCCGTGGCCGATGTCGCCCGCGTCGCGTGCCGCGGCGGCGGCCGGTTCGCCGGCGGCCACGTCAGGCTCCAGGCCGGCTCGCGGCGGGACGAAGGTCGCCGTTGCGCGCTCGCCCGTTCTTTCATCGACATACGGGCAGCCCGATGCGCCGCCTCGTTATATCCCGCAGCCGCCGGCCGGCTATGCGGGAAGCGAGGCCGTGACCCGTGCGCCGCAGCGGGATGCGGGCGCCAGCGGGCAGATGCTCGACGTCGCGTCGGAACTGGCCCAGGTGAACAGCGAGCAGGCCAGCACGGCAGCGGGCGGCCTCGTGTTCCGGAACCGGACGGGCGAGGCGGGGCTGTCCGGCCTCACCGACATCGAGGCGCCGCTGGAAGGGCGTATCAAGGCGGGCAACGGTCACGTCGTCGTGACCGCCACGCCGGTCATGCTCGACGGCGGCAACCCGGCCACCGACGTGCCGACCCTCGCCCGGTTCGGCGCGGGGCTCGCGACGTCGGCCGGCGGCGGCTCGCCGGGTTCCGAAACGGCGAGCGGCGTCGGTCTCTCCCTGGGTTACGAAGGCAAGCAATGGAAGGCCGACATCGGCGCGACGCCGGTCGGGTTTCCGTACCAGGATGTGGTCGGCGGCGTGCGCTACAACGGTGCCATCACCGATCGGACGGCCTATTCGCTGGCCGTCACGCGTCGTGCGGTGACCGACAGCCTGCTTTCGTTCGCGGGCGCACGCGATGCGAGTGCCGGCCTCAAGTGGGGCGGCGTGACGCGCAGCGGCGCGCGCGGCGCGCTGAGCTGGGACGACGGTACCAGCGGCGCGTACGTCGCGGGTGCGTTCGACTACTACGATGGCCATCACGTCGAACGCAACTTTGCCGGCAAGGGCAGCGGCGGCGCCTATACGCGCCTGCTGCGCGACGCCGACCGGACGCTCACCGTGGGTGTCAATGCGACGTGGATGCGCTTCAGCAAGAACCAGTCGTATTTCACGTACGGCCAGGGCGGTTATTTCAGTCCGCAGCAATACGTGATCCTGAATATACCGGTCGAGTACGCGGGACGAACGGGCGCGTTTGCGTACGATTTGAGCGGTTCGTTCGGCGTGCAGCATTACCGGCAGAACGCGGTGCCGTATTTCCCGCTCGATTCCGGCATGCAGGCGCAAGCGGCCGCGAATGCCGCCGCCAGTCAGGCGGTGGGGCTGGATGCGGGGGCCGTGTATCCCGCCCGCAGCAAGACGGGCATCGCGTATTCGCTCGCCGCGCGCGGCGAATACCAGGTCGCGCCGCAGCTTGCCGTCGGTGGAGCGGCTTCGTTCGGCAATGCGTATCAGTACCGCGAGTGGACGGCGACTGTCTATCTGCGCTACAGCTTTACGCCGCAAGGCGGCCTGCAGGCGTTCCCGCCGCGCGTGTTCACGTCGCCGTATCTCGCCGAAGCCGACTGAACGGATGCGCATGGCGCCGCGGCGGTTCCGTGCGAAACAAAGCGCGCGCCGACGGCCTCGCCCTTACGTGTGCTGGCGGATCCGTTCAGAGCTTTGTCGGTCCGGCGGTGCGTTCGCGACGTACAGTGTGTCATCGAAAATCCGGCGAGTGCCGAACCACCGGGTCGAAGCGAATCGACCGGCAAAGCGCACGTGCTGGCCCTTCAAGACCGACCATGGCCGAACAACACGACATTTCCGATGCGATCGCGGAATTCAATCGATCGTATCTCATGCTTGCGAAGTGGCTGCTCCTCGTCAACCGGGGCGAGGCCACGCGACAACTCGGCATTTCGGAAATGACGGCATCACGTATCGCATCGCTGACACTGGCCCAGATCGACCACCTCGCAACGCGCGGCAAGCTGTTTTGCGAGTTTCGCGACGAGTTCGCGCCAGGCTGTGCGTGAATTTGTCGCGCGACGGTTCGCCATGACATCGGGCGGCTCCGTTGCCAGGACGCGGGGACGTACGCGCGCCGTAACGGCATCCTGAATCCGAACGCAGTGCGCGATCACGCGACAGTCCGACTGTTTCGGTGCATGCAACCCAGAGAGAATCGATGATCTCCCAATCCATCTTCAAGGCATATGACATTCGCGGTGTGGTCGGCAAGACGCTCGACGCC